>NZ_REBQ01000034.1 GCF_007692655.1 Halomonas sp.
TAACGTGATGGTTTGGCACTGAATACCACCACTACAACAACTAACGAGGAAAATAGAGACGTATGTATCAGTCCTTGAAACTGTCAAAGGAACCGTCATTGTCTCAACACTCCTCTCAGGCAGTACGGCCATTACCGCTAACTAAGTCCATGCCTAGCGCTTCCGCCAGCGATACATCATTTAGCGCTGGGTCGGTATTTGATTATGCCAATGAGGCGATCATTATCACCGATGCGGAAAATCGCGTCGTGGACGTGAACCCGGCGTTTTGCGAGCTGACAGGCTTTTCTCTCGAACAGGTGAAAGGCAAGACACCAGAAGCTTTTAGCATTTTGCCGTTGAAGGATCGCAGAGGAAAACGCCAGAAAGGTGAAGAGGTGATGCTGCGCGACCGCAGTAAAAGCCAAGTGAGCTATCGCTGTCATGACGGCCATTTTTACCCAGGAATGATGTCAGTCAACCGCGTCCGTGATGCAATGGGTAACGTCCATCACCATGTGATTGTGCTTGCGGATCTTTCTGCCATTCCTGCCCATGCGCGCCATCTAAGTCGTGACATATATTTTGATGCACTGACAGGGCTTCCTAACCTTCAGTTGCTGACTCAGCTAATTCAAGAGTCGATGCTGCACGCTGAAAAAAACCACATGCCGCTGGCGATTTGCGCGTTAGATATTGATCACTTTGAAAATATTAATGTCCGTTTGGGCCAATCAGTAGGTGATACATTGCTGGCGTCGTTTGCTCAGCGTATTAGTCACCTTTTGTTTGGTGATGATGTATTGGCCCGGGTGGGTGGCGATGAATTTGTTCTTCTGCTGCACCAGGGCGTAGACGAGGACTTTTTTAACCAGCTGCTTGAGTTAATTCGCCAACCGTTAATGATTGATGGGCAAAGCGTCCATTTAACGGCCAGCCTAGGCGTGACGTTTTACCCACATGACCATGTACAGGGGGATGTACTGTTACGCCATGCTAATCAGGCAATGTACCGTGCCAAGCAGCGTGGGCGAGACACCTTTCATTTTTTTGACCCTGCCCATGACCGTATGCTTCAAGTCCGTCACGAACAGCGCCAGTGTTTTATTGATGCGCTAGCGCATGATGAAATGTGTCTTTATTACCAGCCCCAAATCGATATGCGCAGTGGCAATGTTGTTGGCTTGGAAGCATTGATTCGCTGGCAGCATCCTACTCGGGGGCTACTATCTCCTGCCCAATTTTTGCCCATCATTGATACAACCTCGCTTGAGGTCGACTTGGGGGAGTGGGTCATTGAACAGGCGCTTCGCCAGTTAGCTGCATGGCATGTTCAAGGTATTGCGCTACCCATCAGCGTGAATATTAGTCCAACGCATTTGCTAGTGAGTAATTTTAGCCAACGGTTAGATGAGCTGTTGAGACAGCACCCTGATGTGCCACCAGCCATGTTAAAACTTGAAGTATTAGAGAGCGCAGCCATGCACGATGTGCAAGCTGCTTTACAAAACATGTCCCGTTGCCAAGCGCTGGGCGTTAGTTTTGCAATCGATGATTTTGGTACTGGATTTTCTTCGCTAACGCATCTGCGCCAGCTACCGGTTAGCCTGATTAAAATCGATCAAAGTTTTGTTCGCGATATGCTCATCGACCAAGACGATATGGCCATTGTGGAAAGCGTTATTTATATGGCAAATCGTTTTAAACGACCGATGATGGCGGAAGGCGTGGAAACGCTAGAGCACGCTAAAGCATTGATGGCGTTGGGCTGCGAGCTGGCGCAAGGCTATGGAATTGCACGACCTATGCCCGCCCGTGTAGTGCCCGATTGGTTAGCGAGCTGGCCTGTGCGTCGGGAGTGGCGCTCACTCGGCCATGCTCTTCATTAAGCTGCCTGCTCTGCAGGTGGCGTCGTCGCTGCACCTGAGCTGCGTGCTTGCTCCATTTCACTGCGTTGCATGGCGGCCTCTAACTTGGCTTCCAACAGGTACTGCCGGGCTTGGGCGGCTACTTGGTAATCCTTAGGGGACGGGTCTGCTGGCGCCATGGCAGCGGCGATCACAGTTTGCATTTTTTCAATAGTGGCTTGGGGGTCGCCGGGCACGGGGCCGTAGTCTATCGACACTTCTCCCGCTACGGCATAGCGTTTGCCGTCAGGGCCAATTTCATACTCGTAGCTGGCGCTTCCCGTATAGGGGCCGCCTACCACTTGGTGAGCCATCTCATGCTGGCGTACTGCTCTATCCGTCTGTTTAAGCTGTTCCAGATATTGGATCTCTTCCGCTGCCATGGGTGTGCCATCAGCCCGTGTAGGGCCTGTCACCATACCGTTCTCTTGGTCGCTTTCAGCGTCGCTAAGCGATGCCGTATTGGGATCTGAATTGGTAGCGTTTTGGCTCGATGCTGTCTCGACACGCGGCGAGGGACCGCCATTCCCAGGCAAGGGCCAAGCAAACCCAGAGGAGGAGTTCATCAAAGAGACGGCCATATTGAATTACCGGCAAGTTATAAGTTGGGATACTATGAAGTATTAGCGAGCGATGCCGAGAGCGCAAGTTAGCGCGAGGTGTTTCGTCTCAGTAATGAATAATCTTTAGCCTTATTAATGCAGCGCTACGCTATGCCCAACATTGATGTAGTCATTAATCTTACCTATGACGAGTGCTTAGCTCACTACGAAGGGCGCGTTGCTAACGTGCGTACACGGAGCCTGGATGGGCGGTGGGTGGTGTTCCCTGCTGAGGCAATTCGCCGTGTGGTGAACCGTGACGGCGTGCATGGTGTTTATCGATTAAGTTTTTCCGAGCAAGGCCGATTTATCAGTATAGCCCCCTTACCCAAACCTTGAGCTGTGTATGCACCGCAATGAAGCATCGATAACCTTAAATGAACTCATTTATTCCGTTATTCCCAATTTGAACAGCGCCGAGAAACTGGTGTTGGCTACTTTGGAAAATTTGATTGAAGTCGCTACGAACCCTATGGACATACTTAAACGCTCCGATCAGCGTGAAGCATTTGGGTTGGAGCTGCACTGCATTCGCATGAATCTAGAGCACCTGCTGAGCCGTTATAAAAGCGAGGTAGAAGTCCTTGTGCTTTCTGAAGGCCAGCACAAGGGCCCATTATTAGCGCCTGACCCGCAAGAAGCCGAAGCAATACGTAGCGCCATGCATATCTTTGAGCACGTATGCGCTTTCCAGCGCGGTGAGCGTCCCCAGCCTGTCGCCAGGCGTGAAGTGTCAATCAGCAAACAGACATAACATGGTATCAATATTGCTTGTATAATGTGGTAACTGAGCTTTCAGGCTTACCCGCTTGAAGGCTAACAGCCTGCTTACCCGGCGTTGGCTGTCGACACATTAGGAGATATACCATGTCTGCCTCACCCGTCACACTGATGGTGGCCCGTCGCGTTGAGCACGGCCGCTACCATGACTTTAATCGCTGGCTTAACGAAGGGCGCGAGCTTGCCGCCGATTTTGCTGGCTATCTTGGTTCGGGCGTATTAGCGCCTCCTGCAGATGATGATGAGTACCAGATTATATTTCGCTTCAGCAGCAGCGAAACCCTAGCTGCTTGGGAGCACTCTGCATCCCGCCATGCTTGGCTCGCCCGGGGCAAAGGTCTTTATGAAGCGCCCCATGAGCACCGGGCTACCGGCTTGGATGCCTGGTTTCAAACCGCAGGTAGTAGCGCGCCGCCACGCTGGAAACAAGCCGTTGCGGTATGGCTAGCGTTTTTCCCCGTTTCGCTACTGTTCCAGTGGGTATTTGGTGGCGTCGTGGCCGACTGGGCGCTGGTTCCTCGGGTAGTGGTAAGCACCTTGGTGTTAACGCCGGTGATGGTGTTTGTGTTTATTCCACTCTCGATGCGCTTGCTGGCCCCCTGGTTGCAAGGCAAGTGGTCGCCATCGGATCTATTGGCGCGCTGGCGCCACGTGCATCGTTCATAACGATTTTAGAGCAACACCCCATAGGGTACTTTGTTTCGTTGGTGCTAACCTTAGTCTACTGATCCTATTTTAATGATCATTATCATACTAAGCTGAATGTGCCTGCGGAAAGGATAACTGGCGCCAGTGCAATGCTGGCGTACTGCTCAGCCCTATGGAGTGTTTATGATTCACGTTCACCATTTGGAAAAGTCTCGTTCGCATCGAATTTTATGGCTACTTGAAGTCTTGAAGTTGGATTATGAGGTGGTTGTTTACCAGCGTGATGGCAAAACACAGCAGGCGCCCACGTCGCTGAAAAAAATTCACCCGCTCGGCAAATCACCGGTGATTACCGATGGTGATCTCACTATCGCTGAATCGGGAGCCATCATTGATTACCTTATTCAGCGCTATGGTAACGGTCGTCTACAGCCTTCGCCTGACGATATGTCAGCCTGGGTAGACTACCGCTACTGGCTTCATTACGCCGAAGGTTCATTAATGCCGCTGTTGGTGATGCAGCTCGTCTTTAGTCAAATTCCCAAGCAATCCCCGTGGTTAATCAAACCCTTGGCGAAAGGGATTAGCGATACGGTAAGCAAACGCTTTTTGAAGCCGCAAATTAATCAGCACCTTGCGTTTATTAATGAGCACCTGTTGGCGCACGGTAATTTTGCCACTCCATGGCCTAGTGGTGCGGATATCCAAATGAGTTTTCCGCTGCAGGCAATTGCCTCAATCCAATCGCTTGATAGGTACCCTGCCATCGCTGCCTTTGTGTCACGGATTGAGCAAGATGAGGCATGGAAGCGTGTGGTAGACCGTGCAGGTCCACTTGCCATGCCTGGGCAGTGAGCCGTTACTATGCGATTTGTGGTAGCGGTTGCTACTAGCCACTCATGGTTTGAATATCTGTTCTCAACGCGAAGGTTTGCTCAGATTGGCGTAGGTGTTGCACTTGGAGTATTGCTATACGCACCGCAAAGCGAAGCGAGTGATACTCTTGGTGGGGCCTTGTCAGCTTCTGCTGCAACGCTGCCGATGGATCTTCTACGCCGCTTTGATGATTACCTGGGGCGTTGGAGTATTGTGCTGCTGGTGGTGTTTCTCTGCTTAGCTCTATTAGGCAATATACTGCTCAAGCGCCGTATGCAACAAAATCGAGCGCTGTTGCAGAGCAATAAAGAGATACTGGCGACGATCATGAATAATGTAGACGCCTATATTTACATCAAATCACCTACTTTAGAGTATCAATACGTTAACCAACGCATATGCGATTTATTTGGCCTAACGCCAGACAAGATAGTCGGTAAGCGTGACGAAGTGTTTTTTGATCCAGGCACCGCGGCTAAGATTGATCTCATTGATAACGAAGTGCTGGAATCGGGTCAAAAGAGGACGATAGAAGAGAGTGCTGTCTTGCAGGGCGAGAGCCTAGTAAGAACCTTCCTATCGATTAAAATGCCGCTGGTGATGTCGCCGGGCGCGCCACCCTCCTTATGTGGTATTTCAACCGAGCTAACTGACTATCTGGAAATGCAGTCCCGCAGCCATTTTCTGGCCTTTTATGATCCGCTCACTGGGCTGCCCAATCGTCGCTTGCTAATGGAGTCATTAACCTCAGCTATTCTGCAAGAAGAGTGGGCAAAGACGCACAGCGCTATATTAGTCATTGATTTAGATAATTTCCGCTTGGTTAACGACATTCAAGGTCATGAGAGTGGTGACCAGCTTTTGATAAGTGTTGCTCAACAATTGCGTCAACGGCTTGAGCCAGAGGCGACGTTGGCACGTTTTAGCAGCGATGAGTTTGTGGTGTTGGTGAATAACTTGGGTGAGCAGCAGGCGGAAGCTACGCACAAGGCTGAGCGTATAGCGCGCCAGATGCTGGAAACGATTACCCAATTGCATAACGGCCACGCGCTGCACATAAGCGCGAGTATTGGTATTTCACTGTTTAGCGGATGCGAATACAGCATGGATAGCGTGCTGCAACAGGCCGATATGGCACTGCAGCAGGCTAAAAGTGCGGGGGGTAACACGCTCTATTTTTTTAATACGGAGATGCAGACCAGCGTCTTGGAGCGGGCTAGCCTGGAAGCCGATTTATATAAGGCCCTTGAGCGCAATGAATTAGCGCTGCATTACCAAGTGCAGGTCGACCACCAAGGTGTCACCACCGGCGTTGAGGCGCTACTGCGTTGGTATCATCCTGAGCGGGGCTGGGTCTCTCCCGCAACGTTCATTCCTATCGCGGAAGCAAATGGGCTGATTATACCCATCGGCTACTGGGTGCTGCGTTCAGCCTGTGAGCAGTTGGCCAAATGGTCCCATCAAACGGCGTATGCGCCCCTGAGCATTTCCGTCAACGTAAGCTCCGTTCAGTTTCAGAATCCAGGGTTTGTGAGTGATGTAGAGGAGCTATTAGCGATTACTCAGGCACCGCCAAGCCGTTTAGTATTAGAAGTAACCGAGAGTTTGCTAATGCGTGAACCGGTTCGGGTACGCGCTACTATGTTAAAGCTACGCGAACAGGGCATTCGCTTTGCATTGGATGACTTTGGCACCGGTTATTCGTCGTTAAGTTATTTGAAACGTTTACCGCTGGATGAGCTGAAAATTGATCAATCCTTTATTCGTGAGCTATTGACCGATAAAACGGATGCAGCGATTGTCGATACCACGATTCTGCTAGCGGTGAGTTTAGGGTTAACCGTTGTGGCCGAAGGGGTAGAGCAAAAAGAGCAGCTAGATTGGTTAAGAGGCCATGGATGTTATCGCTATCAAGGCTACTTTTTTGGTCGTCCAACGCCGATTGAGTATCTTTTCGAGGCCTATTGAGCTTTATAAAAAACCCTTTCCAGCAGGCTGGAAAGGGGAATGCATTTGGCTAACAACCGCGGTATCAGCTAAACAGCGTAAAGCTATCCGCATTGATCCACATGTGAACCAAAATACTGGCGATATAGCCAAGCATGATCACTGGAGACCAGCGCAAGTGGCCCATAAACGTATAGGCCCCTCTTGCTTGGCCCATCACTGCCACCCCCGCTGCTGAGCCAATCGATAGCAAGCTGCCCCCCACTCCAGCCGTTAAGGTTATTAACAGCCATTGGCCCTGGGACATCTCAGGTTGCATCGTCAATACGGCAAACATGACCGGTATGTTATCGACCACGGCGGAGACCACGCCTAATACAATGTTTGCTGCGGTAGGGTTCCAGCCGGTGTAAAGGGCTTCAGAAAGCAGGCCGAGATAGCCCATAAAGCCAAGTCCGCCAACGCACATCACCACCCCATAGAAGAACAGCAGCGTATCCCACTCTGCGCGGGCCACCCGGTTAAACACATCAAAGGGCACGACGCTGCCCAGCTGTTGAAGCTTACGGTCGTCGCCCCGGCGACTGTAGCGTTCGCGCTTGCGCTCCAGTGAGCGTGGCAGGCTGCGGCGCAGGTAATAGCCGAAGAACTGTAAATAGCCAAGGCCGGTCATCATGCCCAATACCGGGGGCAGGTGGAGCACTACATGGCATAGGACAGCGGTGGTAATGGTCAATAAAAACAGCAGCACAATGCGTCGAGCCCCGCGCTTCAACCATACATCTTCATACACGCTGGCGGGTTTCTCATCCTTAATGAACAGGCTCATGATGGTAGCGGGGATCAGGAAATTGACCAGCGAAGGGAAGAACAGGATAAAGAAGTCCTGGAAGGGCACCATGCCGGCCTGCCACACCATCAGGGTGGTAATATCGCCAAAGGGGCTAAACGCACCCCCCGCGTTGGCGGCAACCACGATATTGATACAGGCCAGGTTAATATACCGCTGGTCGCCTTCGGCCACTTTGGTGACGACTGCACACATCAGCAGGGCGGTGGTGAGGTTATCGGCAATGGGCGACAGCACAAAAGCCAAGCCACCGGTAAGCCAAAACAGCGTTCGGTAGTTAAATCCTTTACGCAGCATCCATGAGCGCAATGCATCAAACACCCGGCGCTCTTCCATCGCATTGATATACGTCATGGCCACCAGCAAGAACAGCATCAGCTCGGTGAACTCTAGAAGCGTTACACGGAATGCATATTCAGAGGCTTCCGACATGCCGTTTTGCACATACACCCAGCCGATGAGGCCCCATATGATGCCAGCCGCTACCAACACCGGTTTGGATTTGCGCATGTGGATTTTTTCTTCTGCCATGACTAGGGCATACGCCATGACAAAAATGGCGACCGCAAAAAAACCAACGACAGAAGTTGTCAGGTCTATGTCGCCGGTTACTGCAAACGCGCTGGGGCTGGCGAGTAGAAGAAGGGTTGCTAACAAAAAAAGCCAGCGACGAGCAAATCGTGGCTGGCGGGGTGGCTGGCAAAACGTAGGCATGCGACGTTTTTTCCCATGGTTAAGTTGTTGGGATAAGCATTAAAAACGTCGCTATCTTATCAATCTATATTGCATTGCAATACGTGATTAAAACGAATAGAACCCGCGTATTTCCAAAAGAATGCATATTTTTTTAGCAAGTTAATCGTTTAGGTAATGGCTAATTTACCGTTTACGCAGTAAAGAGCATGTCAGGTTGTTGAGCGTGTTTGTATTGCCTCCTCAAGCCAGCCAATTTTCATTTGCGGCACTGATGCCAGCAGCGTCTGGGTATAGTCGTCAAAGGGGGGAGATAAAACCTCCGAACGCGTGCCATAACGTACGACATTCCCCTGGTGCATAACGGCAATTGAATCGGCGATGGCTTTTACCGTGGCCAAGTCGTGGGTAATAAACAGGTAGGCGACATTTTCACGCGCCTGCAGACGCAGCAGTAGCTTTAATATCCCATCAGCCACCAAGGGGTCTAAGGCACTAGTCACTTCGTCGCAAATGATCAGTTTAGGATTAGCCGCCAGCGCTCTGGCGATACACACGCGCTGTTTTTGCCCCCCGGAAAGCTCCGCTGGGTAGCGGTCAATATAACTGGCATCCAGCTCCGTCTCTTCGAGCAGCTCAAGCACCCGCTGATGGCGGACCTTTCCGCTTAAACCGAAATAAAACGTCAGGGGGCGACCAATGATCGTGCCGACGGTATGGCGTGGGTTCATTGCCACATCGGCCATTTGGTAGATCATCTGTAATTCGCGCAGCGTCTCTTTATCCCGGGCTTTCAATGCCGCAGGCAGCGGTTGACCATCGAACAGAATCTGGCCCTGATTAGGGGGCAGCAAGCCAGTAATCACACGCGCCAGCGTCGATTTTCCAGAGCCAGACTCACCGACGACTGCCAGGGTTTGCCCCGGTGAGAGTGCCAAGTTGATGCTGTTCAGGACATTTTGAGCGTTGTTACTATACGCCGCGCTGATATTGTCCACGCTGAGTAACGGTGTCTCAGTGGGGGCTTTCGCCGAGTGCTCAATGGAGCGTACTGAAACAAGCGCCTGAGTGTAGGCTTCTTTAGGCTCGGCAATGATTTGCTGGGCGCTGCCCAATTCAACCATCTTCCCGTGACGCAGCACCATAATGTCATCGGCGACCTGGGCAACGACGGCCAGGTCATGGGTAATATAGAGTGCTCCCACTCCGGTGGTCTTGATCGCGTGCTTAATCGCCGCCAGCACGTCAATCTGAGTGGTCACATCAAGCGCTGTGGTGGGCTCATCAAAGATAATCAGGTCGGGCTGAGGGCAGAGGGCCATCGCCGTCATCGCCCGCTGTAGCTGTCCGCCCGAGACCTGGTGGGGGTAACGATCGCCAAAATGTTCAGGGTCGGGAAGGCCGAGCTGACGAAACAGTTCTACCGCACGGGCTTCTGCTTCTGGGCGTTTGGCCAGCTTGTGCAGCAGGGTGGTTTCAATGACCTGTTCCATTAGCTTTTGTGCCGGGTTAAACGCGGCAGCCGCCGATTGGGCCACGTAGCAGACCGCCTTGCCGCGCAGATTGCGCAGTCCGGCGGGCCCTTCTTTAAGCACATCGCGGCCATTGATCAGCACTTCGCCGCCGGTTAAGCGCACGCCGCCTCGACCGTAGCCAGCCGGCGATAGACCAATGGTCGATTTCCCCGCCCCAGACTCACCGATTAGCCCCATCACCTTGCCTCGCTCGAGGGTCAGGTTAATACCTTCGACGATCGTAATGTCCTGGGGGGGCTCGCCAGGGGGATAGGTGGTGGCTTCAATTTTCAGGTTGCGGATATCAAGAAGCGTATCAGCCACTGCGGCCCCCTTTCAGGTCGGTAGTGCGGCGTAAAATCCAGTCCGCGACAAGGTTGACGGAGATTGCCAGTAGCGCAATGGCCCCAGCGGGTATTAGCGCAGCAGGCACACCAAACACGATGCCCTGGCGGTTTTCACGCACCATACTGCCCCAGTCGGCTTCTGGCGGTTGAACGCCTAACCCCAGGAACGACAGTGAAGAAAGAAACAGTACGGCAAAAATAAACCGTAGCCCCAGCTCGGCAACCAGTGGGGTTAATGCGTTGGGAAGAATTTCACGGAAAATAATCCACCGCTTTCCTTCTCCGCGCAGGCGTGCGGCTTCAACAAAATCCATCACGTTAATATCCACCGCGACGGCTCGTGAGATACGGAACACGCGGGTAGAGTCGAGAACCCCCATAATCAAAATCAACATGAGTATGGTGCTGGGCATTACCGAGAGGATAACCAGGGCGAAAATTAACGTAGGGATCGACATTAAAATATCCACCCCACGTGAAATTAACTGGTCGACCCAACCGCCGTAAACCGCCGCTAGAATGCCCAGTATCGAGCCTAATGAAAACGCCAGGGCAGTGGCCAAAGCGGCAATGGTCATGGTGGTGCGTGCCCCGTAAATTAGCCGCGAAAGCAAGTCGCGGCCTAAATTATCGGTGCCAAGCCAGAAATCCGCTGATGGACCCAGCCACATTTCACCAACGCTTTCCGACATGCTGTAGGGCGCTAGCCATGGGGCGAATACCGCCATAATGATAAAGGTAGTGGTGAGCAGCAGCCCGACGAAGGCGGTGACCGGCAGCTGCTTTAACAGGGTGCTAAATTTAGACATTGAGTTGCATTCCCGATCCTTTTGCCTGATGGAACACGCGTTTATTTGGGATGGCGCAGGCGTGGGTTGCACAAAATGGCGATGATGTCCGCCAGCATGTTTAACCCGATATAAACGGCTGCAAAAATAAGTCCAACGGCTTGCACCACGGGCACATCGCGCTTGGAAACATGGTCAATCAAGTACTGGCCCATGCCGGGGTAAACGAAAATCACCTCGACCACGACGACCCCCACGATCAAAAACGCCAAGTTAAGCATGACCACATTGACCACCGGCGCGATGGCATTAGGAAACGCATGGCGGGCAATGATGCGGAAAGAGCGAAGTCCTTTCAGCTCGGCAGTTTCGATATAGGGCGACTGCATGACGTTGAGGATGGCGGCGCGAGTCATCCGCATCATGTGGGCGAGAATCACCAGGGTAAGTGTGGCCGCGGGAAGCGCAATAGCGTGTAGTCGCTCGCCCAGGCTCATACTGCTATGCACCGTAGAAACGCTGGGGAACCAGCCAAATTGAACCGCAAACACGTAGATCATCAGGTAACCGATGAAAAATTCTGGCAGTGATATCGCCGTTAGGGTGGAGCCAGAAATGACTTTATCCGGCCAGCGGCTCTGGTAACGAACCGCCACGAGACCCAATAGGATAGCCAAAGGAACGGCTACCAGGGCGGTCCAAAAAGCCAGGAACAGCGTATTACCCACGCGCCCCCATAGCGACTGGCCAATGTCTTGGCGATTGGAAAGGGCAGTGCCCAAGTCACCTTGCAGCATGCCACCTAACCAGTCGAAGTACCTTACCCAGGCGGGCTGATCCAATCCCAGCTCACGGCGCAGATTGTCGACGGCTTCAGGAGTAGCGCTTTGACCCAGAATTGACTGGGCTACATCGCCAGGCAGCAGTTGCGTGCCTACAAAAATCAACACCGAGACGGCAAGCAGTAATAGGAGGCCCAGCGCAATGCGCTGGGCGATCAATCTAACAACGAATAAGTTCATAGCGGCGTCCCGATATTAAGCGTTCAGCCAACATTTGGAGAGGGCGAAGCCAGCCATCATTTCGCCCATTGGATTTGCGGTCCAGCCGCCAACTTCCTGGCCGGTGGCTTCAATGTAGTCATTGAACATCGGTAAGATCAGGCCGCCTTCGTCGCGAACCATCACGGCCATATCGCGGTACAGCTCGGTGCGCCGCGCTTCGTCCAGCTCGCCGCGTGCTTCCCTGGCCAGGGCATCGAAGTCATCGCGGTGGAAGCGTGTGTCATTCCAGTCTGCGCTGGAGATGTAAGCGGTGGAGTACATCTGGTCCTGGGTGGGGCGACCGCTCCAGTAGGAGGCGCAGAAGGGCTGTTTATTCCACACTTCTGACCAATAACCATCACCTGGCTCGCGGCGAACTTCCATGTTGATGCCTGCTTGGGCGCAGCTTTGCTGAAAGAGCTGGGCAGCGTCCACGGCTCCAGGGAAGGCAACATCCGAGGTGCGTAGCACAATCGGGTCGCTGTGGCCTGATTTCTTGTAGTGATAAGCCGCTCGCTCAGGATCAAACTCACGCTGGGGAATATCGTCAGGAAACAGCGGGTAAGCCGCATTAATGGGGAAGTCGTTACCCACCGTGCCGAAGCCGCGCAGAATACGATCGAGCATGTCTTCGCGATTGATAGCGTATTTCAGCGCCATACGCAGGTCGTTGTTATCAAAGGGGGCTGTGTCGCAGTGCATGGGGAAGACATATTGGGCGCGGCCCGATGTGTTATGAACGACGACGTTAGGCAGGCGGTTGACCATCTCAACCACACGGGGCTCAACGCGGTTGATCATGTGAACCTGACCGCTTTGCAGGGCGGAGGTCCGCGCAGAGGGGTCGTTGATGACCGTAATTTCGATTTGATCGGCAAACCCGTACTCATCCGGGTTCCAGTAATTCTCAAAGCGTTCGGCAATTTGGCGCACGCCAGGCTGGAACTCAACCACCTTATAAGGCCCTGTACCGATACCTGCGGACGGGTCATCTTTGCCGCCGTTAGGCTGAATCATCAGGTGGTAGTCAGAGAGCAAAAAGGGCAGGTCGGCGTTAGGTTCCACGGTAGTGATGGTGACTTCGTAGGTATCGGTCGCGCTGACTGACTCAATGCCGCGCATAATGCCCAGTGCGCCTGACTGTGAATCTTCATCGGAGTGGCGCTCAAGGGTGGCCACGACATCCTCAGCGGTCAGCTCTTGGCCGTTATGGAATTCAACCCCGCGGCGTAGCTTGAATACCCAGGTTCTCGCATCAGAAGAGGGTTCAACGCTTTCCGCAAGGCGGGGCACTAACTCGCCTTCTGGTGAAACGTTGGTGAGTGCTTCGCCCCAGGATTGGCCAAAAGAGTGCTGTACCTGACTGGTCCAACTGGCCGGGTCAAGGCTGTCGGTGGACTCGCCCCCTTGCATGCCCGCTTTAAGGATGCCGCCGCGCTGTGGAGTAGCCGTGCTGGCAAAAGCTTGGCTGGTCAGCAGTGACCCGGCAAAGGGAGCGGCGATACCGAGTGCCGCGGCACGGCTAAGAAAGTCACGGCGTGATAGTTCACCGCGTTTGGCTTGACGGGTTAAAAAATCAAGTGCTGTAGGCATGTGAGATTCCTGTTTTAGTCGATCATTATTTTGAGCAGTCTTGAACAGTAATATCGCCATAATGACGAATGACGCAGTCGGCATTAAGCAAGTGTTTGCCGTCTAAATGTGGGGCCGCACAGATGCCGATACTGGCTTGCAGCCCGGCATGTTTACCCATGACCATATCGCCATTGGAGTCGCCAATAATCAATGTCCGTTCAGGCTGCACGCCAAGCCGTTGGCAAGCATCCAATACCATATCGGGATAGGGCTTGCCGCGTGCGACCTGGTCATGGCCAAGCACCACTGAAAAGTGCTTATCAATCGAGAGTAACTGTATATGTTTTTGCGCGCTGCGTTGGTCGTCGGATGTCACGACGCCTAAACGCAGGCCTACTTGACTTGATTGCTGAAGAAAGGAGAGTAGGCCTTGAACGGGCGTTACATGAGCTGACCAGTCTATCTGTTGCTCAATATCCGCTAGTGCATCCTGGGTAAATTGAGTCGCTTCGTTCCATGGCAGTCGATGCGATTCATACAGGCTAAGGGCGAGAATAATAGCGATATCGTCTAGCGAACCGATGGTAAGAGGACCGGTGGGGTCCCACAGGCGGCTTTCAGGGTAAATGCCTACTCGTGGATAAAGCGTCTGGGCAGTGAGCTGCTGATGGGGGGGCAGATAGCGATTGGTCGCCGCGACTAGCTGATCGAACCAGCCAATCCACAGCTCGCCAAAGTTGAGTAACGTCCCGTCTTTATCGAATAGAATTGCATCTACATCAACTGTCAGCTCGTGGAAGTTTCCCTGATGGGTCGTACCTTGAAGGGTCAGTTGGGTCATAAATGTACGCAGCTCAATAGAGCTGTCTCATAAAAAAACAGCTAAACACACCCATGGGCGCGGTGGCATAGCGGCTTCGTGTTCAGGATAAGAATTGAGCGTTCAGAGTGTGTAGCAATACTATGTTTTTTTCTTGAACGTTCAATTGAAAACGATTTATAGCCTGAGCAACCGGAAACCTTATGTCAAGTTG
>NZ_REBQ01000033.1 GCF_007692655.1 Halomonas sp.
TGTAATGGGCGTGGGGGAAGGCGGTGTACAGGTTTGGCTAGATGCATTAACCGCTGAGGGGGTTCTTTATGAAAGAATCGCTGATTATCCGCAGCTACATAGTGACATGATTGACACCCTCGCCCGCCGAGGTGGGATAGGGTTTATCAGCTTGCTACTGGTCTATATAGCCTTTGCAGTAGCCTTTACTAAGAAACTGCTACGGGCAGGAGATAATTTGCGAGTGCGTATTTTGTCGGTCAGTGGCGCGATGGTGATTGTGGCGTTTTTCGATTTTGGCCTGACACAAGCCATGTTTAGAGACTTAAGAGCTTTTAGTGGCTTTTTAGGCTTTAGTATCGCCATATGGGGTTGCTTAGGGTATCAGTTGCCGACACAACTACCATCCTCATCTAAACCGTCCTCAGTGAGTTCATCATCGCCAACGCTGGTGTAAGTCTTCCTTCTCTATGTTAAGCCCCCTTTAACATCCGATCCAGTTGCCGGTAGCTGATCGCCTCAATCAGGTGCGGCTGGGTGGGCTTTGGCACGCCCTGTAGGTCGGCCAGGGTAAGGGCGACCCGCAACACGCGGTGGTAGGCACGGGCAGACAGCTTGAGCCTTTCGAGCACACCCGCCAGCCACGCGCGCTCTTCATCATCAAGGGCGCAGGCGGCTTCCAACGCTTTGCCGCTTAACTGACTATTCAGTGCGCCACGCTCCATCTGGCGTTGGCGGGCGGCCATGACACGTTCGCGCACGGCTGCTGAAGACTCTCCTTGGGTTTGCGCGGTAAGCTGCTCAGGCGGCAGGGCGGGCACTTCTACCTGCAGGTCGATACGGTCGAGCAAAGGCCCAGAGAGGCGCGCTTGATAACGCTGGATTTGACTGGCGGTGCACTGACAGCGTTGGCGCGGGTCGCCTAAGTGGCCGCAGGGGCATGGGTTCATTGCCGCGACGAGCTGAAACTGAGCAGGGTAGCGGCGTTCATGGCTGGCGCGGGCTAGATGGATCTCTCCCGTTTCCAGTGGTTGCCGAAGTACCTCTAACACATGACGGGAAAACTCAGGCAGCTCATCTAAAAACAGTACACCGTGATGGGCCAGGGATATTTCTCCGGGCTTGGGTTTTGAGCCTCCCCCGACTAAGGCCGCAGCGCTGGCGCTGTGATGGGGCTGTCTAAATGGCCGCTTGCCCCAGTCGGCTTCTAAGGGCAGGCCGCAGACTGAGCGCACGGCGGCGACCTCTAGCGCATCCTCTTCGGAAAGCGGTGGCAGAATCCCCGGCAGGCGGCTGGCCAGCATCGTCTTACCGGTTCCCGGCGGGCCTGCAAAAATCAAATTGTGACCACCGGCCGCAGCGACTTCCAGCGCGCGGCGGGCCTGCTGCTGGCCGCGCACATCGGCAAGATCATCCACCGGGGCGGTGGTTTTCACCGAGGCACTTAGCGTGTGTGGGGTGATTTTTTCCTGACCGAGCAGGTGGGCCACCACCTGCCAGAGGGTATCGGCAGGCAGCACCGGTAAATCACCTGCCAATGCCGCTTCATCGGCGCAGGCGCGGGGAATAATCAGCGCTTTTTTGGCCCGGCGAGTGGCCAGGGCAAAGGGCAGTATCCCAGGAACGGCGCGCAGCTTACCATCCAGGGCGAGCTCTCCTGCACACTCCATGCCCTCGAGTGCTTCCACCGGGATTTGCCCGGAGGCCGCAAGAATACCCAAGGCAATGGGGAGGTCAAAACGCCCGCCCTCTTTGGGCAGGTCGGCAGGGGCGAGGTTGAGGGTGATACGTCGCGTGTTAGGGAAATCAAAGCCCGCATTGACGAGCGCACTGCGCACCCGTTCGCGACTCTCTTTTACCGCTGTCTCTGGAAGGCCCACTAGCGTTAGCCCCGGCAAACCATTGGCTAAGTGCACCTCCACATGTACCGCAGGGGCGTCTAAGCCTACGCCTGCACGCGTGGCGACAATGGCTAGTGTCATTGCATTCCCTCGCTAAATTAACGACCGCTTAATTAATCCTACTTTATCTTCGGGCTGTAAATCTAGCCCCTGCCCTGTGTCGCCAGCGCTTTGGTCAACTCGCGGGCAAAGCGCTGGGCGGAGGGGAGCGCGCCGAAGCTCCATACCGGTGGCAGGCGAAGTAGGCTATTACGCTGCACACTAGGCAGCTGCTGCCATAGGCCACTTCTTTTCAGTTGCTCTTCTGCTCCTATGGGCAGCGGGTCGATGATCACCACCGTTGCTTCGGGGTAGCGCGCCAACGCTTCAATCCCCACTAGCGCAAATCCCCAGGCGTTTGCGGGTTGATCCCAGGCATTGGGCAGCTCCAGCTGCTCAAGCACGGCATTGTACAAACTGTTTTCCCCAAACACCCTTACGTGGCGGGCATCCATAAACTGAATCATCAGTAGCGGCGGGGTTGCGGACTGTGAGAGGGGGCGGGATTCGCGCAGGGTGGCCATTAAGGCTTGGGTGTCTGTAATTAGCTGCTCTGCTTGGGGTAGGTGCTCGGTTAGCTCGCCTAGTTCACGGGTCCGGGTTTGCATTTCTTGCCAGGTGTCGACGCCGGGAGAGTAGAGCGAAAAAGAGGTGACTGGGGCAATGCGTTCCAGGCGTGGCGTCAAACCAGCGAACATGGGAGAAATAAGCGTCTGTTTGGGAGGGACTTGGGCGAGTAACTCCAAGTTAGGCTGGGTGCGCAGTCCCATATCGGTGGCGCTGCTGGGTATTCGCGGCTCGCCTACCCACTCGTGGTAGTCACTCTGTTGGGCGACACTGCTGACCGGTGCGTCAATGGCCAGCAAGGTTTCGGCGATCGTCCAGTCCACAGTGGCCCACTGGGCCTGGGCGGTAGAAACGCTCAGCAGGCAAGTGGCGAATAGCCAGCAGCGTGCCAGTAAATAGAACAGGGTGGTGTGGCGCATGGTGGTGAGAGGCCATCAAAAAAGAAGATATGTATTTAAACGATAATGTTTATTGTTTGCAAACCTGAATTGAAGAAAGAGTGCCCAAGCACCAGGCCAGGGCAGATTCGATGACGATTACTTAATGATGCATAGCTGGGGGCTTAGAAACGGTAGTGAACGCTGGCGGTGATGCCCCGCTCGGCGCCGAAGTAGCAGTACTCCAGGGAGTTGCAGGAGGCCACGTACTCTTTATCTAGCAGGTTGTTCACGTTTAAGCGTGTTTCGATGCCTTGAACGCCGATATGGCTTAGGTCGTAACCAATGGTGGCATCCACCAGGGTGTAGTCGGGTACGGATTCGGTATTGGCCCGGTCCGCAGCAATATCCGCGTAGTGGCGTACCCCAACGCCCATATCCACACCGTTGAGCAAGCCGCTGTTGACCGCATAGTGACCCCATAGCTGCACTTGATGACGGGGAGAGTAAATCGCGTTGTTGCCCTGGTTGCCGTCGTCGCTTTTGGCGTAGGTAATATCAGTGAAGCTGTAGCCTGCCTGAAGCGAGAGATTGTCCGTTAGCTGGGTTTGTGCTTCCAGCTCGAGCCCCTGGGATTCGATTTCCCCCACGGCACGGTAAGGATCGGTGGGCTGCTCTTTGGTAGCCACGTTCTCCTGGCTGATATGGAACAGCGCTGCGCTGTAGTGGTGTTGGCTACCGTTAGGCTGGAACTTAACGCCCGCTTCCCATTGTGCGCCCTCCATTGGCTTTAGCAGGTCGCCACTCTCATCCACGAAGCTGGTGGGGGTGAAGGCGGTGGAGTAGCTGAGGTAGGGTGCGACGCCATTATCGAACAGATACACCACCCCGGCACGGCCGCTAAACTGGGTATCGCTGAGGGAGCTGGTGTCACCGCTATCGCGGTTGGTATTGTCGATATTCACCCAGTCGTAGCGGCCGCCCAGGGTGAAGCGCCAGTTATCAAGGACTATCTGATCTTGCAGATAAACCCCTGTCTGGTCGATCTCGTGGCGTTCGCGTATGGGAGCATAAAACTCGATGGGGCCGCTGCCATAGACGGGGTTAAATGCATTGATCGGCTGGAAATACCCCGAAGGCCATGACACCTCGTTGTCACGCTGCTGATAATCCACCCCGAACAGCAGCGTGTGATCCATAAAGCCGCTGCTGACTTTAGCTTCAAGCTGGTTGTCGAGGGTCCAGGCTTCTAGCGACTCATCGCTGCCGGAGTAGTAGCGGGTCAGGTCATCAGAATTCGGTGATGTCCAACCATAGCCATAGACCTGATTGAGTACCACATCTGAGTTGAGATAGCGCATCAACTGACGGCCCGTTATCTGGTCATTAAAGCGGTGCTCTAATGTATAGCCAAGCATTCGCTGGGTACGCTCGTAAGCATCGTAATCCTCTTCGCCATCAAAGAAATTGTTGCTGATTTTGCGCCCGTTGCGGGGGACTACGGCCCCTTCATAGGGTACCCCTGAGTGGTAGCCGCCTTCCGGCTCGTCCTGAAGATAGGCTTCTACGGTCAGGCTGGTGGCGTCGCTGATGTCCCAGGTTAGCCGCGGGGCAATCGCGTAGCGCTCCTCTTCTGCCGGCCCAAACTGGGTATCCGCGGCGCTGGCGATACCGGTTAGGCGAAAAGCTACCCGCTGCTCTGCGCCTATCGGCCCAGTGAGGTCAAACGCGGCGCTGCGCTGGTTATTATTGCCGACCCGAAAACGCAGTTCACCGCCCTGTTCGAACTCAGGGCGTTTGCTGTTAAGCGCCACTACGCCGCCGGGAGAAGCTTGACCGTAAAGCACCGACGCGGGGCCTCTCACGACCTCAATACTGTCGAGAAACCACGGGTCGATGCGCATCGTGCTATGGGAGTTGGTATCACCCATGATCTTTAAGCCGTCTAAGAACGTGTTGCTCAAACTGCCGTCAGAAAACCCGCGCAGCACCAGGTAGTCGAATCGGTTGGAGGCGCCAATCTGATTGCTATAGACACCGGGCGTGTAGTCGGTGGCGCGTTGCACGGTACTCACACCGCGGTTATCCATTTGCTCGCGGGTAATAGTAGACACGCTCTGGGGTGTTTCGATAAAGGGCGTCTCTACCTTGGTGGCGGCCTGCTGGGCGGTGACCGTAACAGTCCCCAGTTCGGTGCTCTCTTGGGCATACACCGCTGATACCCCCAGGGCGGCGATAATGGCAGCGCTGAGTGGGGAGCGTAAAAAGAGTGGAGCGTTTGAAAAGCGGTAAAACGTAGCGGTCATGGGAAACACCTGCAATAAGAAGCGATTAGCCAGCATGTTAATGAGAATTATTGCGCTTAATCGCTTCTAAAAGGTATGCGCGATGACAAAAGGGGTATGCGCACCGCCAAAAAACGCCAAACCAGAGGAACTTAAAACAGAAAAGCTTACCGCTGCCCAAGCAGCGCAGCGGCCCTAGTGGCGGTTGCGCACCTCATGTTGGTGCACTTCATGGGGCGCGATGCCGAAGGCCCGCTTAAAGGCGGTGGCAAAGTTGGTGGCGTGGCGATAACCGCAGGCGTGGGCGGTTTGCTGCACGCTAAAGCCGCGCTGCAGATCTCGGTACGCCTTGGCCAATCGGCACTGGCGTAAGTGGTCAAACACAGAGTAGCCATAACAAGCACGAAATTTCTGGCGCAGGCTGCTGGGACTCATTGCCGCCTCGCGCGCTAAATGGTTCAGGCAGTAGGGCTGCGCCGGTTGATCGGCAATGCGTTGGTGCAGTCGTGTTAAGCATTGGCGATCGCGGTGGGTCAGACGTGTTTCGGGGCGCTCCGGGAGGCTGCTTTGGGTAGCTTCTGACGGTAGGCCGTGCCCCAGTAGCTGCAGCGCTAGTCCTTGCCATACCAGCGGCTGACGGCAGGCGCTGGGAGGCTGGTCGATGGTGTCATGCAGGGCATGGGTGAGTGCCTCGGGCAGGCGCCAGTAGTGTAATAACGGCCCTGCAGATGGCTTGGGCAGAGCGTGCGGCTCAGTGGCGAGTACGGCCAGGTTGACTGTTCGCAACCGTGGTTGAGCAGGTTGGCAAACAGTGAGCGAGTATTGGGGATTGAAGTGAGCGCATAGCCCATCACCCGCTGTTAACGTAACGCATTGAGTTCCCACCGTCGCGGTAATGTGACCATCCAACACGACGCTAATAAACCAAGGCACCGACTGGCGCGAGGCCGACCAATAGGTGCGCTCCACCTGTAAATCCGAGAGTGTTAGATGCAGTGAACGAGGCAGACTGACATCGTGCACACTGCCGTGGGCAATGGGGGCCACGCCTGAGCCGGGACCATCAAATCGATAATCGATACCGAAACGCATGCCCAACTGCATCAGTGCTTGCGAGGTAAGGACATGGGGTGTTGGGCTCGAAAGCGGATGAGTGGCGATTGAGGTCATGGCGCTCTCATTTTACGGGTGTGCATCAAATTGGCGCATCATCGCTATGGGCAAAAGGCTATACGCTGGCAAATATGCGTAAGCCGATAGGTCTAGACAGGATTGCCCTTTCTTGGTGCTTGCAGGCTACTGTTTTTCGCGCACTCAACAATGTGAAAGGGCGATAAGGTGGGAAGGTAACATTGGTGAATTAAATGTCAATGATATTTATTCGTGTTTGATGCGGCGGTTCAGGAACCTATTAATGGTCTTAATTTAGTGGTCTTAATGGATAGCCGCGCACTGGGCCAAGGTCTCGGCAATAGGTGGCCTGCCCACTGCCGATACCTGTGTCAAAGCCGAGACCTGTGTCAAAAAAGTTAAGCGGGCTTGTCGTTCTCTTCAGTGTGGCTGTCCGGCTCCGAAGAAGGGACAGGTGGCACTTCGGCTTCCATGGGCGTGGCTGTGGGCTCCGTTGATGCTTCTATCGCTGCTTCAAGATCGGCGACTTTGCGCTCGAGTGACTCAACCCGTGAGCGTGTACGCTGCAGCACATCCATCAAAATATCGAAGTCCTCCCGCGAGACAAGCTCAAGGCGGTCAAACGCGCCGCGAACCACCTGCTGCACGCCTTTTTGAATATCTTCAGGCGCTTGGGAAGCATTCTGTAAACGGTCACCGATTTGCTGAGCCAGACGGCTGATGCGGTCTTGTGGCGCCATGTTTTTCTCCTAAAGGTGCATTCATAAAATGGGCTGCTTAACAGTAAGGATACGCAACACTTGGCAAATTCGCATGTGTCCTATGCGATTGCCGCTGGAAGTGTCAATTGCATCAAAATGAAGCGGTCAACTTTTCACATGCTCTTTGTTGGTGCAGGCGGAGTGTTGGAAAGGTGAGTTGAACCAAGTTACCCCCTGCAAAACTTTTTGTTTTAAAGCTAATCATTTGACTTTTAAGTAAAAAAAATCGGCTGGCACGGTATGAGCATTAACGGTTCAGGTGCTTATTCAGGCGGCTTTGCCGCTACTAATCTAGCAGGACTTATCCAGCAGGGGAGATACGGGATGAAACTCATCACCGCCATCATTAAGCCATTTAAGCTCGACGACGTCCGTGAAGCCTTAGCAGACAACGGCGTTCAGGGCATTACGGTTACCGAAGTGAAAGGTTTTGGCCGTCAGAAAGGGCATACCGAGCTGTATCGCGGCGCAGAGTATGTGGTCGATTTTTTACCCAAGGTAAAAGTCGAGGTCGCTGTCGACGATAGCAGGCTCGAAAGCGTACTGGATGCGATCTGTAGCGCGGCAAACAGCGGCAAGATCGGCGACGGTAAAGTGTTTGTGACGCCGCTGGAAGACGTGATCCGTATTCGTACCGGTGAGCGTGGTGCCGACGCCGTCTAACTGCGGCCGATCGGGACATTGTGGTTAGTCCAACTCTTCTCAGTAAAATTTTTCTTAGCGCAGCCTTGCTTAGATTAATTTCGATTAGTGCAACGGGGAACAGACAATGAATGAGTTTACAGAGTTGAGCTATGCGCTCGACACCTTTTACTTCTTGATATGCGGCGTACTCGTGATGTGGATGGCCGCTGGCTTCTCCATGTTAGAAGCGGGTATGGTGCGTTCTAAAAACACCGCAGAAATTCTAACTAAAAACGTAGCGCTGTTTGCCATCGCCTGCACCATGTACTTACTGGTTGGCTACTACATCATGTATTCCAGCGGCGAAGGTGGTTTCCTACCTAGCCTTGGCTTCTTGATTGGCGCTGAGAATAGTATCGATGCCGTCACTGCCGGTGGCGAAGACGCACCTTACTACTCCATGCGCTCTGACTTCTTCTTCCAGGTTGTGTTTGTTGCCACCGCCATGTCAATCGTGTCTGGTGCGGTTGCTGAGCGTATGAAACTTTGGGCCTTCCTGGCATTTGCTGTCGTCATGACGGCATTTATCTACCCCGTTTCTGGCTACTGGACGTGGGGCGGCGGCTGGTTAGATGGCGTTGGTTATTCTGACTATGCTGGTTCGGGCATCGTACACATGGCGGGTGCTTCTGCTGCACTTGCAGGTGTTCTTGTGCTTGGTCCACGTAAAGGCAAATATGGTAAAGACGGTTCTATCCATGCTATCCCCGGTGCCAACATGCCGCTGGCCACGCTGGGTACCTTTATCCTATGGATGGGCTGGTTCGGTTTTAACGGTGGTTCAGAACTGAAAATGTCGGATGTTGGTTCTGCTAACAACGTTGCTCAGGTGTTTGTTAATACGAATGCTGCCGCTGCAGGTGGTGTCATTGCGGCTCTCATCCTGGCCAAACTATGGTTCCGTAAGGCTGATCTCACCATGGCACTGAACGGTGCGCTGGCAGGTCTTGTGGCTATCACTGCCGATCCGCTCTCCCCATCGGCGTTAAGTGCTGCGATTATCGGTGCAGTGGGCGGCATTATCGTTGTCGCTGCTATCGTTTCCCTCGATAAGCTGAAGCTTGATGACCCGGTCGGTGCTATTTCGGTGCACGGTGTTGTCGGTATCTGGGGTGTACTGGCGGTGCCGCTGAATAATGCGGATGCGTCTTTCGGTGCTCAGATTATCGGTATCGTAGGTATCTTTGCTTGGGTCTTCCTTGCCAGCCTGGTGGTATGGCTCATCATCAAAGCCGTCATGGGCGTTCGCGTTAGCGAAGAAGATGAGTATGAAGGTGTCGATATCGCTGAGTGTGGTCTTGAGGCCTATCCTGAATTTGGTATCAAAAAATAGCTCGGGATCAAAAAGTAAAACGATACTAAAGAAAGAGCTGACGTACTTCATCCAAGCCTTCCCCTCGGGGAAGGCTTTTTTATTCTCTGTCGATAGCGGTGTATGCTGTTAGTTAGCGGTCATCGGTTGCGGTATTGCAATCGTGTAAACCGATCCTATTACGGCCACCTAGTTAGAGGATATCGCAATGAAATTAATTACCGCTATTATCAAACCGTTCAAGCTTGATGACGTGCGCGAGTCGCTCTCTGATATCGGTGTACAAGGTATTACCGTGACGGAAGTGAAAGGTTTCGGGCGCCAGAAGGGGCATACCGAGCTGTATCGCGGCGCTGAGTATGTGGTGGACTTCTTACCTAAGGTGAAGTTGGAAGTGGCAGTGGATGACGATATGGTCGATCAAGTAATTGATGCCATTACCCAGGTCGCAAACACGGGTAAAATCGGCGACGGCAAAATCTTTGTTATGCCGCTGGAGCAGGTGATTCGTATCCGTACCGGCGAAACAGGCAAAGACGCGGTTTAATTGGTGAATTTTGCATTATAAGTAATAAGAAGTAGGGAAAAGGTAGCAAGTAGCACAAAGCCCCTGTGGATCATCTCCAGCAGGGGCTTTGTATTAGTGAGGCGATCATGACAGCGACGAGAATTTTCTATTCACCATTCACCATTCACCATTCACGAAAACACTACTTTTCAACAAAAGCGCGCTCAATGACGTAGTCGCCGGGCTCACCCATACGCGGTGAGATGTTCAACCCTAGCTCGTCCAACAATGCGCTGGTGTCGTCCAGCATGGCCGGGCTGCCGCAGATCATGGCGCGGTCCTGGCGGGGATCAATGGGCGGTAAACCGGTGTCTTCAAACAGCTTACCCGAGCGAATGTGGTCGGTCAGACGGCCCATGGTGTGGAACTCTTCACGGGTAACGGTCGGGTAATAGACCAGCTTTTCAGCAATGTCTTCGCCCAGGTACTCATGGGCTGGCAGCTCTTTGGTGATGAAATCGGCGTAGGCCAACTCAGACACCTCGCGCACACCGTGAACCAGCACGACCTTTTCATAGCGCTCGTAGACATCCGGGTCTTGAATCAAGCTCATAAACGGAGCCAAGCCAGTACCGGTAGAAAGCATATACAGGTTACGCCCGGGTAGCAGGTCGTCAGTGACCAGAGTACCGGTTGGCTTGCGGCTGACCATAATCTGATCGCCTACTTTAAGGTGCTGTAGGCGTGACGTCAGAGGGCCGTCGGGCACCTTGATGCTAAAGAATTCAAGATGGTCTTCGTAGTTGGGGCTGGCAATCGAGTAAGCACGCATCAACGGCTTGCCATTCACTTCTAATCCAATCATCACAAACTGACCGGTTTTGAAACGCAAGCTGCGCTCCCGAGTGGTGCGGAAGCTGAACAGAGTATCGTTCCAATGATGAACGCTTAGGACTTCTTCCAGAGCAAACTTACTCATGCCGTTTTCTCCATTCGTCGACGCTGGCGCTAAGCTGCATCGATCATATTCTTAAAAAGAATAAAAAAGGACTGGTTATGTTGCCGACAATTCTAAGCAATGCATGGTATATCTGTTAAGTGAATTATAGCGATATCCCTTATCTGTAGAATAGATATAGGCTCTTCAATACAGGTCATGATTTATGCACTACACCCTGCGCCAGTTAGAAGTGTTCGTCGCGGTTGCTCAGCATGAGAGTGTTTCCCATGCGGCGAAAGCGCTTGCCATGTCCCAGTCGGCGACGAGTACAGCGCTTGCCGAGCTTGAGCGTCAGTTTGACTGTCAGTTACTTGATCGGATTGGTAAGCGTTTAAAACTGAACGCGCTGGGCTTTCAGCTACTGCCGAAAGCCGTCGCGCTGCTGGATCGAGCCGAGGAAGTAGAAGAACTATTGCGTGGCCAACAGGGGGTGGGCACGCTTGATGTGGGAGCTACCCTGACCATAGGCAACTACCTGGCAACCCTGCTGATCAGTGACTTTATGCAGCGCCACCCCGGCAGCCGTGTGCGGTTGGCGGTGCGTAATACGCGGCACATTATCGAAGGAGTGCGTCAGCACTCGCTAGATTTGGGACTGATTGAGGGGCAGTGCGACGATGACATGATCATTAGCCAGCCCTGGGTGGAAGACGAGCTGTGTGTATTTTGCTCGCCGCGTCACCCGCTGGCTGGGCGTGAGCATCTTGAGCTTGAGCAACTGCTGCGCGAAGACTGGATAATGCGCGAAGAGGGCTCAGGAACACGTATGACGCTGGAGCATGCTGCACGCCATCGGCGGAGTCGTTTTAATACGTTACTGGAGCTTGAGCACACCGAAGGTATTAAGCGCGCGGTAGAGTCGGGCCTGGGTATTGGCTGCGTATCCCGACTGGCGCTTCGCGACGCCTTCCGGCGCGGCAGCCTAGTACCGCTGCCCACGCCGGAATTGGATTTAAAGCGTCAATTTACCTTTATCTGGCACCGCCATAAGTACCTTACCACCGGCGTGCGTGAGTTTTTACGTCTATGCCGAGAGATGACCGCCGGTGCCAAGCGTAGCGATGATATACCACTGCCGCCAGTTCCCTAGGTCCCCTCTGATAAACCATTGGGCTTTTGATGAACCACTGGGGTCGGCCATACTGTGCTAAAAACGCCTTCTGCGCGAGAGCGGTTAAAGGGGATGGCGGTAGCCCAGCGACAGGGTTTCGAAGCCGTCATTCGGCCTTTTGAGCCCGGCGTTGGAGTAGTGGATCAGGCTGGCCGAGAGCTCGCCGCTGCCCAGTCGCATGCCGAAGGCAAGGCGATCCTCAAATTGGAAGGCGGAGGAGAGAGAGCGACTCTCGAGACGGGTGTTCATAAACACCGCTGCCCCGATGCCTGCCTCGGCGAAGACCCCGCGCTTGCCAGCAAAGGTCCAGCGCAGCGCGGGGGTTAACGTCCAGGCAGCGTTATCGTCGCCATCATTTCCCGGCAGTAGCAACACCCCGCTGCCGAGCCGCAATGCCAACTGCGGATGCCAGTCTGAAAGGTCGAAGGTGCGGTCTAGCCCTAGACTGACGGCGGGAGTGCTCTCGCTGGTGGTGCCCAGCGTAACGTAGGCATCGGCCTGGCTCGCTGCGGGGGCGCTGATCAGCAACATAGCGGGCAGCAGCACGGCGGCTAGCTGCCCAAGCGAAACTCGTTTCATATCATGATCTCTGCTGGTTCGTCCCTGAGTCTTGAGGCGTAAGTCTACGCGAGAACGATTAGCAGGAAAACGACCTCCGTCGCCGATCACCTTTTGGGTGCGCCGAGCCTCCCAGCCGGTAGCGTGGATTTAGGCAGCGCGTGGGGTGCCTCCTGGGTCTCTTCGGTCAATTTAAAGCCCCCAACAAGCGCTGCTAACCGGTCTGCTTGTGAGTTTAGCTGCTCCGCTGCGGTTGTCGACTCCTCTACAAGCGCGGCATTTTGCTGAGTCATCTGGTCTAAATCAGTGACCGCAATACTGACTTGGCTGATGCCGTCACTCTGCTCCCGAGCAGCCGTGCTGATATCTCCCAGCATCTGAGTTACTCGGGAGACGCTTTCCGCCAGCTCGTGCATTGCCGCTTCCGCACCGCGAACCATTTGGGTACCACTTTCAACTTTACCAGCGGATGCATCAATACGCTGACGGATATCCTTAGCGGCTTCGCTACTGCGTGAGGCTAATTTGCGAACTTCGTCGGCCACGACTGCAAACCCACGGCCATGCTCTCCTGCGCGTGCAGCTTCCACCGAGGCATTTAAAGCGAGCAGGTTGGTTTGAAAGGCAATGCCGTCAATAACGCTCACAATGGTTTGAATCTCATCCGAATTCGTTCGGATTTCGCCCATGGTCGTCACGACTTGTTCGAAGGCGCTATCGGTTCGTAGGGCTAGCTGAGACGCCGTTTGGGAAAGCCCACTGGCCTCCTGGGAGGCGTGAGTGGTGTGGCTAACGGTACTACTGATCTCTTCCATGGCGGAGGAGGTTTGCTGCAGACTGGCAGCGGCTTGTTCAGTGCGCCGGGAGAGATCGTGCCCGCCTTGAGTAATCTCGTTTGCTGCATGTTTGACCGCTTCACTGCTGCGGCGAACATCCAGGAGTATGGTTTGAATCTTTTCCGCAAAGGCATTGAATTGAGACGCTACCGCCGCACTCTCGTCGCGGCCATGCACCGGTAAACGCTGGGTGAGATCACCATGCCCTGAGGCGATCGCTGCCATGCGATTTGCCAGCCGTTTGAGCGGTTGCGCAATCCGACCGCCGATCCACCATAGGGCTATCACGCCTATCGCCGCCAGGATTAACCCTACGACGGTCATGCCGACGGCATTTTGCTGGCGCTGCTCACTGAGCACACCTTGCAGCGCGTTCAATTCGGCAAGCACCACATCTTCAGATAGCTGGAGAACAAGCACCCAGGGCTGGCCTGTATCGCCGATAGTAATAGGTTGATAGCGCTGTAAAAAGCCATCGCTCACGCTGCTTTGCAGATGGCCTTGTGCCACTGCTGCGCTAATCCCCCCGAGGAGAGAATCACTCAGCGACTCACCTGCGGGTAAGCCGAGGGCTTCCTCGCCTGACGTGTCGGCTACCAATCCGCCGCTTCCGGCCACCAGAACCATGCGTCCTGCACCTTCATATAGCGCTTGGTTTGCCTGGGTTAGCAAGGTTTGAATGAAGTTAAGCGCTAGATCCACGCCAGCGACGCCGCGAAATTCACCGTCTACGAGAATGGGGGCATTAAACGAGGTGACCAGTTGAGTTTCACCGTCGTAATCGTAGCTTGCAGGGTCAATCACACAGGGGGAGAGGGTTTCACGTGGGCACAGGTAGTACTCGCCTTCACGCACGCCGCTGGCCAGCAGCGTTTCGCTTTCCATGGTATCGCCCAGTGGCAAAACGTCTAGCGAGCCGTCTTCGGTGCGATACCACCAGGGCATGAAGCGCCCGCTGCCGTCATGTCCGTAGCGCTCATCGCCTAGATAGCGTGTGTCGTCACCAAACGCATTGGGCTCCCAGCCGATAAACGCATCCAGTAACGTGGGGTTATCTGCCACCGTTTGGCGCACTAAATTAGATAGCTGGCGGCGGTTCAGGTAAAGCGAACGCTGGCCCTCTTCGTCCTCCATGCCCATCAAAGCGTTGGTGGTCGCCAATTGCTGGGCAATGGTCATGGCGTTGTCCAGCTCGCGCTGAATACGCTCGCCTTCTGCTTCGGCAATGGCATCTAAGCGGGCATTCAGCGCGCTTTCCATCAATGCCTGGGTATGTTCATTCACCGTTTGCTGAGTGCGCGCCGCGGCAACGAGGTTGTAAATCACAAGTGCGGCCACAATGGCGAGCAAACACGGCCCCGCCAGTGCCACTACAAAAGAGCGTAATGAACTAAAATGCATAGCGTTACCCCTCAAGCAGCTGGTGTCGGCTCGCATTTGCTTGATATGGAACTTGCAAAGAGGGCGCAGGCGCGTGAGAGAGCTTAAAGCTGCTGATGGTCCCGGTTAGATGATTTGCCTGCTCTTTTAGC
>NZ_REBQ01000157.1 GCF_007692655.1 Halomonas sp.
AGCGCTTTAACAAAGCCTGTGGTCAAGCCGTAGACGGTTGGGTTGATCTGAGGCGCCTACGGGAGGATGAACAATTGCTGTTGAAGTTTGATCTTCAGCAGATTAAGTCGTTTGTTCACCGGGTAAAAAATGCATAGCTTGGCTCCTATCAAGCGTGGGTCTCATCCGGTGCTTCGGGTAGTTCAAGGGTTAAACAGGCGCCGCCTAAGTGTTTGGCATCCTCCACCCACAGCCTTCCACCCAGATGAGCAATAATGCCTCGGCTGATGGGTAAGCCCAAGCCACTGCCTTTAGGCCGGCCGCGGGGGATATCACTGTCTTGCTGTATCTGGTGGAATTTTTCAAATACCCGCTCGCGTTCATCAGCGCTAATACCCGCGCCATTATCTTCAACGCTTAGCCGAAAATGACGCCGATGGCGATACAGTGCCAGGCGCACCTTTGGCTGCTCTCGATCAGCAAACTTACTCGCGTTATCCAGCAGATTGATCACCACCTGCTCTAAACGGTCTTGGTCCCCAATAACCATCGCGGGGTCCGCCTCTAAGCTAACCACTAATTCAATACCGCGCTCTTCGTGAAGGTGGGCAATGGCGTCAATGCTGTGGCGGGTGAGCGCAGCAAGGTCAAGCGGCACGGGATTAAGCGTTAAGCGCCCGCTTTCAAGCCGGGCAAGGTCAAGAATCTCTTCAATTAAGCGTGACAGCCGCTGGCTTTCGTGGACGATCACGCCGAGAAAGTGCTGGCGTTTCTCATCGGGTAGCTGGCCACTATCGCGTAAAATTTCCGCAAAGGCGCGAATAGAGGTCAGCGGGGTTCGCAGCTCGTGACTGACCATGGCCACAAACTCATCTTTTAGTCGATCCAGCTCGCGCAGCCGCTCATTAGCGCTGCGCAGCTCTTCGCCAATTTGTACCAGCTCTTGTGATTTCTGTTCTAAACGACGGTTGTACTCAAGGGTTTGTGACGTGGTATCGAGAATACTAAGAATGGATTCGATATCCAGTGCTTCACCACGCACCACCGAATTGATCAGTACCCTCGCTGAGGCACTGCCGAGGGAACCCGCGAGCGCCTGTTCAGAGCGGGTAATAAGCTCAGCGGTGGCGGGCTCATCGGCGTTAGCCGAGTGTTTGCCGCTGCTATGGTTGAATACCCGGCGGGTAGCCTGCTCGCCTAAATAGCGAACGAGTAGTTCCTTAAGCGCTCCCTGGGTGGTTTGCCCACGCCATAGCGAGGTGGTTTGCAGGTTAGGGTGCATCGCTTCGGTAAATAGCGCCGCTTGGGTTTGTTCAAGCGGCGTGGGGCGAGTAAATAGCGAAATGCCGACTAATAAACCGACGTTGGCCAGCATGCTCCACAGCAGCGAGTGGGTATAAATATCCCAATTTTCGAGACCGAACAGGGCGTAGGGCATGAGCCAAGTGATGCCCCAGGGCCCTTCGGTCAGCAGCGTTGCATTTAACCAGCCCGACTGGGCAAAGCCGGGTAGCAGCAGCGTATAGCACCACACCAAGAACCCGGCAATTAAGCCATACGTAGCCCCTTGACGAGTGGCGCCACGCCAGTAAAGGCCAATTAAGAGCGCAGGAGCAAACTGAGCCGCCCCGGCAAAGGAGACCAGCCCAATGGTCACCAGGCTGTAGGAGTCGCCAATTAGCGCATGGTAGAGGTAGCCAAGCAGTAGAATCAGCACGATGGCCACCCGGCGGATACCCAGCAGCCAGCCAGCTAATTCGCCTTTAGTGCTTAAGTGCAGTCGACGCGACCGCAGCAGCAGCGGCATTACCAGTTGGTTGCTGACCATGGTGGAGAGGGCGATGGTTTCGACAATCACCATGCCAGTGGCTGCCGAGAGACCGCCAATAAACACCAGTAGCGGTAGCCCCTCCAAACCTTCCGAGAGAGGTAGCGTGAGCACAAAGCTATCTGGATCTCCAGCGCTTACCCCTAATAGCAGGCCTGCCAGCGCAATGGGAATCACAAATAAGTTGATCAGCAGCATGTAGAGTGGAAACAGCCAGCTTGCCCGGGTTAAATGCTTTTCATCAACGTTTTCAACCACCAATACCTGGAATTGACGGGGCAGTGTTAAAAAAGCCAGAAAGGCCAACACGAGCATGCCTACCCAGCCGGTAACGCCACCGGGCACCGTGTCTAAACGCATACTGTCTACCAGAGCTGGCGTAGCCGCCACTTGAGCGAAGAGCGCCGCTGGACCTTCAAACATAACAAAAACGACAAATATACCGACGGCCATAAACGCCACGAGCTTTACCAGCGACTCCAGAGCAATCGCCGCCACCATCCCCTCATGGCGTTCGCTGGCATCCAGGTGGCGAGTGCCGAACAGAATAATAAATACTGCCAATACCAAGGCGACCCACAGGGATTTATCCATCCAGAAACGTTCATCAACGAGGGTGGTATCGGCGGTGTAAGGGTAGTTGATGAGTACAGCGTGGCTAACGGTAATGGCTTTTAGCTGAAGCGCGATATAGGGCGTAATGCTGATCAGGGCCATTAACGCGACAAGGGCCCCTAAGCTGGTGCTTTTGCCGTAGCGGGCACTGATAAAATCGGCAATCGAGGTGATCCGTTGCCGTGCCGCAATGCGTACCATTTTGCGTATCACCGAGGGCGCCAGCAGCATCGCCAGGGTAGGCCCTAAATAGATCAGCAAAAAGCTGGGGCCATGCTCTGCGGCTCGCCCCACGCTGCCGTAGAACGTCCAGGCGGTGCAATACACGGCGATGGAGAGTGCGTATACCGTTGGCGAGCCGATCAGTGAGCGGCCTTGTTCGGCACGCCGGTCGCCCCAGGCGGCGATGACAAAGAGCAGTGCCAAATAGCCAAAGGCGGTGCCGAGGATAACGAAATCTGTGCGCATGATCAGCGCCCCGCGCGGCGTTCCACTAACCAGGCGGTCAAGCCAATCACCACTGCCCAAGCGCTAAATAAATAGAGCGGTAGCCATCCCACGTTAAAAGAGGGCAGGCGATCTACCACAATAATCAGCGGCGGGCAGAACAGCAGTATCGCAATCGCCACTAAGGCTATTAAGCGTTCTGATTGTCGCGATTTAGCACCTGAAGGTTTCATGAGGCACTGGCATCCTGTCGGTCAAAGGCATTGGCTTGCAGCGCTAGCAACTGCTCCAGCGTATCCACCCCGCGTGCTTCTAAGCGTGGTAGCAGCGCTAGCCAGAGCTCGGCGGTAACGCGGGCATCGCCTAACGCAGTGTGGCGTGTCCCGGGCGGGAATGCCAGGTCGTAACGCTGAGCCAGGCTGTCCAAGTCATGCCCATCAAGTGCTTCATCGAGCGCCCGAGAAATCAGCAGTGTATCGATAACGGGGATATCAAACGTGACGCCTTTATGGCTAATGGCCAGCAGATCAAAAGCGGCGTTATGGGCAAGCAGTACCGCTTCACCCACATAGTCGCGAAACCGAGTAAGGACGATATCCAGCGGTGGCGCGCCGCTTACATCGGCATCGGTGAGGCCATGAATAGCAGTGCTCGCGGGTGGGATGGGGCGCTGGGGGTCGACTTTCTGGTCAAACACTTCGCTTGCCAGCAGGCGAGCGTTAACCACTCGGCAGGCGCCCAGACTAATCACCGTATCCCCACGGCGCAGCTCAAGCCCGGTCGTTTCGGTATCAAACGCCACGACTTCCAAGCTGCGTAATTCGCGACTGGCGAGCGCTTCATCCGGCGGGGGAAGGTCTGCAATCCCAAAGTCATGAAACTCTGGGCGCGGGGGAGCGGTTTCTCTAGGAGCACCCACGCGTTCCATGGCAGGCAGCGGAAGACGCAGGCGCGCGTAAGTACCACCTTCATCTGCGAGACTCCAAATGTCGCTGGCGTGTTGACGCAGCACGTCCGCAACGCTCGGGTTTAGCGGTAAGGAGGTTAGCGGGTGCTGACGCCATTCGGCCAACTCATGTTCCGGGATCGCTTTGCCGCGCCATATCAGGTCTAAATAGACACGTTTATTGCCTAAGCACATCTCCCCTTCAAAACCACTGTCAGGAAGGTGGGCGCTGAGATGCTTGACCAGCGAATCAAACAGTGCGATCAAGGCTGGCGCGTCGCCTTTAAACCAGGCAGGCATGCCGATTGGGGTGATTAAGCGATGTTCTGGATCAAGGCGTTCATCCAAGGCTTGCCAGAAGTCGTTTGACCACATGGGGGTTAAACGCTCGCCCTGATGCTGAAGGTCATCCAATAACTGGCCGATTTTAGCGACGTTGTCGCCTAGAGTAGTGCCTTCTTCATGGATGACGCGCTCAAACCGTTGGCGCAGCAGCGACGTGTCAGTGTCACTTTGATGGCGCAATTGAATGAGTGCATCGGCGGCACTGGTTAGGCTCGCGGTGTGTTGGCGCAGGGGTGTCAGCATATCGGCCAGTTCCGCGCGAACGCCCATTTCACTGGACCAGGAGGCGGTAGCATCGCTAAAGGTCAGTAATGTCTCACCATCACTACCCGGAACGCGGCGCATAATCACTTTCAACCAACGGTCATCGCAAGGGGCCAGCAGCTCTCTAGGCGAGCCGTCATTAGGTAACTGACCGAGGGCTTGCTGCAAACTGGCCACCGGCAGTAGGGCTTCCAGACGTTTACCCAAGCCGAGACCTGTATTGCCAACAAAAAAGTCTTCGGCTGCCTGATTAAACAGCATGACCCGGCGGTGATGGTCACATAGCAGAAGAGGGGTTTCGAGTACTTGAAGCAGTGTTTCAAGCTCTTGGCGAATGCGGGCGGCGCTGCGGGCACCTTCTGCATGGGCGGTGGCCAAGCGGCTGCGATCACTTCGCCAGCTCTCGCGCACGCGGCGTAAGTCTGGCCCGAGTCCTTTCAGCCAACCTTCGGGCGGGTGCTCATCCCTGGCATCGGGGTTGGCGACTAAACGAGCAAGCTGGACTTGCAGGTGGCGCAGTGGGGTAAATAGCATCCGTTCAAGCACCAAACCCACTAAAAAAATCGTTGCACCGCCAGAGAAACTGCCCAGCCATAGGGCTATTCTTGTCCAGCCAGTAGGGGCGAGCTGCGTATCCAGCCAGGCAGCAAAAATTGCCCCTCCAAGCAGACTAATACCGCTAAGCAGCAGCCACAGGCCAATCAGACGCTGGCGTTTAGGGAGCCCGCCTCTTGTCATGGCTGCTCCTCAATGAGCAACGCTTTCACTTTGTCGACCAGTGTCTGCGTCGAGAAAGGTTTAGTGATGTAGTCATCGGCGCCCAGCGCCATGCCTTTCTCACGCTCTACATCGCGTCCGTGGGCCGTCAACATAATGATGGGGAGGTTGAGGGTGGCTTCTTCGCCACGCAGCCGTTCTAGCACATCAAAACCGCTCATCCCCGGCAGGCTAATATCCAATAAGAGTAAATCGGGGTGGGTATCGTTGACCCGCGCTAAGGCCTGCTCACCATCTTCGGCGGTCACGACCTCGAATCCCGCTTGTTCCATCAAAAACTCCAGTGATAGAACAATGTTGGGTTCGTCATCGACCACTAGCACTTTGGCCATGGAGCTCTCCTGCTTTTATTTGTTTTAGCATTTCATGGCTGCAGTCTAGTTAGATCTAACGGGTCAGCCTAGACGACCTTGGCCGAATGCGGGAACGATACACGCAGCAGCCTTTTGGCTTAATCGCACCTTTCCTAAGACTTTAGAATATATTCAAGTGGTTAATACCCCATTCCTATGGACTTCAACGGTTACACATACCACTCTGTAAACAGACAAACGTGTCAATTCCCTGGTTTAGTCAATGAAAAATAACAACCAAACCTATAAGGAGCAGCGCCCATGAGTGCTATTTTCCTACTCTTCGTAGGTCTTAGTGCAATGGCCATCGGGTACTTTGTGTACTCCAAGTTTATTGCCGAGAAGATCTATCAATTAGACCCTGATTTTAAAACCCCTGCCCACGAGTTTGAGGACGGCATTGACTATGTGCCAACCAATAAATTTGTGTTGTGGGGCCACCACTTTACGTCTGTTGCCGGCGCTGCACCTATTGTGGGACCTGCCATTGCGGTTATTTGGGGCTGGGCACCTGCCTTCTTGTGGGTAGTTCTCGGCACGATTTTCTTTGCGGGCATACACGACTTCGGTGCTATTTGGTCAAGCGTGCGCAACAAGGGTAAATCGGTAGGTGCGCTTACTGGCGATGTGGTAGGAAAGCGCGCTCGCAGTATCTTTATGATCGTTATCTTCCTGGTGCTGCTGATGGTCAATGCGGTGTTTGCCGTGGTCATCGCCGGGCTAATGATGAATTTCCCCAGCGCCGTGGTACCCGTTTGGGGCGCGATCATCGTGGCGTTGATTATTGGCCAGTTGATCTATCGCCGAATTCTGAGCCTGGCCGTTGTTTCCGTGATTGGGGTAGTGGCGCTTTACGCGCTGATCGGCATTGGGCCTTCGGTACCCGTTCAAATGCCCGCAGAAGTAGGCGGCATGTCGGGTAATGCGGTATGGATCCTCATTCTGTTCGGTTATGCCGCGATTGCCTCGCTGCTGCCGGTGTGGATGCTGCTTCAGCCACGGGATTACATCAACGGCCTACAGCTGTTTATTGGTCTGCTCATTCTTTATGGTGCCTTGGTACTGTTGAACCCGGTGCTGGTGGCGCCCGCGTTTAATAACGATGTTCCCGCGGGAACCCCGTCGTTAATACCGCTGCTATTTGTGACCATCGCCTGTGGGGCGATATCGGGCTTCCACGGTCTGGTCTCTTCTGGCACCACTTCTAAACAGTTGAATAAAGAGACCGACGCACGCTTTGTGGGCTATTTCGGTGCTGTGGGTGAGGGCATGCTTGCCTTAGCCGCCATCTTGGCCGCGACCGCCGGCTTTGCCACCCTGGGTGACTGGCAGGCCATGTACACCGCCTTCGGACAGGGCGGGGTCAATGCCTTTGTGGAAGGCGGGGCCTTTATCATTCATAACGGCCTGGGCTTGCCGGAAGTGACTGCTGCAACGCTATTAACGGTCATGGCTGCGCTTTTTGCAGGCACCACCATGGATACGGGGCTGCGGCTGCAGCGCTATATTTTCCAAGAGTGGGGCGATATCTATAACCAGCAGTGGATGAAGAAACCGGCCATCGCGACGTGCTTGGCGGTGGGTAGCTGCTTACTGCTAGCATTTGGTGCAGGCGGGGCTGACGGCTCAGGCGGGTTAATTATCTGGCCGCTGTTTGGTACGACTAACCAGCTGCTGGCAGGCCTGACGCTACTGGTCATTACCGTGATGCTGGTACGTATGAGACGGCCCATGTGGTTCACGCTGGCGCCGCTATGCTTCCTGCTGGTAATGACGATTTTTGCGCTGCTCATCCAGCTACGTACGTTCTGGAACCAGGGCAATATGTTCCTGCTAATACTGGACATCGTGGTCTTGGTAGCCGCTATCATGGTGGCGATGGAGTGTGCTTCTGCGCTCAAGCGCTCGCGCGCTGAAATGGCGGCCCAGAGCGACTAAACTCGCTACTTGTTCAGGAGAAACGTTATGCACGATGACCCACTTCATGGGTCGTCGTCGCGTCGTGATAAGTTACGGGCCTGGCTGGACCAGGCCCGTTTCTTCACTGAAGAGGTGTATAACTCACGCTACCGAGGCGCAATCGCTCGGGCGCGGCGCGATGAAGACGACCTGTTTATGCTGTTAGTGTTTTCCGAGATGATGGGCTTACAAAACCCAGCCTCCTACTACACGCTTGAACTGCAACCGCTACTGCTTGAGCGTTTTCACGACTGGCATATGCGTATGGGAATGGAGCACTCGCCGCTGGATCATTTTCGCTGTTGTTAATGGTGAGCAGCGAATAGTGAGTGGTGAATAGCGTATTGACGTTATCGATAACTGTGCGTTGCTATTGCCTTAAACGCGCTAAGCCCAATAAGTGAGAAGCGCCATGCAATCAGTACTCAACCGTCGCCTGTTATGGGTAGGCGGCAAAGGCGGCGTTGGTAAAACCACAGTGGCGGCTTCGTTAGCAGTGCTTGCCGCCAGCCGCGGCAAGCGCGTACTGGTGGTATCTACCGACCCTGCCCATAGCTTAGGCGATGTGTTTGATCGCTCTTTAGGCGATGTGCCGCGCCGTTTGCTGCCCAACCTGGATGCCATGGAAATTGATCCTGATATCGAGGTGGAGGCGCACTTGCAGCGTGTTACCCAGCAGATGCGCCGCTATGCAGCCCCGGAAATGATGCAGGAGCTGGAGCGTCAGATGCGCCTGACGCGGCAATCTCCCGGCACTCAGGAGGCCGCTCTATTAGAGCGCTTGGCCCGCTTGATGGTGGATGACGAGGCGCCCTACGATCTGATTATTTTCGATACGGCACCCACCGGCCATACGCTAAGGCTGCTGACACTGCCAGAAGCCATGGCCGCCTGGACCGATGGTCTGTTGGCTCACAATCGCAAGTCTGCTGAGCTTGGCAAAGTGTTAGACCATCTGACGCCTAAGCGTGGTCGCGATGTGGCAACTCCCTTTGACGACCCAACGGAAGACCCATTGGATGATTTAGATGAGCGGACCCGGGACGTGGCTAAAACACTGATCAATCGCCGCCGCTTATTCCATCAGGCAAGACGACGCATTGAAGATCCTGAAAGCTGTAGCTTTTTATTTGTCATGACACCGGAGCGCCTGCCTATTTTAGAGACGGATCGCGCCGTGCGGGCCTTGGAAGAGGTACATATTCCAGTGGCGGGCACTCTGATTAACCGGGTGATCCCTGCTGATGCTGACGGCGCTTTTCTGCAAGCGCGGCGTGAGCAGGAGGCAAGCTATTTGGCCCGCATTGACACGCTGTTTTCGCGTATGCCGCGGCCAATGCTGCCCTGGCTACCTACCGATGTTCAAGGCATTGAAGTGTTAGAATTGCTGGCAGGCAAACTTGAACAACAAGGTTTTTAATGCGCGTACTACTGTTATCTGCTTATGAAGCGGTAAGTCACCGCTATTGGGCCAACAGTCTGATGACCCAACTGGATGATATGGCATGGACACTATTAAGCCTGCCGCCACGCCATTTTGCTTGGCGTATTCGCGGTAATCCGTTGAGCTGGATGTTGAAAGAGCGGGGTACTCTAAGCCAACACTTTGATGTGGTACTCGCCACCTCTATGGTGGATCTGGCAACGCTGATCGGATTGTTTCCGCATCTTGGCAATGCTCGCAAGATTGTCTATTTTCATGAAAATCAGTTTGCCTATCCGCAATCAAGCGATCAAATGCCGCAAGTAGAGGCAAAGATGGTTAACCTCTATACAGCGCTGGCGGCGGATAGCGTGGTGTTTAACAGTGCCTATAATCGTGACTCCTTTATTGATGGTGCACGTGCCTTCCTGAAAAAAATGCCCGAAAACCTCCCTGCGGCTAAGCCGCTTGAAGCGCTACGTGAGCAAGCCCACGTGCTGCCGGTGCCTATCCCTGCCAGGCATGAAATCCACGACCATGAAAAAATGACGACGCGTATTGTCTGGAATCATCGCTGGGAGTATGACAAAAACCCAGACGATTTTTTTGCCGTACTGTTTGCGTTGAGTGATGCGGGGGTAGCGTTTGAACTGGCAGTGTTGGGGCAGCGTTTTCACCAAGTTCCCGCTATTTTTGCCCAGGCAGAGCAGCGACTAGCCAGGCATTTGATTGCTTGGGGCCCCCAGCCTGAGGCGGAGTATCGTGAACTCCTGAATAGCGCAGATATTGTGGTCTCCACCACATGGCATGAGTTCCAGGGGCTGGCGATTATGGAGGCGGCTCAGCGCGGAGCGCTGCCGTTGGTACCTGATCGGCTCTGTTTCCCCGCGCTTTACCCTTCGGCCTACCGTTATGATGGCACTCGGGAAGGGCTCTATTCGCGGCTACACGCCTGGCTTACAGACCCTAGTGCGCGTCCTGAACCACTGCAGACTACCGCGTGGGAGTGGCCTGCATGGCGTGATGCTTATCGGCAGTTGCTAGAGATGCCGTGCTCATCGACGCGTTTAATCCAGGCGGTCTAAGCGCCGGGTAGGCCAGTGAACCACCGCGGTATGACGGCGCATCTTTTGAGCCAGCATCGGGTGTTCACGGCGAATCGCCTGTTCGGCAAAGTCTGACAGAAAGTGTGATTTTAGCTCTGCGCGGGCGCGGTCTACGCCGCTGTGCTGGTAAGGCGTTGAGGCAAGCAGCATAAAGCCATCATTAGGTATTCGCCCTGCACGCATATTGGCATCAATAATGGCCGCCGCCGTGCCAATAGGGGCCGCCAAATCAGGTCCATAAGGGCCAATGATCAAGGCGGTATTAGGCAGGTGCAAAAAATCAAAGCCTCGGCCAATGCAGATGACCCATTCACGGTGTTCAATATCCAGCTCACGCTCTACCCCTTGCAGCTCTCGCACATGGGCCAGGTTGCCTTCCAGCAGCGGCAGAAAGTCGCGTTGCATATCGTGGGGCATATCAGGGCAGATGGCGTTTAGCTGGCTGCTTAATGACTCTTTCGATTCCCCTACTCTTGATTCCCCCACCCATTTGCGAACATCAAGCGTCGCGTCATCGTGTCCGTGAATGATTAGCGCATCGCTATCGGTTTCAAAACCACACACTAACGGGTAAACCTGCTGGTGATCCTGGCCAAATAGCTTGGCTGCTTGCTCGGCGATCGCATAAGCGTGGGCCTTCGCTGCTTGGGTGTCGCAATTAAACCCTGCGCAGCCGCGGGCTTTATTGCCTTGCGAAAAGTGGTAAGTAATCAGCATTAAGGTGCCGCGCCCGGCCTGCGCTGCCTCGACCACAGAGTCGGTCACTAGCTCACCCAAGTAAGGCCAGCCCAGATCAAATATGCCCCCTAAGTTGCGGAAAGGGGTAATGATGCCTAGGGGCGTTTGTGTCGCGTGGGGAATATGAATCCTGCCATCCATGCACTTCATGACCACGATAGAGGTGGGATGCCGCGCCATGTAGCGTTGGCGTGCCAGGCACGCCCCTGGGCTGCAGAAGTGCTCAGCATGCTGACGCGAGAGATCTAAAAGCGCATCAATACGCTGCTCAATAGGTTGGTTGTGTAGCAGCGTGGCAGGGGTTGGCATGGCGGACTCCGTCTTTACGTCAACATTGGCATATAAGTGGTAGGTCGCCTATGCGAGCTCTGTTTTCTCTTTATAGTCGCACAGATCTTCGATAATACAGCTGCCACAGCGGGGCTTGCGCGCGATGCAAGTGTAACGTCCGTGAAGAATCAGCCAGTGATGAGCATCTTGCAGGAACGCTTTAGGTACATGGCGCAGCAGTTTTTGTTCGACCTCCACGACATCCTTACCTTTGGCGATGCCCGTGCGGTTGGAAACGCGAAAAATATGCGTATCAACGGCCATGGTGGGCTGGCCAAAGGCGGTATTGAGAATCACGTTGGCAGTTTTGCGGCCCACACCAGGCAAGGCTTCTAACGCTTGGCGCGTGTCGGGTACTTCCCCGCCATGCTGGTTAACCAGAATGTGGCAGGTTTTCATCAGATTTTCAGCTTTCGTGTTGTATAAACCGATGGTTTTGATGTGTGCCTTCAACTCATCAATACCCAAATCAATGATCGCTTGGGGAGTGTTGGCAACGGGGTAAAGACGAGCGGTGGCTTTGTTCACTCCTACATCCGTGGCTTGCGCGGAGAGCAGCACGGCGGCAAGCAACTCAAAGGGTGTGTTCCAGTTGAGTTCGGTGGTTGGGTGTGGATTCTCAGCCTGAAGGCGGGTGAAAATTTCATGACGCTTTTGGGCATTCATGGATGTTCTCTTTGTCTATTTGCTAATACCGGTTGATAAAGCGTATCGGTTATTTAATTGTGCCGGTTACGCGTACACGTCTGTCAGTACGAGGCGCGGCAGCTGCCGGCCGAGCGCGGGCAGCGCCACGCTGGTCGATAACATTTTTCAGCGCGATCAGCATGCCAGCCACAAAAAATGCGCCTGGGGGCAGCACAAAAAATAGAAATTGATAGCCATCGACAATGGTGAGCTGCCAGTTCGCCGCACCTGGGCCAAATAGCAGCGACATATTGCTGAATAACGTCCCTTGACCGAGCAGCTCGCGCAACGCGCCAAGCAGCACTAGCACGGCGCCAAAGCCAAGGCCCATCATCAGCCCGTCGATGGCAGCGGGGAGCACCGGTTGGCGTGATGCAAAGGCATCCGCGCGGCCTAGAATGGCGCAGTTGGTCACAATCAGAGGAATAAAAATGCCTAGGACCTGATAGAGCGGGTAGGCGTAGGCAGCCATCAGGAGTTCCGTGCAGGTAACAAAGGCGGCAATCACCATGACAAACGCAGGCAGGCGAACCGCATTGGGCACTTGACGACGAATAAGCGAAATAGCCGTGCTGGCGCCCACCATGACAAGCAGCGTGGCGATCGCCAAGCCTAGCGCATTGACCACACTGCTGCTAACGGCAAGCAGTGGGCACAATCCAAGCAGTTGTACGAGCACGGGATTATTAAACCACAGCCCATCTCGGGCAAGCTGGCGCCATTGGCTCATTGCGACGACTCCTCGAAGGTTATCGGTAATGGCGTATCAGCAGCGTACTGAAGCGTCTGGTGCACGGCATTGACCACCGCCCGTGGGGTAATGGTAGCACCGGTAAACGCATCAAAATGCCCGCCGTCTTTATCCACTGCCCAGCCACCAGGTGGCAGGCTATCTAGCCCTAAACCGTCAAAATGGGTGATCCAGCTGCTCCGACTGCGCTCAATATCATCCCCCAAGCCAGGGGTTTCCTGGTGATGAGTCACACGTACACCGGTGATGCGCTGCTGCTGGTCAATGCCGACCAACAGACGAATTTCGCCGTTATACCCCTGCCGAGTAACCACTGGAAAAATGACCGTGCTGTGCTCGTGACGGTTAACGCTATCTCTTACCCACCAGCCCTGGCTATCGCTATCAAGCCCGAGCGATGCTGCGTTAGGCAGAGTAAAGGTACTTTCCAATACGTCGGTCATAGGTATATTCGCCAGCGTCTCAGGTAACACTTCTTGAAGCTGACGGTGTTGATAGGCTAGCTGATGCGTTGCGATACGCTCAGCGGTTAGCGCGCGCGTTAATGCGACGGTGCCTGCGGTCACCAGTGCAAAGGCGCCTAAGGCGAGGGCGCCTCGCTGCATGGCTTGAAAGAGAGTCATGGCCGCCGCTCCTCTGGCGTCGCTTTTTGCTGACCCGTAGGGCGAGGAACGCTGTACAGGTCAAGCAGTGGTACGCATAGATTCATCAGCAGTACGGCAAAGGCCACGGCATCAGGATAGCCGCCGAAGGTGCGAATAATAATGACCAGCGCGCCAATGCCCGCGCCATAGATCAATTTTCCTCGTCGGCTGCTGGCCGCTGAGACTGGATCAGTGGCAATAAAGAATGCCCCAAAGAGCGCTGCGCCAGTGAGTAGGTGAAACATGGGCGAGGCGAAATGGCTGGGGTCACTTATATAAAACAGCGTAGCAAGTACCAGCATGCTACCCAGCATGGCCACCGGGATATGCCAGCTGATAATTCGTTTTACCAGTAGCAGTACGCCGCCCGCTAACCAGGCGAGTGCCGCCCATCTCCAGGCGCTCAAGGTGCCATCAGGTAGTGGGTTTGTCGCCCAGAATTCACTGGCAAGGACGGTACTGCCTTTGTGCTTAAAGGCATCAAGGGGCGTGGCGCCGCTCATGCTATCCAGCTGAGACGTCGGCAGTGTTCCAGCGATTTGAGCCCCTAGATCAGCTGGAAACAGCTCCTGAGGCGGTGACCATAGTGTCATATGGGTAGGAAATGACACGAGCAGCAGGGCATAACCTACCATGGCAGGATTGAACGGATTATGGCCCAATCCGCCATATAGCTGTTTGCCGACCACGATGGCCGCCATCATGCCCACGGCGATTAGCCACCAAGGGCTTGCGGGGGGCAGTGAGACGCCGAGTAGTACACCCGTGACCAGGGCGCTGGAATCATTCAGCGCAGGACGTAGAGGCCGTTGTCGAAGGCGTAGTACGCCAGCTTCAAACGCTAAGCCGAAGATGATAGCCAGCAACACATTGCTGAGTACGCCCAAGCCAAACAAATAGCTCATGGTGGCGATGCCCGGCAGCGTTGCCACGATGACCCAGCGCATTAGGTTAGCCGTTGGCGGTACGGCTGCGGCGATGCCACTGCTCACCTGTGAGGCGTGCATCATGCTCATGGTGATTCCTTACTGGGCTGCTGTTCGCGCGCTTGGGCTAGCTGTAACTCCGCCGCCCGAAGATTCTCCTGGGCGGTGGCAAGCTGCATTTCCAAATCATCAAGCGACTGGTTAGGGTCTTGCTGAGCGACGCGCGCCAGGGTCTTCTCCGCTTTTTTTACGGATGCTTTGGCAGCGGCGTGGGCAATTCTTAAGCCGCGAAGGTCAATCGCTTCACTGCTTGATGATGCCTGGGTAGGCGACCGTCGGTTTTGCGCTTGGCGCGCTTCTCGGCGCGCTTTTTTCTCCGCCTCTTCACGGGCGAGCCGGGCTTGACGAAATTCAAAGCGGTGCCTGGCATGCTCTGCTTTCGCAGTCTCAATCCGCTGAATGCGGATACGGCTTTTTGCTTCGCGGTAATCTGCCACTAACGGAATATGGCTTGGACAAACGTAGCTGCAGGCACCGCATTCAATGCAGTCAAACAAGTGGTAGCGCTCCAGCTTGTCATCATCTTTTGCCCGTGCGTACCAGTGCAGTTGCTGTGGCAGTAGCGCTACCGGGCAAACGCTTTCACACTCGCCGCAGCGGATACAAGGCACTTCAGTCGGGGCAGGCGGGAGCTCCTCCAGCGTAGCGGCGATTAAACAGTTGGTGAGTTTGGTGACGGGTGAATCCAGGGTTAACAGTGGCGTTCCCATCATAGGGCCGCCCTGAATGACCTGATGTAACTTGGATTGGTTGGGCCCAGACAGGTTGATTCCCGCTTGCTCTAGTACCTCTCTGACGGAGGTGCCCAGGCGAATCCATCGGTTGCCGGGGTGTTCAATTGCTTCGCCGGTCAGGGTGACGACTCTGGAAACCAACGGTTGACCATCGCGCACGGCGTGCAGTATCGCCAGTAGAGTGCCGGGATTGTGGCAAAGGACGCCCACGTCAGCGGGCAGCCCATCGCTGGGTACGTTAACATTTAGCAGCTTTTTAATTAGCTGGCGCTCGCCACCGCTGGGGTAGCGGGTGGCAATGATGCTTAGCTCAATGGGGATTGGCAGGCTCGGTGTCAGCGCGTTTTGAAGCGCCTCGATAGCATCAGGTTTATTATCTTCGATGCCAATGATAATGCGTTCTGCAGCGCATAACTTAGCCATTATCTGCGCGCCTTCCAGCACCTCTGCGGGGTAGCTGCGCAGGGTGAGATCGTCAGCGGTGATATAGGGCTCACACTCAGCGGCGTTAATGACCAAGGTATGAATGGCGTGCTGCTCCATCACCCGCGCTTTAATATGGGTAGGGAACCCCGCACCGCCCAACCCAACGATACCGCTTTCATTGAGCCGGGAAAGAAGCTGGTAGGGTTCAACACTGTGCCAGTCCATGGCCGGCAACCGCTGCCAAGTATCCTTGCCGTCGCTCTCAATCACCACTTGAGTCGCTGTTACTTCCATCACTGTGCCGCTAATGCTGGCGTGCAGGTCGCAGGAGATCAAGCCTTCGCGTTTGGCAATGACACTGCCCACTTTTACTAAGTCGCCTGATGTTACACAGGGTGTGGCGGGCTTACCGCTGTGTTGCAGCAGAGGCAGCGCCACCCGGCTGGGTAGTGGCGCTTCAATGAGTGCGGCTTGGTTGGAGCGCTGTTTGCGCTGTGGTGGATAAATCCCGCCTGGGAAATCAAAGGCGCTCGACATGCACACCCCCCAGCGTATTGGGACGGTCGCTGGCGATCACGTTATGCGCAGGCGTTGTCACTGGCTGCCATTGAGTGATCGGCGCACTGCGCGGCAGCATATCAATACAGTCGACAGGGCAGGGGTCAAGGCACAAATCGCAGCCGGTGCACTCGTCTTCAATCACGGTATGCATCAATTTTGCGGCGCCGATAATGGCGTCAACGGGGCAGGCTTGGATACATTTTGTGCAGCCAATGCACTCTGCTTCGCGAATAAAAGCCACCGTTGCTTCACTTTGAGCTTCACCGTCAAGCGGCTCCGGCTCGCGGCCTAACAGATCGGCAAGCGCCAAAATCGTGGCTTCGCCACCCGGTGGGCATTTATTTAACGCATCGCCCTGATTAATGGCTTCGGCGTAGGGGCGACAACCCGGGTAGCCACACTGACCGCATTGGGTTTGCGGTAGAAGAGCATCAATTTGCTCAACCAAAGGGTTATCTTCGCGCTTGAAGCGTTCACTTACGACCCCCAGCAGGGCACCGAAACCGATACCCAAGCCGGTTAGGACTGCGATAGCGCTAAGCATGCTGATGCCATCAAATGTGTCACTCATTGCGGGCTGCCTTCATCCTTGCACTAATCCTGAAAAACCGAGAAACGCCAACGACATAAGACTAGCGGTGACCATCGCAATGGCGGCACCTTTAAAAGGCCTGGGAATATCCGCGCCCGCCAGTCGTTCACGCATGGCGGCGAATAGTACTAAAATAAGCGAGAATCCTAGCGCTGCTCCTAAGCCGTAAAGCGTCGTATGGAAAAAACTCAGCTCACGATTGAGCGACAGTAGAGCAACGCCCAGCACCGCGCAGTTAGTGGTGATCAATGGCAGGAAAATGCCTAACACTTGATGCAGCAGCGGACTTAGTTGACGCACCATAATTTCGGTAAATTGCACCACGGCGGCGATCACCACAATAAAGCTAATCGTCCGTAGATAAGTAACTTCCAGCGGCACAAGTAAACCGTGATAGACCACGAAGCTTGCAGCTGATGCTAGCGTCAACACAAAGGTCGTCGCCAGGGACATGCCCATGGCCGACTCCAGTTTGTTGGAGACGCCCATAAACGGGCATAGGCCCAGGAACTGTACCAGTACGAAATTATTAACCAGCGCAGTGCTGATCAAAATGATAAATAACTCATTCATGACGGCTTGTCGTATGACGTAAATGCAGTATTGGCAGACGGGGGCATATACACCTTGGCACAATGCCGACCTGCTGCTTTGGCTTCATAAAGTGCTTGGTCGGCACTCTTCATCAAAGTGCCTGGCGTTATATCTTCGTCACGGGTTAATTGGCTGATGCCTATACTCACCGTTATATGGTTAGCTACCGGAGATAATTGATGGGGTAGCTCAAGGTGATCAATAGCGTCACTGAGAGCCATGCATTTTTGTATCGCTTGCATAGATGTTGTGCCCGGAAGGATAGCGCTGAACTCTTCGCCGCCGGTTCGTGCAATAAAGAAGCCTGAAGATTTGGCAACATCTTGCATGATACGCGCAACCTGCTGCAAACAGTGGTCACCTTCTGTATGGCCGTAGTGATCGTTGAACAACTTAAAATGATCAATATCCAGCATCATGACAGAGAGTGGCTCATCATTGGTTAAAGCATGACAGACCGCTTCTTCTAGCCGCTGATCGAATAAACGCCGATTGGGAAGCTCTGTCAAAGCATCGTGAGTGGAAAGCTTGAGAAGTTCCGCATTGAGTTTTTGCTGGTAGGCAAACTGCTCTTTGAACGCACGTGAGAGAACGCCTATTTCATCATTGCGTTGAGTAAGCCCGTAAGGGTCGGCTGAATTCATATCCACATGTTGGGTGAAATGGGTAAGTAAACGCAGCGGCTTCAATACCATTCTTTCAAGCAGTAATAACACCAAGCCCATCACTAACAGCATTAAACCAGCGGTCCAGAACAGTACATAGCGAAAGGTGGTGAGGCTGGTGAGGTAACTTGTTCGGTTGAGCTCAACCCCGACCGCAAGAGCATTGGGCGAATTGTAAAGCGGCAAAATACGCTCTGCATGTGCCATATTGCCAGCAAGGCTGAGTGTATCGCCGTGGCTGGCGGGATTGTTAATTAAGCGGAGTGTAATGGTCAGGCCCGTATAGTCGGCTATGGTGCCTTTCCATTGCTCGTCCATTGCGCGTACTTTAAATAACCAGCCCATGGGCGTGCCGCTATGGTCGGTACGTAAAATGGGGCTAGATGCCACTAGAAATGGCGTTTGGCCGTCATGAGAAATATGTTGACCGTCATAAATGGCGCTTTGATCTGCATCATTATTGGCGATTTCTTGTTGCATGGTCACCACCAAAGAGGCCATCCAGGCGCAGCCATCTGCCAGTTCAGTGCAAGTTTGATACCTAGCGCTGATTGGATCTACACCCGCTAAAAAATAGACTTCCCCGGCAGTTGTGAAAAAACCCATTGCTTGATAGCTGATGGTTTCAAACATTTCTTGACTGAAATTGACCTCGGCATAGCGAGGGTTCTGGTCTTGAATAAACGCATAGGTATCATCCCAATATGCCCAGTCGCGTACATGGGTATGAAGATCTTGTTGATTAAGCGTTATGCTTCGCTCAACCCGATTCAGTTCCTGTTTAATCGCCAAGCGCTCCTCGGCCTGAAGGGCTGGAAAAACCAACCACTTACTTAAGGCGCCTAGTGAGACCATTGCAAATATCAGTAATCCGCCTAGTGCAGCGAAAAAACGAAAACGCAACGAGCTAGGGGTGCGCTGGAGCATAGGCGATCTCAGTTATGTAAAGTATTTATCAATGCTTATAAAAAAGGGCAAGGCCATAGGCCTTGCCCTTTAGCTGACTATCGCTGATTTACGTGACCCGCTGCCCCGGTTCGGCACCAGCATCGGGGGAAAGCAGGTAGATGCCTTCTTCATTAGCAGAGGCTAGTACCATGCCTTCCGACACGCCAAAACGCATTTTACGCGGCGCCAGATTGGCCACCATCACGGTTAAGCGACCTTCCAGTGCTTCAGGCGAATAGGCGGAGCGAATGCCTGAGAAGACATTGCGGGTTTCGCCGCCAAGATCGAGGGTCAATTGCAACAGTTTATCGGCGCCCTCCACATACTCGGCTTTAGCAATGCGTACGATGCGTAGATCAACTTTTGCAAAGGCTGCAAAGTCGATCTCCTCAGCAATAGGGTCGTCTGCCAGAGGGCCTTTTGGTGTCTCTTTAAGTTTCTGCTCTTCCACGAGATCTTCCTTCGACGCTTCAATCATCGCATCGATTTTATCGCGTTCAACCCGCGTCATCAGCGGCTTGAATTTATTGATTGGGTGATTGGTCAATACCGTTTGACGAGTGTGCCAGTCCAACGACTCGATATTCAAGAACGCACGTGCTTCTTCGGCCATGACCGGTATCACCGGGGCTAGATAAACCATCAACTGACGGAACAAGTTAATGCCTACCGAGCATATCTCGAGCACTTCTGCATCGTGCCCCTCCTGTTTGGCCAATGCCCAGGGCGCTTTGTCGGCAATGTAGGTGTTAGCTTCGTCCGCCAACTCCATTATTTTGCGCATCGCCCGGCTAAACTCTCTGGCTTCAAAGTCATCGGCAATATCGTCACCTGCGGCAATGAAACGGGCAACCATTTGCGGTTCTGCGCAATGGGCGGAAAGAGTCCCATCGCCGACTTTCTTCACAAACCCCGCACAGCGGCTGGCGATGTTAACCACTTTGCCAACCAGGTCTGAGTTCACCCGGGCAGCAAAATCCTCTAGATTAAGGTCTAGATCATCCACTTTAGAGGTTAGCTTGGCGGCAAAGTAATAGCGTAAATATTCTGGGTTTAGGTGGTCGGCGTAGGTAGCGGCTTTGATAAACGTACCGCGGGACTTTGACATCTTGGCGCCGTCTACCGTCAGGAATCCATGGCAGTTAACCGCCGTAGGCGTACGCAGGTCGGCACCATGAAGCATGGCGGGCCAGAACAGCGCATGAAAGTAGACGATATCCTTGCCGATAAAGTGATACACCTCAGCTTTCGAGTCTTTGTTCCAGTAGCTGTCGAAGTCGATTCCTTCACGGTCACACAGGTTCTTGAAACTTGCCAAATAGCCAATCGGCGCATCCAGCCATACATAGAAGTATTTGCCGGGCGCATCGGGAATTTCAAATCCAAAGTAGGGCGCGTCGCGAGAAATGTCCCACTCGTTAAAGCCAGACTCAAACCACTCCATCAACTTGTTTCGAATCTGCGGCTGGACATGGCCGTCGTCAATCCAGTGTTGTAAAAAGTCAGCAAAATCCGGGAGCTTAAAGAAGTAGTGGGTCGACGTGCGGACTTCAGGTGTGGCGCCTGAAATAGCTGACACAGGATTGATCAGGTCGGCGGGGGTGTAAGTGGCGCCACACTTTTCACAGTTGTCACCATACTGGTCATCTGCACCGCATTTAGGGCAGGTGCCTTTGATAAAGCGATCTGCGAGGAAAAGACCTTTTTGCGGGTCAAACATCTGCTCAATATCGCGTGTCGCGATATGGCCTTTATCCCGCAGGCGCTTATAAATCATTTCGCTTAATTGGCGGTTTTCAACAGAGTGGGTTGAGTGATAGTTGTCAAACCCTACACCGAAGCGAGCAAAATCGGTTTGGTGATCCTGGGAAACGCGTTCAATAAGTGCTTCCGGCGTAATTCCTTCCTGCTCTGCACGCAGCATAATGGCCGTGCCATGGGCGTCATCGGCACACACGTAGTAGCACTGTTGGCCACGGCTTTTCTGGAAACGTACCCAGATATCAGTCTGGATATACTCAAGTAAGTGACCGAGGTGAATAGCTCCATTTGCGTAGGGGAGCGCGCTAGTCACCAAAATGTTGCGCGTGGCGGTAGTAGACATGGTGAAGGTTAATTCCGAGTGAATAGGGGTGTCGATCAGGCGATAAAAAAGATAGCCAAGTCGCTATCTCCACGCCGCTATCGTTGCCGTTAGCAAGCCTCTGATTAGCTATTGCGATCATCACCTTAATCAGAGGCTCCTTAGCAACAATTAATAGAGTGCTTGCTCCTCTTGAACTACTTCACGTAGCAGCTCTAAAAACAGCTTGTCAGCCTCAGAGTGCTCTGCCGGATCTTCCGGAATGTGAACGCTAGTGGTGTCCGAAATTTCATTGGCAATGCGTGCCATTGCTGCTGGGCTGTTGCCCTCTGTCAACTGCTGGCGTGCAATCTCGAGTGATTGTTCAAGAATGCTAGGCTCTTGCAGTAGCTTGCGAATAAAGCCGCGTAGCTCGTTGATAATACGTGTTTTCTGAATTTCTGTAGCGGACATGGAAATCTCCTTAAGACCACGAATGACGACAACGCCAAGCGAGACCAATCAATGCATTGACCATAGCATTATTTTGGCCAGCAGGCATGAGTTGCTCCGGTGTTGTCGAGCATTAAAGAGTCAAGCGGCCCGCTTTGTGTTTAACGGGATTGGCATACTGGGCAAGCCAGTAGGGGCGTAAAGGTTCAGGTACCTCGCCAAGACGTGCGTTAAATCGTTCTCGGTCTTGGCGTGTTATGACCTTGCGTGCCACCAGTTCAGGCGCCTCTCCTAATGCTTCCAGCGCCAAATAATGGCTCGGGAAAAGGCGATAGCCGCCAATAACTTGACGATCAATTTCTGCCGCCACCTCATCAGGTGTTTCCATATCAGAGCCGACAGGGCTGCCAAAATGTAACCGCACGCGCCCTTTTGAGCCGGTGATACCTGCGACAATGGAGCGGATATCTTCAAACTCGCTTTTGGCATAGCTACCCTGGGTATCGATATCGTATAGCTCCTGGGCCTTTTGCACGTCGCAGGGGTCATATTCATAGCTAATCGATACCGGCACCAGTTTCAGCTCGGCGATAGCCTCGCCAAACACCATGTCGCGCTCGGCGTTACGCCTGGCCATGGTCAACATTTTGATGATCGCAGGCTCGGTATGGTCGATGCCGTTTTTTGCCCGTCCTTCCCGTTGGGCCATCCAGATCGAATGCTGATCTTCGGTAATCGTATGCCGGATATAAGCTGAAAGCTGATGGTAGGCGGCGAGCATGGCGCGTTTGCCGCGAGCGCTACGGGGCACAATAAAACTTTTATTTAACCTCATCAGATCAGTGACATAGGGTTTTTTCAGCAGGTTGTCACCGATGGCAATACGCACCGTGTCGCGGTTCGCCTGATACAGCGCATAGTTTACGAACGCTGGATCCAAGGAGATATCGCGGTGATTGCCAATAAAGAGATAGGCGCCCTGTGGTTCGAGTTTGTCGAGCCCAGTGACTTCAAAGGCATCGGTAGTGGTACGAATCATGCGCTCCATATAGTGGGCAATGCGCATCTGGAATTCGTACACCGTCGACACATCTTTTACTTCCCGCCGCACGGCACGGCTAGCAAAGCCGCGCGCTAGGGCTGGCGCCCAGCGTGCCAAGCGGGGGAGCCGAAAGCGAGTGAGCGCATCCAGGAGCTCGTTGTCCCTTGATAGCCTGGCCAGAACCTCGGCCACTTCATGATCCATAAAGGGTCGAATATCTGCCCACGGGTCTGTCGCGTTAGAAACGTTGGTAGCGTTGTTATGATCAGTCATGCGAACCGTTGGATGATAAAGAAAAAGTATCGATTAATAGCATCGAGGCGAACAGCTATAAAAGGCTATAGAACCTTTTATGGGGCAGCGGGTTCCCGCTGGACTTCACCACCGAGCCACTCAATTAAGCGCGGAATATCGTCAGATAGTGCCTGCGCCATTAAAATAAAGTCCGTCTCCAACCGCGCTAGGGCGTCATCACCATCGTCTGCGTGGTCAGCCTGTTCAATCAATGCATCACCAAAGCGCAATGATTTCAAGGCTAAGTCATCATGCAGCACAAAGCTCAAGCGGCCTTCCAGGCTGAGAGCAAGTTTGCTCGCTTGGCGGCCACTCTCGAGCAACTGCTGGATCTCATCACTATCTAGATCGACCTGCCGGGCGCGAAGTACGCCATCATCGCCTTTTGCCTTAAGCTCCACCTGATCGCCAAGTTGCAGGTCAGAGGGACGGCTGGCCGCATCGCCGAGCCAGGTGGTCATGGCGCGAATAGGTACTGTTTGTGAGCTGAGCGGCGTGACTTTTAAACTGCCAAGCGTCTCGCGCAGCAAATCCAGAATATCTTCGGCGCGGGTGCGCGAGCTAGCATTGATTCCAATCAACTGGCCACGCGTGTCCCACCACAGGTCAATCTTCTGACTGCGTACAAAGGCACGAGGCAACAAATTTTCGGTTACCTGCTCTTTTAACGCGGTTTTCTCTTTGCGGGTGACTTTGCGACCCTCGCTGGCTTCGATGTCTGCTACCAGTTCGTCAACCTCTTCTTTTACGACTGAGGCAGGTAGCAAGCGCTCTTGACGCAGCGCAGAGAGCAGGCGATGCGCTTGAATTTCGTGTACTAACTGGCCGCTGCTCAGACGCCCAGCAGGTGCGGTCCAGCCTAATCGACGCGCATCGGCGCTACCCAGTGGTTTAGCGGCATGCTCTTGTAAAGCGCTTTCGAGCGCATCGCTGGATAATTCGGGCGCGTCGTGCAGGCGATATAAATGCAAATGCTTAAACCACATTAGGACAATCCTATTTAAAAGGTGGCACATTATGGCGAAAGCGAGGGATTCCTACCAGCATGCTGACGCCAATCGACTTTGTTGCACGCGTTTCAAACTTATGTTTGATTGAGGGTTGTCTATCGCCATTTCCCATCAATTTATCAGGAGTTGCCATGACCACTTCACTCTCTCATTCACACTCTCATTTACTCTCTCAGGTTCAGTTGCGTGTCCGGGGCTATCACTTGGATGGCTATGGGCATGTCAATAACGCTCGTTATCTGGAGTTTATGGAAGAGGGGCGTTGGGATTTTTTTGATCAACACCCGGCGCTGATCAAGCAACTTCATCAAGCTGGACGTGCGTTTGTCGTGGTTAATCTGAACATTGATTATCTAGCGGCTGCCCTCCAAGGGGATGACTTAACCGTTATGACCGGCATAGTCGACGTGGGAGAGCGTAGTGCGCTTTGCCACCATCGCATTGTTCGTAAAGACGGTAAGGTGGTCGCTCAGGCAGATTTAACCTTTGTGCTGCTGGATATGCGCGCCAATAAAGCGGCGGCAATAGAGGGCGAGGTGCGTGATAAATTGTCCGAATTAATCTTAGCAAAAGAGGCTTTTGTGGTCTAAAAGGCTTTGGAGGGCTCTCTGGCTGCCCTTGCTGCTTTTGCGGTGGTATGATGGCGTAGTATTTGCGCGCCGTCCTGTGCGTTATTAGGGCGGTGTTTTTTTAAGCGCTTTCAACTCTCGCAGTGCCAATGCAGTGCAAAGGATCTGACTTTCATGGGTGACATCGCCAGAGAAATCTTGCCCGTCAATATTGAAGACGAGCTCAAACAGTCGTATCTCGACTATGCGATGAGCGTCATTATTGGTCGCGCGTTACCAGATGTACGTGACGGCCTTAAACCAGTTCATCGGCGTGTGCTGTTTGCCATGCATGAGCTGAGTAATGACTGGAATAAACCGTATAAGAAATCGGCGCGTGTTGTCGGCGATGTCATCGGTAAATACCATCCGCACGGCGACAGCGCGGTGTACGACACTATCGTACGCATGGCGCAGAACTTCTCCATGCGTCATGTATTGGTCGATGGCCAGGGCAACTTCGGTTCGATTGATGGAGATAACGCAGCTGCCATGCGTTATACCGAGGTGCGGATGTCGCGCCTTGCTCACGAACTGCTAGCCGACCTTGAGAAAGACACCGTTGATTGGGTAGATAACTACGACGGCACCGAGCGTATTCCTGCGGTCCTCCCTACCAAAGTGCCCAATCTGCTGATCAACGGTTCATCGGGTATCGCCGTAGGTATGGCTACCAACATTCCACCGCATAATATGCGTGAAGTTATCGACGGCTGTTTAGCGCTGATCGACGATTACACGCTGTCGGTGGATGATTTAATGGAATACATCCCCGGACCAGACTTCCCTACCGGGGCGATCATCAACGGCCGTGCGGGAATCTTGTCCGCCTACCGTACCGGTCGGGGACGCATTTACGTGCGTGCCTGTCATACCATTGAGCACCATGATAAAACCGGTCGCGATCACATCATCATCTCCGAGCTGCCTTACCAGGTGAACAAGGCGCGGTTGATTGAGAAGATTGCCGAGCTGGTGAAAGAGAAGAAAATTGAAGGTATCGCCGAATTGCGCGATGAATCGGATAAAGATGGTCTGCGCGTGGTGATTGAAGTCAAGCGCGGCGAATCCGGTGAAGTGGTGGTCAACAACCTGTTTGCCCAGACGCAGTTGCAAAACGTCTTCGGTATCAACATGGTGGCGCTTGAAAATGGCCAGCCGCGCACGTTGAACCTTAAAGAGATGCTGGAAGCCTTCATTCGCCACCGCCGCGAAGTGGTTACCCGGCGCACGCTGTATGAGCTGAAAAAAGCGCGTGAGCGTGGGCATCTGTTGGAAGGTTTAGCCGTCGCTATTTCAAATATCGATGAAGTCATTGAGCTGATCAAAGCGTCGCCCAATGCGGCAGAAGCGCGTGAAAAGCTGCTTGCCAAAACGTGGCAGCCTGGCCAAGTCACCGCGATGTTGGAGCGTGCTGGCGCCACATCCTGTAAGCCAGAGGAGCTAGACGAGGGCTTTGGGTTAAACACCGCAGCCACCTCCTACCGGTTATCACCTGCCCAGGCGCAGGCGATTCTAGAGCTGCGTCTACATCGCTTGACGGGTCTGGAAACAGAGAAGCTGCTTGATGAATACCTGACGATTCTTGAGCGAATCGCCGAACTGACTGAAATTCTGGCGTCTCCTGACCGTTTGATGGAAGTCATTCGGGAAGAGCTGCACGCTGTTCGCGACCAGTTTGGTGATGATCGTCGCACCGAGATCCAGGCCAGCCATTTGGATCTCTCGATTGAAGATTTAATCGCTGAAGAAGATATGGTGGTGACAGTGTCACGTTCTGGCTATGCCAAGACCCAGCCGCTGTCGGATTACCAGGCTCAGCGTCGTGGCGGTCGTGGTAAGTCTGCTACCGCTATGAAAGATGAAGATGTGATCGAGCATTTGCTGGTGGCATCCACTCACGACACCGTGCTGCTGTTCTCTAACCGCGGCAAAGTGTACTGGTTGAAAGTATATGAAATGCCCAACGCCAGCCGCGGCTCTCGTGGCAAGCCGTTGGTCAATATGCTGCCGCTGGAAGAGGGTGAGGCGGTTAATGCCATCCTGCCGGTGCGTGACTACGATCCTGAACACTACATTTTCTTTGCCACCGCCAAAGGCACAGTAAAACGTACCAGCCTTGAGCAGTTCTCCCGGCCGCGCAGCGTGGGTCTTATCGCGATTGACCTTGAAGAGGGTGATCGACTGGTGGGCGCGGCGATTACTACCGGTTCTGACCATGCCATGCTGCTGTCTTCAAACGGCAAAGCCATTCGTTTTGAAGAGAACAAAGCGCGTGCCATGGGCCGCACCGCGCGGGGTGTGCGGGGTATGCGTTTGGCAGGTGATGCGGAAGTTATCAGTCTGATTATTCCCAAGAGTCAGCAGATCGACGCTGAAGCGGATGCCGAGAGTGATGTCCAGGACGGCGTCCAGGAAAGCGTAGAAACCGTCACCGCCGATGGTCAGATCTATATCATGACCGCCAGTGAAAACGGCTTTGGTAAGCGTACGCGCCTGGAAGAGTTCCCGCTGCGTGGCCGTGGTGGTCAGGGTGTTATCGCCATGCAGACCAGCGAACGGAACGGCTCCCTGGTGGCGGCGATGCAGGTTTATGACAGCGATGAGATGATGCTGATCACTGACCGTGGCACCCTGGTACGCACCCGTGTGGAAGAGGTTTCTACCACTTCGCGTAACACCCAGGGTGTGATGCTGATTCGCCTCGGTAAAGAGGAGAAACTCGTCAAAACGGTTCGTGTTGATGAGCCGGCCGAAAGCGATGAGCTGGTTGTTGAAGACGCCACTCTTGAAGAAGGTGCCCTTGACGACGGGCAGATCAGTGAATCATCCGATAATGCACAGGAAACGGGGACTGATGACACGTCATTATAATTTCTGCGCAGGGCCCGCAGCCCTGCCAGTAGCCGTGCTTGAGCGAGCCAAAGCGGAGCTGCTGGATTACCAGGGCCGCGGTCTCTCTGTGATGGAAATGAGCCACCGCAGTGACGAATTTATCGCCATTGCCGAGCGTGCCGAAGCTGATTTTCGTCATCTAATGGGCGTGCCTGATAACTACAAGGTATTGTTTTTGCAGGGTGGGGCAAGCCTCCAGTTTGCCATGCTACCGATGAACCTGTTGGGACAGGGTGGCAGTGCCAATTTTGTGCAAACCGGTATTTGGGGCAAGAAGGCGCTCAGCGAAGCCAAGCATCTTGGTTTTAATTGCCATATGGCTGCCAGCAGTGAGGCTAATGGCCACGTGGCGGTGCCTGCGCAAGAAGAGCTTCAGGTCAGTAGTGATGCGGCCTACCTGCACTACACCTCCAACGAAACGATTGGTGGCCTGGAGTTTGACTATACGCCCCATGTGCAGCGTGCCGATGGCGCCAAGGTGCCATTGGTTTGTGATATGTCGTCGAATATTCTCTCTGGCCCCATCGACGTTAGCGAGTTCGGCGTGATTTATGCCGGGGCGCAGAAAAATATTGGCCCCGCGGGGTTAACGCTAGTGGTCGTGCGAGATGATCTGCTAGGCAAAGCACAGGCGGGTATTCCTTCACTGTTTGATTACCAAATGCTGGCGGAAGCAGGCTCGATGGTGAATACCCCTCCCACCTATGCATGGTACCTGGCGGGGCTGGTCTTCCAGTGGTTAAAAGACGATGTCGGTGGGTTAGCGGCGATGGATGCTATCAATCAGCGTAAAGCCGACAAGCTTTACGCGGCGATTGATGCCAGTGAGTTTTATAGCAACCCGATTGCTAGGCACAATCGCTCGCGGATGAACGTGCCCTTTGTACTTGCTGACGCGGCGCTGGATAAGGCGTTTTTACAGCAGGCAAATGCAGCTGGTCTGTTGAATTTAAAAGGCCACCGCAGCGTTGGCGGCATGCGCGCCAGTCTATATAACGCCGTGCCAGAGTCCGCAGTTGATGCGCTGATCGCGTTCATGGCCGATTTTGAACAAACAAGGGGCTAACGATTATGTCCGACACGTCGATCAATCTGGATGAGCTGCGCCAGCGAATCGATCAGCTCGATAGCGATATTCTGAATCTCATTAGCGAGCGTGCCAGCTGTGCCCAGCAGGTGGCGCACGTTAAGCTGGCTGAAGACCAGGATGCGGTGTTCTATCGACCTGAGCGAGAAGCTCAGGTGCTGCGACGCATTATGGCGCTAAATAAAGGGCCCCTCGATTCAGAAGAGATGGCGCGGTTGTTTCGCGAAATCATGTCGGCGTGTTTGGCGCTAGAGCAGCCTGTGAAGGTGGCTTACTTAGGCCCTGAAGGTACCTTCACCCAGCAGGCGGCACTGAAGCATTTTGGTGAAAGCGCCGTTAGCATGCCGATGGCTGCCATTGACGAAGTATTTCGTGAAGTGGAAGCGGGCGCCGTGCATTACGGCGTGGTGCCGGTGGAAAATTCCACCGAAGGGGTGGTCAATCACACCCTTGATACCTTTATGGACTCCTCCATCAAAATTTGTGGTGAGGTGGTGCTGCGTATCCATCACCATCTGCTAGTGAGCGAGACTACCCGTCGCGACAAGGTCTCACGTATCTATTCTCACCCGCAGTCATTTGCCCAGTGTCGTAAATGGCTGGATGCCCATTTCCCCCACGCTGAGCGCGTGCCGGTCTCCTCCAATGCAGAAGCGGCAAAGTTGGTTAAGACCGAGTGGCACAGTGCAGCCATTGCGGGAGATATGGCAGCCAAGCTTTATGGCCTTGAGCATATTGCGGAAAAAATCGAAGATAGCCCCGACAACTCCACGCGGTTTTTGATTATTGGCAATCAGGATGTGCCCATGGCAGGAGAGGATAAAACCTCGATTGTGGTTGCCATGCGCAACCAGCCGGGCACTCTGCATGCGTTACTGGAGCCGTTTCACCGCCATCAGATCGATTTAACCCGTCTTGAGACGCGGCCATCGCGTACCGGGGTATGGAATTACGTCTTCTTTATCGATTTTAAGGGACACCGAGATGAGCCTCAGGTGGCCGCTGTGCTTGAGGAAGTGAGGCTTAGGGCGGCAGATTTGCGCGTGCTTGGCTCTTACCCCATAGGCGTGCTGTGACGTTAATGGCAGCGGAAAGCGTTAATAAATCGCCATGTCATGAAGCGCGGCTATTGATTGTGGGGCTGGGGTTGATTGGGGGCTCGCTGGCGGCGGCGCTGCGGGCTTCGGGGTTTCAAGGGCGGATTGTGGCCTGCGACCCTGATGAGGGTGAGATTGCCCGCGGTATCGAGATGGGGTTGGTCGACTCAGGCGGAACTAAGCTTGCTGAACAGCTTAGCGACGTGACGCTGGTGGTATTGGCAGTGCCGGTACTTGCCATGGAAAGCGTAATGTTGGCACTGGCCGATGCATTGCCTCACGCATCCCGCGATGTCGTTATCACCGATGTAGGCAGCACGAAAGCCACAATCCGTGCCTGTGCCCAGCGTGTATTTGGTCATGTGCCCACTAATATGGTGCTAGGCCACCCCATTGCCGGTTCGGAAAAAAGCGGTGTCGCCGCCGCGAACCCGCGTCTTTATGTGAATCACAAGGTTATCTTGACGCCAGAGCCGAGCGTAGACCCTGCTGCGTTGCAGCGTGTGCGCAGTTTATGGCAAGCCTGTGGCGCTGAAGTGCTGGAAATGGACGTGGAGCGACATGATCAAGTATTGGCGCGTACCAGCCATTTACCGCACCTGTTAGCATTCTCACTGGTTGATACGCTGGCCCGCCAGGATGAGCGGCTGGATATCTTCCGCTATGCGGCAGGCGGCTTTCGTGATTTTACCCGCATCGCCGGCAGCGACCCGGTGATGTGGCGGGATATTTTTATTGCTAATAAGCAGGCCGTATTAGCATCGCTGGATGATTTTGAGGCGGGCCTTGAGCGCTTACGTCGCGCGGTTGAAAGCGGCGACAGCGATGCCATGATTGCCACCTTTGATCGGGCGAGTCATGCTCGGCACTATTTCGACTCTTTATTGAATAAAACCAGTTACCAGGCGGAATACCATATGCAACCACAAGGTAAGGTTACCTACCGTGTGCAGCCAGGCGGACAGGCGCAGGGGCGTTTACGCGTTCCAGGCGATAAATCCATGTCTCATCGCTCTATTATGCTGGGCGCCCTGGCCGAGGGAGTCACCGAAGTAAAAGGCTTTTTAGAAGGCGAAGATAGCCTGGCCACACTGCAGGCGTTCCGTGAAATGGGCGTGGCTATTGAAGGACCCCATCAAGGCCGTGTCACCATTCATGGCGTCGGCATGCACGGTCTAACTGCGCCTGCCGGACCACTCTATGTGGGTAACTCGGGCACCGCCATGCGGCTGTTTTCTGGGTTGCTAGCTGGCCAGGCGTTCGATAGTGAGCTTACCGGCGATGAGTCCCTGACCAAGCGCCCAATGGGGCGTGTGGCAGACCCCCTGCGTTTAATGGGGGCAACGATTGATACCGCGGAGGGCGGGCGCCCACCGCTGAAAATTCGCGGCGGTGCCAAGCTTAAAGGTATCCATTACGATATGCCCATGGCCAGTGCCCAGGTGAAATCCTGTCTGCTGCTAGCAGGGCTGTATGCCGAAGGCGAAACACGGGTACGTGAGCCTGCGCCGACTCGTGATCATACGGAGCGCATGCTCAATGGGTTTGGCTATGCGGTCTCTCGTGAAGATGACACCTGCTGGCTCCAGGGAGGCGGCAAGCTGACCGCGGGGCCCATCGATGTGCCTTCGGACATCTCTTCGGCAACGTTCTTCCTGGTCGCTGCGGCGATTACCCCCGGTGCTGATATTACGCTTGAGCATGTGGGCATTAATCCAACCCGCATTGGGGTGATTAATATTCTTACCCTAATGGGTGCCGACTTAACCCTTGAGAATGAGCGCGAAGTGGGTGGCGAACCCGTGGCCGATATTCGTATTCGCTATGCACCCCTTAAAGGAATAGATATCCCTGAAGAGCAAGTGCCTTTGGCGATTGATGAATTCCCCGCGCTGTTTATCGCCGCCGCCAATGCCGAGGGTGTTACACGTCTCAGGGGCGCGGAGGAGCTGCGCGTTAAAGAATCCGACCGCATCCAGGCGATGGCGGATGGCTTGGTAGTGTTAGGCGTTAAGCATACTGTGGTTGAAGACGGCATAGATATTACTGGCAACGGTGACTCACAAGCCGCCAGCTATGGTGGTGGGCGTATTGATAGTTTAGGCGATCATCGGATTGCCATGGCCTTTGCGATTGCTTCCCTGCGCGCTAGTGAAGAGATTGTGATTGATGATTGCGCCAATGTGGCAACCTCGTTTCCTGATTTCGTAGAATTAGCGACGCGGATTGGAATGAGCGTCAGCGTGGAGGGTGCGCATGAGTGATCACGCGCTCTCCGTTCCGGTGCTGACTATTGATGGCCCTGGCGGTGCAGGTAAAGGCACTATCAGTAGCCTAGTGGCCGAGCGGTTAGGCTGGCATTTGTTGGATAGCGGGGCGCTTTACAGGCTCACCGCTCAAGCAGCGGTGAAGCATAGCGTTGCCCTCGATGATGAGTTGGCACTGGCGCGTTTAGCTGAGCAGTTAGATGTTGCTTTCCCGGTTGAAGATGGTCAGCCGCGCACCTTTCTTGAAGGCGAAGACGTCGGGCAGCAAATACGTACGGAGCAGGCTGGCGAGCGAGCTTCACAAGTCGCTGCACTGCCTGCGGTTCGCCAAGCCTTGCTGCAGCGACAGCGTGACTTTTCCAAAGCGCCGGGGCTAGTGGCCGATGGGCGTGATATGGGCACCGTGGTCTTTCCGGATGCACCACTAAAGATTTTTTTGACCGCTAGTGCTGATGAGCGGGCACGTCGGCGCTATCTACAGTTGCAGGAAGCCGGGGTGGATGCTAGTCTTTCGAGTCTTTTGAAGGAGATTCAGGCACGCGATGCACGCGATATGCAGCGCAGCGTGGCACCTCTCAAGCCGGCAGATGATGCCATTACGCTTGATAGCACGCGCCTGAGCATACCGGAAGTGGTTGATCGGCTGACCGAACTGCTAGCTCAACGAGGGCTTGTAAGCGGCGTGTGATTCTCCCTTGCGGCGCTTTTGGATAGGTGTCACGACGTGGCAGGGCACTAAACTCACTTCGATGAGCCCGGTCAGGTCTAACCAGCGTTAACACCCCCAAAGGCTGAGTGACATTAGGCCCGCACTTGCTGGTGGTGCGGAGAAGGCATTTATGCCTCAACAACGTAATTACGTAGGAACACCATGAGCGAAAGCTTTGCTGAGCTGTTTGAACAGTCTCTTAACGACATCAACATGGAGCCAGGCGCAATTGTCGCGGCTCAGGTTGTCGACATTGACGGTGACTGGGTTACTGTCAACGCTGGTCTGAAATCTGAAGGTCAGATCCCGGCGTCACAATTCCGCGATGAACACGGAAATCTGAACATCGCTATCGGTGACGACGTACACGTTGCACTGGAAGCTGTTGAAGATGGCTTTGGTGAAACTCGTCTGTCCCGTGAAAAAGCCAAGCGCGCTGAAGCTTGGAAGATTCTGGAAGCAGCCTTCGAGAAAGACGAAGTCATCAAGGGTGTTATCAACGGTAAGGTTAAAGGCGGCTTCACGGTCGAAGTTGACTCTATCCGTGCCTTCTTGCCAGGTTCGTTGGTTGATGTTCGTCCTGTTCGCGATACTGCGCACCTCGAAAACAAAGAGCTGGACTTTAAAGTCATTAAGCTCGATCCGAAGCGCAACAACGTTGTGGTATCACGTCGTGCGGTTCTGGAAGCAGAGAACAGTGCCGAGCGCGAAGCGCTACTGGCTACTCTGCAAGAAGGCCAGCAGATTAAAGGTATCGTTAAGAACCTGACAGACTACGGCGCTTTCGTAGACCTGGGTGGTGTTGACGGCCTGCTGCACATTACTGACATGGCGTGGAAGCGTATTAAGCATCCGTCCGAAATCGTTGCTGTTGGCGACGAAATCAACGTCAAAGTTCTGAAATTTGACCGCGAGCGCAATCGCGTATCGCTGGGTCTTAAGCAGCTGGGCGAAGATCCTTGGGTCAACATTAAAGAGCGTTACCCAGAAGGCATGAAAGTACACGCGGTCGTCACTAATCTGACCGACTACGGTTGCTTTGCTGAACTGGAAGAGGGTGTTGAAGGCCTGGTTCACGTATCTGAAATGGACTGGACCAACAAAAACATCCATCCGTCTAAAGTCGTTCAAGTTGGCGACGACGTTGACGTTATGGTGTTGGACATCGACGAAGAGCGTCGTCGTATCTCTCTGGGTATTAAGCAGTGCACCGCTAACCCATGGGAAACGTTCAATACTGATTACAACAAGGGCGACCGCGTTTCGGGTACCATCAAGTCTATTACTGACTTCGGTATCTTTATCGGCCTTGAAGGTGGTATCGACGGTCTTGTTCACCTGTCTGATATTTCTTGGACTGATACTGGCGAAGAAGCCGTACGCAGCTTTAAGAAGGGCGACGAAGCTGAAGCCGTTATCTTGTCTATTGATCCAGAACGTGAGCGCATCTCGCTGGGTATCAAGCAGATGGATTCCGATCCTGTTGCTGAATACCTGTCGGTCAATGACAAGGGCAGTATTGTTACTGGTCGCGTTGTTGAGGTTGATGCCAAAGAAGCCCAGGTTGAACTGGCAACTGACGTCATTGCTGTACTGAAAGCCTCTGAAATTAGTGCTGACCGCGTAGAAGACGCGCGCAATGTACTGAAAGAGGGTGACAGCGTTGAAGCTCGTATTGTCAGCGTTGATCGTAAGAGCCGCCAGATTAGTCTGTCGGTTAAAGCGAAAGACCAGGACGATACTCGTCAGAACCTGAAGAAACTGCGTGATCAAGAGCCAGAAGCAACTGGTGGTGGTCCAACCACTATCGGTGAGCTGATCAAGCAGCAAATGGGCCAAGACTAATAAGCTATTAGTTGTTGGTTTGTAGAAGCGCCGCCTTTATGGGCGGCGCTTTTGTTTGGATAAGATGAATGTTCACTGCGTCTTTTGGTTATGATTCGTTCTGGTTAAAACTCGTTAAAGATCATTTTGAGTTTTAAAAAACGATTAGTAATTGAGTGAAAATCAACTAGACTGTTGTCAGTTAGCTCTTTTACAGGAATAATGTCCCAGCATTCTGAACTAGTGGATGTTAAAGCTGTCTTGTCAGCATCCAAACCAGTTGAACCCCCTTCAGTTGGATCCCGTTCAGTTGGACAGATACTTAAGGAACCCTAATGTCATTACTTAACGAATATATTCAAAAAGAACAGCAGTTAAAGCAGTTGCAAGAAGATCTGCAGCGCTTAGAAGGTGATCAGCGTCTCAAAAGTGAGTTGGAATTCAAGGCAAAACTTGAAGCACTCATGACTGAGTTTGATAAGCGTCCAAGCGATGTTATTGCATTGTTGGATCCTTCGGCTGATCAGCGTTCTGCTAAAACCACTGCTAGTGGTAATGCGCGTCGTAAGCGTCGCCTTAAAATTTACAAAAACCCCAAGACCGGTGAAGTCATTGAAACCCGTGGCGGTAACCATAAAGGCCTGCGTAGCTGGAAAGATGAGTATGGCGATGAGGCCGTCGAATCCTGGCTGGTACGCATGGAAGACTAAGCAATATAACGGCCGGTATTTCTATTAAGAAATACCGGTTTTTTGTATTTTCTTGCCTAGGCTTGAAAGCTGTTGTCACCGCCCTAATAATAAAGCCTAAGGCTGTAAGCAGAGCCTCACTCCGTAAGCTTAGCCTGATACCGTTCGCTTCAAACAGCATATGCTGCTATTTGCCACGTGGGTCCTTATGGGTAAGTAAATCTGCTGTTGCAGCTATTTTGTGTGGCGGCTACGCTACGTGAAAGCTATGTTAGTGATAAGCATGTTAGTGACAAGCATCCTAGCTGATAAGCTTAGTCAGGCCTGAAGGCGTTGGCTGGCTTGCTGAGAGAGTAGTTAGACGCAAGCTGTGAGCATGCCAAGTATGCTGTTGTCGTTGATGGCACCATGGCGGGAATTAGTGTGCTACCCGCTGATGGTAGGGCCAGATGCGTAAAAAGAAACGTGGTGCTACTACCCCCAACGCATCGTGTTTTGCGCTATATTTATCCGAGTAAAGAAACATATAGCGGTAGGCTAAATATCGTCCATTTTTTACGACAGACGTCAGGTTGCATGTTACAACGCAGCTGAACTGGCGCCGACATGAAAAGTAGAACAAAGTTACCTAGTAATATTAGTCATCACCTTAGCATTGTCTCTCTTTTGAGCTGCTTTACTCCGTTACTGTTTCAGAGCGTCAAGTTGATAGTTTGTGTTGGGATAAATGAGGCGTGGTAAACGCTCTTATCACCTTTGAGTGCTTAGCGGTGTTGTTTTGATGTCGTCATCAGGTGTGAAAGAAAGTTTGCTCGGCGGCTTTGTACGCTCTTGCATGGCTTTGCGACAAAAAAGCTACGTTCGACCATTTCAAGCAGGGTGTAAATGAAACATCAATGAAATATCAAAAGGTACAGAAGCAGTTAGACGAGCGTGAGAAACTGCGTAAATTCCGTGAACTGGATGATGCTTTTGCGCAGGCGTTACGTCAATTAGATGATCCTGATAGCGATTTTGATATACCGACAGGGCCGCCGGTAAGATCACTTGCTGCGTTAGAAAAAGACGATGCAGACGCTAAGCAGGAAGAGCAGCAGCACGTGCAGGATCACGTTTTTAAGCAGCGCTTTGATGCATTATTAAGCGAATATGATCTGGAGCATGTTGATCTTGCTGAGCTGATTGAGACATTCATTGCTTGTGGGCTATGGCAAATGGATGTTGTGCCCGGTAGCGAGCCTTAATAGCCGCTTTTGGGACATAAACTGCCTATTTAGCGGTAGCGATAAATGCGTAAACTGGGCAAAAAAGCATCCTGTTCCAGTTTTTCGTCACGGCGTCGCGCCCGCGTACGAGTGGTAGGTGGTTGAGGTGATGGTTGATTAATATGGGGCAGACGCTGATCACTTGCAGGTACAAAGATTGGCATGGCTGCATTAAGTGCCCGTCTTGTATGCCCATCGGCGAGAGGTTCGGTAAAGAATAAATTTGCCCGCATAAGCGGCGCTTGAGTTTGTACCTGCGCAAGTATTTCACCGCTGGGTATACTAGCGAGTTTGCCCAGCTGAATACGAATATGCGGCGCGTCAGTGTCCAGCTGCAACAGTTTTTGCTCTGCTTCCTTTACTGACAACCGTTTAATGGATCGACCACTATTGTACCAAGCGAAGCGAACGCGGGAGACCGGTGCTTGCGCAATAGGCAACTGACGCCAACTCTGTTTGAGGTGTAGCCTGGCAAGGCCATTGCGACGCAGGGCCTCATCGACTTGGGGATGGCGATGAGGTAGGCGGTGTTTAGCGTCACTCAGCGCCTGTGGGAATGTCTGCTTGATATACTGGAGCATCTCACTAAAGCCAGCTTTAGCTTGGTTAACCGTGGCGATAGCATCAAGCAGCTCATCATTAGCTGCCACAATAGCAATGTAATTGCGGGTTTCACGACCATCTTGATCTTGTAAATGCCACATGTCGAAGAGTGCTTCACGCAGCCAGCAACGATGCGGCGATGGCTGTTGAAAGACCCAGGTGGAGGGGGGTTGATCTTCGTATAGGGTGACCGCAGCCTCAATTGTCTCGAGTAAATGATCAAACAGCTGCTCAAGTCGAAGCAGCGTATGATAGGCCGTGGATGATGGTGCGGAGGAAGTTTCATGCATAGTCATTGACCGGCCACCAGCTATTAAAATAGTTACGTGAGGGGAGCATCCCGGTCAGCTTGAGCCAATAATGTCTCTATATCGGCTTCGTCCATGGCAGATTCACCCGCTATGCGATGAGACTCCTCAGCCCAGGCACCTAGATCCAATAATTGGCAACGCTTACTACAGAAGGGGCGATAGGTGCTCTCAGGTAGCCATTGGACGCGTTTAGCACACTGGGGGCACTTTACCTCAAGGGGAGAATCGTTGGCGGGGCGAGTCATAAACACTCCTGCTGTGTTGGTTAGGGCAACGTTATTTAAAGTGGCATTCGTCAGCGTAACGCTTTAGTTGCTAAACATCTGACGATAACGTGAATCAAGCTTGGCCACCTGTTGCATCATGCTGGCGTGGTCACCGCTGTTATCTATCACGTCATCCGCTTGTGCTAAGCGTTGCTCTCGGGGAAGTTGGGCCGCGAGAATAGCATGCACTTGGCTTTCACTCACCCCATCACGCTGTTGCGTTCTGCTTAATTGTAGTTCTTCTGGGACATCCACCACGATACTGCGGCTCACTAGCGCATGCTGACCTGATTCAAATAACAGGGGCGAGACAAGCAGCACATAGGGTGCGCCCTGGTGCTCGAGTTGTTCTAAATATTGCAACAGGCGCGCTCTAACGATTGGATGAGTAATGGACTCTAACCACTTTCTTTGCTCGGGCGCTTTAAACACAATGTTGCGTAAAGCGGCGCGATTGAGCGCCCCGTCTGGATTGATAACCTGATCGCCGAAGCGCTCTTTGATCGCGATTAGTGCGGGTTCTCCAGGAGCGACAACCTCGCGTGCAACATCATCGGCATCCACCCAGGGGGCACCCAAAGCTTCAAACGCGCGTGCAACGGTTGACTTCCCTGACCCAATACCACCGGTTAATCCGATAATCATTTGCCACCTCAAGCAATGAAACCAATGTACAGCGCCATAATCTCGTCGCCGACTAGCAACGCCACCCAGCCAGCAAGCGCAAGAAAAGGGCCAAAGGGAAGCGGCGTGCCGCGCAATCTGGGTGAACAGGCTTGAGCGATAATGCCCACAAGGGCACCAAGGCCAGCAGAAAGAAGTAATACCAGCGGCAAAAAGCTCCAGCCCAGCCAGGCGCCTAGCGCTGCGAGAAGCTTAAAGTCTCCAAATCCCATGCCCTCTTTTCCAGTGATGAGTTTAAACAGCCAATAAAAACTCCACAGTATTAAATAGCCTGCCATGGCACCTATGACAGCATCAGAGAGCATAAACGGCTGAAAGAATAGTTGGAACAGTAATCCAGCCCAAAGCAGTGGCAGGGTGATCACATCTGGTAGCAGCTGGGTGCGAAAGTCGATCACCGCAAGCACCAGCAGCATTAAGCAGGCGCCGTAAATAAACACCGCCGCTGCCGTGAGGCCGTGGAGAGCCAGTACCGCGATAGCGAGCAATCCGCAAGCCAACTCTACCAGCGGGTATTGTAAGCTGATCGGCGTTTGGCACGCGCTACAGCGACCACGCCGCTTTAGCCAGCCGATCAGCGGGAGATTGTCGTGCCATGCAATAGGGCTTTCACAGCGCGGGCACATTGACGCAGGTGTCGCCAAATTAAAGCGCGGGGAGTGTTCAGGGCTTAGCTCAAGCGCTGCGCGTGCCTCGTTGCGCCAGCCACGCATTAGCATAACCGGGAGTCGTGTAATGACGACATTCAGAAAGCTGCCTAAACAGAGTCCGACAAGTAAAACGACTAACCACGCGATCAGTGGAGGGTGATACATGTAGCTCCTTAGTGATGTAGAAAGAGTAACGCTTAGAGGGCGGTGCCTAAATCAAAGATAGGCAAGTACATAGAGACGACGACGAGACCTACCAAGATACCCAGTACCACAATAATAACAGGCTCTATCAGGGAGGTAAGCGCATCGACTTTATTGTCGACTTCCTCTTCATAATAGTCAGCGATACGGTTGAGCATGGCATCGAGCGTGCCTGCTTCTTCGCCAATGCTAACCATTTGAATTGCCAAGGGAGGGAAGCGATTGGTCATATGCATGGCTACGTGCAGCTGTTGGCCGGTAGATACGTCTTGGCGGGTTTTTGCCACGGCTCGTTCGTACACTCTGTTTCCTGTAGCTCCTTCAGCAGCACCTAAACCTTCAACAAGCGGAACCCCGGAAGCAAAGGTGGTGGCTAGCGTACGTGCAAAGCGGGCGAGGGCAGATTTATGCGCAATATCGCCAATAAGCGGTAAGCGAAGCAGCAGCGCATGCATGCAGTAGGCCATCGTCGGCGAACGTTGAATGCTGATTTTGAGCAGCAGTGCGGCAATCATCGCCACGCCGAGCGCCGCCGACCAAAAGTGCTGAACAAGCTTCGCCAAATGAACCGTCATTTGGGTCATTGGGGGCAGTTCAGCGCCGAGGCTTTGAAACATACTTTCAAATTCGGGTACCACGTTAATCAATAGCAGCATGGTGACGGCAATACCAATTACCATCACGGCAGTGGGGTACCACAGGGCCTTTTTTACCCGCGCTTTCAGTGATTCAACTTTCTCTTGGTAGGCGGCAATTCGATCAAGCATAAGCTCCAGCGCACCTGCCTGCTCTCCCGCATCGACTAAATTGATAAATAAGCGGTCAAAATGTTTTGGGTGTCGGCGCAGGGCATCAGAAAAACTGCTACCGGATGAGATGTCGTTCATGATTTGCTGTACCAACGCTACCATGGCAAGCTTTTTAAGGCTTTGGGCGACGACTTGGAGCGCCTGCAAAAGAGGGATGCCAGCACGTACCATGGTCGCCATTTGGCGCGCAAACAACATAATATCCCGTGTGTTTATACGGCCACCGTTTGTCAGTCGGCTTTTTTTCCTGATCCGTCGAATAACAATATTTCGCTTTGTCAGCTCTGCGGCTATTTCGGTTTTACTGCGGCCAATCATTTCGCCGCTTAGTGGTTTATTGTGGGAATTCTTACCCTGCCATTTCCAGCGTGAAAGTTGGATGGTGGGAGTTTGGCGCTGACGTTTCGCTTTAGCCATGCCTTACTCCTTGCTCACTCGATTGATCTCTTCAAGGCTGGTAATCCCCTGCATAACTTTCAATAAACCGCTGCGATGAAGAGTTGGATGTCCTTCACGACGAGCCTGACAGTCAATATCGATCGCGTTGGCGTCGTGCATAATCAATTGCCGCATGGCCTCAGTAATGGGGACGACTTCATAAATCCCGGTGCGTCCTTTATAGCCGTGGGTGCAAAGCTGACAGCCTACGGGCCTGTAGATCGTTGCCTGTTGAATTTCTTCATTGTTGAACCCCTCTTTGTTTAATGCCTTATGCGGCACCTCGGCAGGCGCTTTACAGTGAACACAAAGCTTACGGGCCAGGCGTTGAGAAATAATTAAACTAACCGCGCTGGCAATGTTAAACGAAGAGACGCCCATGTTGGCCAATCGGGTAAGTGTTTCAGCCGCGGAGTTTGTGTGTACCGTAGAGAGTACCAAGTGGCCTGTCTGGGCGGCTTTCACCGCAATGTCAGCGGTTTCTAGATCGCGAATCTCGCCTACCATCACCACATCAGGGTCTTGGCGTAAAAAGGCGCGGAGGGCGCTAGCAAAGTCCAAACCGATTTTAGGTAATACGTTAACCTGGTTAATACCGGGGATCTTGATCTCAACGGGATCTTCCGCCGTGCAAATATTACGCTCAACGTTGTTGAGTATGTTAATACCCGTATACAGCGAAACGGTTTTACCACTGCCGGTGGGGCCGGTAACTAAGATCATGCCCTGAGGGTGCTGTAATGCTTGCTCGAAGTGGCTACGCTGCTCATCACTAAAGCCCAACTGCTCAATTCCTAACTGCGCAGCAGCAGGATCCAAAATCCGCAGCACCAGTTTTTCGCCGTAGACGGTGGGCAGTGAGTTAACTCGAAAATCAAGAGAGCGAGTGCGCGATAATTTAAGTTTGATTCCGCCATCTTGAGGAAGACGACGCTCAGAAATATCCAGGCGGGCCATGATTTTTAAGCGGGCCGCGATACGATTGCGCATATTAAATGGCGGCCTGGCCACTTCGATGAGCATACCGTCCACGCGGAAGCGGACACGATAAAGTGATTCATACGGCTCAAAATGAATATCGGAAGCGCCGCGTTGTATCGCATCTAACAGAATGCTATTAACCAACCTAACGACGGGGGCGTCTTCGTTATTGTGTGATGACTCTTCCAGAGGAACATCACTGCCATCGCTATTTTTTACGATGCTCAGGGAGCCAGGAGCATCGTCAATATCATCCAATGCAGCCAGCATGCCGCGCTCATACTGAGCAAGATAGTCATTAAGTGCAGCGGTGATTTGGTGGGGTGGTGCGAGCACACCTTCAATACTAAGGCCCGTCGCAAACTGGAGCTCCTCTAGCTGGGCTAGTGTGGTGGGATAGGGAACCGCTACGGTTAGTCGCTGCTGATGGCGGGCCAAGGGCAGTGCGTTGAGGCGCTTTAATAGTTTAAGGGGATATTCGTTGGCGGGAGGCAGCGAGGCTAAACGTATCGCCTCTAGGTCAATAACGGGGAGCCCATACTCCCAGCTTGCCGCCGTCATTGCTGTTAAGGGATCGACTAAGCCGCTTTCAATAATATGCTGGAGTAACGATATCCCCAGTTCTGACGCCCTTTTATTAGCAGCGGCTGCCTGTGCATCGGTCAATAAGCCGTTCAATCCGCCCTGAGCGACAGGAGGGCTTAACGTCGAATCAAGGGGAGGCTGGCTCATTCAAGGACCTGCTTTATGTCTATATAGAAACAGTGCTTTGGGCCATCAGCCTAGCTAAGTAACGCTAAATGCAACGTTATTGAACGCTGCCTCAGCCGCTATTGAGAGGCTGAAAGGGCTAACAAAACGTATTGTAAAACTATATATCATAGGCTAATGTAGAATTCACTAACCTTAACTCTTATTAAGAATCTGTTTTCCTTATCAGGGCTTACCATGCCCGACAGGAGATGTCTTAATGCAGCGCATTCAACAGTGGGGGGCTCGTCACACTCATCAGGGCGGTTTTACGCTTATAGAATTGATGATTGTGGTCGCCATTATTGGTGTATTGGCTTCTCTGGCTATGCCGTATTATCAGAGCTACACCGCTCGAGCTCAGGCCAGCGAGGGATTGACGATTACCGCCGGTCTCAGAGCTGATATCGCCGAACAGTATTCAATGCGTGGGCAGATGCCAACCAGGCTACAGCTTAGCCTTAATGGCAATGACACGCTGGGGGTTACAGGGCGCTATGTTGAAAGCGTCGATTATCAACCCCCTGCCATTCTAGTGACGTTTAAGGGTGCAGAGAGTGCTGATGGCGGTAGCGCTTTAGGTGGCGCCATCATGAGGGTTGAGCCCACTACTGGTGAAGCCGCAGAGGCAGGCCCGAATCCAAGTAATGGTTGGCAGTGTGAATGGGATAACCCAAGCGATAATGACAATTCGCTTCAATCTAGCTGGTTGCCTGCTGGCTGTCGGGGTTAATCTGGAGAAGGCCCTTTGACTTGCGAACAATTGCCTGTTGTTTCCTCAATCCCTACGCATTTACTGAGTACACTGTAGTCTCTAACCAAAAAGAGGCGCTGACAGTGAATCCTATTAAAATAATCGCCATCGGTGCGCTAAGCGTGCTTCTGCTTAATAGTGTTGCTTATGCGCAGCCTGCCCATGCTCCTGCCCACGGTGCGCGGGAGAATAACCAGCAGAATGAATCCCAACGAACTCAGCAGCATGAATCCCAGCGAACTCGGCAGCATCGTAGTGAGCGTGTCGATTTACCGCGTATTAATGAACGTGAACTTCGCCAGCTTCTGCGTCAGGATTATGCGCCACGGGCTGAACGTTTGCCGCCGGGCATCCAGCGCAATTTAGAGCGTGGCAAACCACTGCCACCGGGTATTGCCAAACGCTTCGATGGCCAGCTGGCGTCTCAGCTGCCGCAGTACCCAGGCTATGAGTGGGAACGCGTAGGTGCAGATGTGGTGTTAATTGAAGCAGCCACGCGCATTGTGGTGGATGTGATTAACGATGCTTTGCGTTAAAGGAGACTACCCAAGCGCTGAGTGTCTCGAAAATTACATCTTGGGGGCTTATGGTAGGTGGGAGAATTAGTCAAAAAATCATCGATAGGGTATTCAATGACTGAACATACACTGCAGGCGCGCCTGAGCCTCACTATCAAGATTGCGGAAGAAGCCGGCCAGATGATTATCAACGCCCGTGAGCAGCAAGGTTTTTCACAGCGTTTGAAAAAAGATAATGAGCTGGTGACTGATGTTGATGTGGCGGTTGATAAATTGATCAGCCAGCGGCTGGAAGAGCATTTTCCTGGTGAAGCCCGGTTGAGTGAAGAGCTTGCCCCTGAAAGCGCCCTGCATGTAGAGGCACCACAGCTGTGGGTAGTGGACCCTATCGATGGAACGGTTAATTTTGCCCAAGGCCTGCGCCATGTTGCAGTGTCGATTGGCTGGATGGAGGATGGCGTTGCGAAAGTAGGCGTTGTCCATGCCCCTTTCCTTGGCGAAACCTTTAGTGCGGCGGAAGGCTGTGGTTCCTTTTGTAACGGTCACCCCATTAAGCCCAGCGATGCAGATGTATTAGGTAGCACGCTGGTAGGAACCGGTTTTCCCTATCGAAAAGAGGCGCGTAAGCGACTCCTTAAACGATTGGATGCCGTGCTTACGCATTGCCAGGATATACGTCGTAACGGCGCCGCTGCACTGGATATCTGCGATGTGGCCTGTGGTCGTTTGGATGCCTATTACGAAACCGTTTCACCATGGGACTTTGTGGCAGGTTGGGTGATTGCCCGCGAAGCCGGGGCGAGCGTTGGGCATTTGTATCAAGTCCCTTCCTCAGTGCCCGTCGATCTTTACCCAGACAATCTATTAGTGACCGCTCCGGGCGTCCACGACGCCATGAGGCAGCTCCTGCTCGAAGCAGACCAGACGTAGCGCTAAAAAGCACGCGGGCTCAAAGCAGGCGTAAGCGGTAGCGGTGAACGACAAATACTTGAAAAGAAAGCGCTATAAAGGCTTTTCATTTATGCGATAAACAGCTAGTATACGCACCGTCTTGAGGCAAAGATGTTAGGGCCAAGAAAGACAGCGGAGCGTGGCGCAGCTTGGTAGCGCGTTGCAATGGGGTTGCAAAGGTCGCAGGTTCGAATCCTGTCGCTCCGACCAAGAATTTTC
>NZ_REBQ01000186.1 GCF_007692655.1 Halomonas sp.
AATATGGCGACTGGCAAGATCGAACAGCTCAGCTGATGTGGTCATGGCATCCTCTTAATAAATGGCGTACAGAAGACAAAATCAAAATCGGGCAACGCGCGAAAAACGGTTAGGCAAACACTGGCCACTAGGTGGTTGAAAGCCTTGAGACAAACTCTGCCAAGTAAAGTGCTGCGCCTGTTCACAAGCAGTTGGTAAGCGCTCACCAACTGCTAAGCGAGCAGCGATGGCTGAAGCAAGCGTACAGCCAGATCCATGAAACTGCTCTGGCAAACGTGGCCACTGCCACTGGCGAGTGGTATCTGGCGAGTGCAATGTATGCATTACCTGCTGATCATTGCCTGGCAATGGTTCATCCGTGGCAGTCACTAAAATTGCCTGACATCCCTGGGACATCAATACAACGGCACGGGCCGTATCATCAAAAGGGGTAATGATACTTGGTGTCAGCTGAGCCAACTCGGCGCGATTGGGCGTTAAAATATCCACAAGCGGTAGCAATCGATCAATAAACAGTTGCCGCAGTTGGGGGGTGGATAACTCAGCACCGCCACCGGCCTTAAATACCGGATCTGCCACGACAGGGATACCAGGGAAGCGACGAATAATTTGCTCCGCTGCGCGTAATGTTGCTTCATCAGCGAGCAACCCTATTTTAATCGCCGCCACCTGCATCTCGCTAAGCATTTCGGCCATTTGTCGCATCAACGTCGGATCAGCAGGAACTACATGCGCTACATTATGGCAATTTTGTACCGTCAATGCAGTGGGAATAGTGACGGCCCAGCCGCCACAGGCAGCAATGGCTTCACTGTCAGCAATGATGCCAGCGCCCCCAGTCGGATCATGTCCAGCTAATACCAACACCACAGGTGGAAGAGGTTGACGCATCAAAAAGGCTTCACAACAGCTAAAATAATAATCACCACAAGTGCAATCACGGGCGCTTCGTTAAACCAACGGAAAAACACATGACCTTTGGTGCAACGATCTTCAGCAAACTGTTTAAGATAAATCAAACATACATGGTGGTAGGCAATCAGCAGCGCAATCAATGCAAGCTTAGCGTGCATCCACCCTTGGCTAAACCATGCGGGAACTAAGTAAAGCAGCCAGCCGCCAAACAGCAGCACTGCAATCATGGATGGCGTCATAATGCCGCGATATAATTTTCGCTCCATGGTTTTGAAATAGGCGATTGCCTGGTCATCGCCGTTATCTCGAGCGGTGGCGTGATACACATATAGCCTTGGTAAATAGAACAACGCAGCAAACCACGTCACCACCGCTATTAGATGAAAAGCCTTAACCCATAGGTACATTGTTGCTCCTTAAGCTGATCAATCCTTCTCTCGCCGTTCATCTTCACGAGGGTCGGCACCGCGAGGATCGGTATAGTGATAATAACGCTCAATGGCACCACGGGTGATAATACCTGAAATTCGTTGCTGCTTAGGACGAGTACCGTGCACAACGTAAAGTGCTCCCAAGGCATTATCCTGTAGCTTTAAAAAAGCTTCCGACAGTGTCGCCTGCAAACCTATTGGCGCCAGTTCCAAGCGCTGCCCTGGGATTTCCAACAGATCAATGAGCTCATCAACAGGAGCCTCATTTTCGGATAGCACCTTATCGTGTTCGAGTAGCCAGCGCGCCAGCTCAGCCGCTTTAAGTGCCAGCACCGGCTTTTCTTTACTGGAGCGCTCAATCACCAACCATACAGGGTTTGATTCCAACAAAAAACGCGCCTGATCTGGCCTAATCATACGTTCGGTACGCACTAATTGACGCTCCATTACCGCTGGAACCGAGACCCGTGAAAGCGCTTGCATGAGCGGCTGCTGAAGCGGATGAAGCCCATAGCGCACCGAGCTAATAAAAAAGCCCTCACAGCCCGTCAACTGCCTCGAGGTTAAACACGCCACCACGACTGCGAGCATACCTGGGAGCATGATACTCGGCGTATGAGTTAACTCCAAAAGAGCCATCAGCGCAGCCAGCGGTGCTTGCAAGACCGCGCCCATCATTGCGGCCATACCCAACATAGCGTAAATACCTGGATCCGCGGCCTTATCGGGCCATAACCAGGCACCCAGTAAACCAAACAGCGAACCTGTAGCAGCCCCTATCACTAACACTGGGCCAATAATGCCGATGGGTACACCGCCGGCAACGGTCAGCGCCGTAATCAACAGTTTGGCAATCATCAGCGCCAGCAATACGTTAACTTCTAACTGATTGTTAAGAGCGGCCGCTACGCTGTCATAACCAATACCTTGAACCTCTGGAAACCACCAAGCCACAAAGCCGGTAGCAATACCTACTGACCCTAAGCGCACCCAAAGTGGCCACGCTTGTATTACCTGACTGCGGGAAATGTGTATAAAGAGTCCGGCGAGTAGCCCAATCACCAGCCCAGTAAGCACAATCCAGGGTAAGTTAGTTAACGAGCCCAACGCTATTTCCGGAATACGAAAGGCAGGTTCATTGCCATAGACCAACTGCGCCACCAAGGCGCCCATGGTAGAAGCCAATATGACAGGCATAAAGCTCATCAAGGTGTATTCCATCATCACCACTTCCATGGCGAAAATCACCCCAGCAATGGGAGTATTGAAGGATGCTGAAATACCCGCTGCAGTGCCACACGCCACTAATACCCTGAGACTATTATTAGGTAAACGCATCTGCTGACCCAGACCGCTCGCCGCCGCCGCACCTAAATGAATGGCTGGCCCCTCCCGCCCAGCAGAAAGTCCACCCAATACCACCACAACCCCAACCCACCACTGATTCAACCAGTTGCGTAACGGGAAACGGCCTTGATGGTAAGTCAGCCGCTCAATCACATGGCCAACCCCCAACTTACGGGCCGCGGGCTTTTGGCGGTAAAGCAGCACGCCGACTAGGGTGACCGCAACCAAAGGCAGCAGTGAACGCAGCCACGGTGCCATACTTTCAAACGCTTCGGGGTCGCCATCGGCCATATATAGCGCGGCCCCACCTTCCAGCAGCAAGCGAAACGCCACCATGACCGCCCCGGTAATGACCCCAGAGACAAGCCCCAGTACGCATAGCTGCGGCAACGCATCAACGTTGGCCAACTGACGACGAAAAGTCTCTAGGGTAAAATCCGATCGGGAAAAACGCGCCACGACGACCTTCCTGGTTATTAGTTCTTGTGTCTACACTCTCTTGTGTACCATAGACAGCTAAGCTTCAACAGCGAGCAGCAATCCGCTTAGGCTGTTGCTATCAATACTGCGATTAACTAACGTTATTCATAACAACCACTTTTCAAAACGGTTATGAAGTTCGTTTTACGTAACTCGAAAGGAGTCATTTGTGATCAAGGTCGGCATTGTTGGCGGTACCGGGTATACCGGCGTTGAATTACTGCGGCTGCTCGCTCAGCACCCCCATGTCCATGTTTCAGCGATTACTTCGCGTTCGGAGACAGGCGTCAAGGTGAGCGATATGTATCCCAACCTGCGCGGCCATTACGACAGCTTGGCGTTTAGTGAACCAGATGCCAAACAACTGGGCGCTATGGATGCAGTATTTTTCGCGACTCCCCATGGCGTTGCCCACGCCTTGGCAGGTGAACTTCTTGCCAATGGCACCCGGGTGATCGATCTTTCTGCTGATTTTAGACTGCGCGATGCCGATGAGTGGAGCCGCTGGTACGACCAGCCCCATGGAGCACCGCAGTTACTGGAAGAAGCCGTTTACGGCCTGCCGGAAATGCACCGTGAAAAAATCAAAACTGCACGTTTAATTGCCGTGCCTGGGTGCTACCCCACCGCTGTTCAGCTCGGTTATTTACCGTTGTTGGAAGCAGGCTTGATCGACCCAAGCCAACTTATCGCCGACTGTAAATCGGGTGTTACCGGCGCTGGCCGTGGCGCAAAGGTAGGGTCACTGCTTGCCGAAGCCAGCGAGTCAATGAAAGCCTACGGTGCGGGAGGCCACCGTCACCTGCCGGAAATCAGTCAGGGGCTTAGAGATATACAGGATGCCCCCGTAGGCTTGACGTTTGTGCCCCACCTCACGCCAATGATCCGGGGTATACATGCCACCCTTTACGGTCAGCTAACCACTGAGCCCGGCGATCTGCAGGCGCTGTTTGAACAGCGCTATGCCAACGAGCCCTTTGTGGATGTGATGCCCGCCGGAAGCCACCCTGAAACACGCAGCGTCAAAGGTATTAATACCTGCCGTTTAGCGGTTCACCGCCCCGGCAATGGCAATACCGTCGTGGTACTGTCGGTGATTGATAACTTGGTTAAAGGCGCCTCGGGTCAGGCGATTCAAAACCTCAACTTAATGTTCGGCTTTGATGAGAACACAGGACTCACCGCCCCAGCGCTAATGCCTTGAACCATAAAAAACACTAGCATGCAGAAGGCAGTTTAAGGAGGAGGTCTTTTGCCGAATCCGATCACATGGTGCGAGGGTAGGTTGAAGCGAGGGGACTGGTAGCTAACCTACACCTTCCTAACTAATTCCCAGCAATAGTTGACCAATTTGCTGGGAATTACCCATAATCATCCCCCAATGCCGATTTATTCGTTCTTTAAGCTCGCGGGAGGTACCCATGAGCGGTGCAGAAGCCTTTATTCCGACCCCACTACTGCTGTCTGATAGTGCACGCAAACGTATTAATGCACTGATTGCAGAAGAAGATAACCCATCCTTGAAACTGCGGGTCTATGTGACCGGTGGCGGCTGTTCTGGTTTTCAGTACGGCTTCGACTTTGCCGAAAACGTCGCTGAGGATGACACCGTTATTGAGTTTGGTAACGCTGCCTTAGTGGTTGACCCTCTCTCATACCAATACTTGGTAGGCTCTACCGTCGACTACGAAGAAGGGCTGGCAGGCGCACGGTTTCGCGTGCAAAACCCTAATGCCACCACCACCTGTGGCTGCGGTGCCTCCTTTATGGTCTAAACAACGTTGGTTCCTGACGCTTCCCGTGACTTGACGCCTTGCGTGTTTCTAGCCAAGGTTGATAGGTCAATAACCGTTTAAAAGCGCTTTTAAGCGACATAATTCGCTGTAAAAACCGCTACAAACTACATAAAACACGGGGAAACATATGAAAATAGTCCTACCACTCAGCCTTACCAAAACCACGCTGGCTCTCGCACTGGGATTGGGCAGCGCCACTGCCGCCGTGGCTGAATTGCCTACGGTAAACGTGGCCACTGACCCAAGCTTTGTGCCTTTCGAGATGATGGATCCAGAAACCGGTGAAATGATCGGCTTTGATATGGATATTATCAATGAAGTTGCCGAACGCGCTGGCTTTGAAATTAACCTCACCACGATGGAATTTGCCGGCATTATTCCTGCCGTGCAAACCGGTAGCCAAGAGATCGCCATTGCCGGTACTACCATTACCGAAGAGCGCGCTGAAATCGTTGACTTTTCAGACCCCTACTACGACTCAGGTCTGCAAATCATTGTTCGCGCCGACAATGACGATGTTGAATCTCTCGAAGATCTGGCCGGGCTATCTATCGCCACGCGGATTGGTTCCACCAGCTACGACTTCCTGCAAGAAGAGCTCGGCGATGACGCCGATATCACGCCTTATCCGGCCATGAGCGATATGTACATGGCACTGCTGGGTCGCAACGTCGATGCGGTCTTCTACGATGCTCCCAACGTTGCCTATTTCGCTCAAACCCGCGGAGAAGGGCGTACTAAAGTCGTTGGCCCACTCTATGAAGGCCAACAGTACGGCATCGTCTTTCACAAAGGCAGCCAGTGGGTAGAACCTACCAATGAAGCCCTGGCTGCCATGAAAGAAGACGGAACCTACGACGAAATTTATGAAAAGTGGTTTGGTGAAACACCTAGCGAAGATTAATGTTAGTAACTCTCTGACAGCATGCTGCTTTTAAGCATCGTCATTTAACAGGGCCGGGCGGCTTAGCCCCCGGCCCTGCTGCGTTTCTCATTTTCTTTTTGGCTCGGGAGTGTATGCGTGGACGTCAATTTTCAGTTTGATTGGGCGGCAGCGTTTGGGTCTATCCCCTATTTGTTACCAGGTATTCCCTGGACGCTGCTTATCTCGTTTGGCGGTCTTGCCATCGGTTTTTTTATTGGCATTTTCTTTGGTCTTTTACGTATCAGTCCTGTTCGCTGGTTACGTTGGCCTGCCATTTTTTACGTTGAAGTGTTTCGTGGCACCCCCATTCTCGTCCAAGTGCTGTTCATTTTTTACGGTTTACCACAGCTATTGGGTAGCCCGATTAACGCCCTGGTGGCCGGCATTGCTGCCATAGCAGTTAATTCAGGGGCTTATATCTCTGAAATCGTTCGTGGCGGTGTTCAGTCGATTGAGCGTGGCCAGCGTGAGGCGTCGTTATCACTGGGTCTTTCCCGCCCACAAGCGTTTCGCTATGTGATTTGGCCCCAAGCTTTTCGTCGAATGATTCCCTCTCTCGGTAACCAGGGCATTATCAGTATTAAAGATACCTCCCTATTTTCCGTCATTGGTGTCGGCGAACTGGTACGCCAGGGGCAAATTTACATCGCTACTACCTTCACCGCCCTAGAGGTCTACTTCATGGTTGCACTGATGTATTTGGCGATCACATGGACACTCTCCATCCTGCTGCGCCAGCTTGAGCGCAGAGGCCTGGTCGGACAATAAGGACACGCGCAATGAACGACGCAATGAAGGACAACACAACCCAACCCATTGTGCGTATGCAGAAGCTCAATAAACACTTTGGCAGCCTGCATGTGCTCAACGGTATTGATCTGGAAATCATCCCCGGCGAGGTAGTCGTTATTATCGGTGCCAGCGGTTCAGGAAAATCCACGCTGATTCGCTGTATTAACGGCTTGGAAGAGTTCCAGTCAGGTAAATTAGTGGTCGACAATAATGAGCTACTACCGCTAGGAAAGAGCACCAAAGCGTTGCAAACCATCCGCACCGAGGTGGGCATGGTGTTTCAGCAATTCAATCTCTTTCCACATTTAAGCGTCATCGATAACGTCACCCTGGCACCGATGAAAGTACGTGGTTTAAATCGTACCGATGCGATCAGTAACGCTAAACGGCTGCTTGACCGGGTGGGTATCGCCGATCAGGCAGACAAATACCCTAGCCAACTCTCAGGGGGCCAACAGCAGCGTGTGGCGCTTGCTCGCGCTTTGGCTATGGAACCGCGCCTGATGCTGTTTGACGAGCCTACATCCGCGCTTGACCCTGAAATGATCGGCGAAGTGCTGGATGCCATGCGCGAACTTGCCAAAGAGGGCATGACCATGGTGATTGTTACCCATGAAATGGGCTTTGCCCGTGAAGTCGCCGATCGAGTGATTTTTATTCATAAAGGTGAAATTGCTGAACAAGGCCCCCCTGAAACGCTGTTTGATAGCCCCCAACATGAGCGCACTCAATCCTTCCTTGCCCGAGTGCTTAAGCACTAAATAAAGCAGTGGTTTTGCTATTTAGAAGGGTATTTTTTTCACAAAACACTCCATTTTTACAGGCCTGTCCACGCGACAGGCTTTTTTTTGCCTGTGGATAAATATTTTTTATATGTTGCTGCCTTTCGTCTACAAGGCCTATGAACTGAGTCTCTTAGCGTTAGCTCCACAGTCAGCTATGGTTGTTCACAGGTGCGGTAACAACCCAGGTACTGGCCGGTGGATAAGCAGTGCTTAATTGTATCGGTGGATAAGGTGCTATTTCATCCACAGGCTTACCACCATTTCCGCCCAGGCAGTACGCATTTCAAGCATGTAGTAATCAACAACGTAATATGTTGAATATATTGGAATAAAATCGCTTATACACAGATTTTGTCCACACTAGTAGTTACAACATTTACAGAACTTCTCTTATTTTATATTTATGTTGTTATTAATAGAGGCTGATAAACCGTTTGGGGTGTGGAAAAACCTGACGGTTACCCACAGGGGGTTTATACTTGCCGCCTCATTGATCTAAGGTGCCTATGCCGAGACCGGCTGCACTGGCTCACATCATTCGTGCCCCAAGGCACAAGACGAGGTGTCTTTTGAATTACCCCGACCGCTTTGACGTGATTGTCATCGGCGGTGGCCATGCGGGAACTGAAGCCGCATTGGCCTCTGCTCGCATGGGCTGTCAGACCCTACTGCTCACCCACAACATCGAAACCCTGGGCCAAATGTCGTGTAATCCTGCGATTGGCGGCATTGGCAAAAGCCATTTGGTTAAGGAAATTGATGCCCTGGGTGGCGCCATGGGGCTTGCCACGGATTTAGGTGGCATCCAGTTTCGTGTGCTAAACGCTCGTAAAGGCCCTGCTGTTCGTGCCACCCGAGCACAGGCTGACCGCATTCGTTACAAAGCAGCGATCCGCGGAATGCTGGAAAACCAGCCCAACCTGACAATTTTTCAGCAGGCTGCTGGCGACCTGATTGTGGATAACGACACCGTGAGTGGGGTCGTCACAGAAACGGGGATTCGCTTCCACGCCCAGAGTGTCGTGCTGTGTACCGGGACCTTTTTAGGCGGCGTTATCCACATTGGTTTGGATCAAAGCAAAGGGGGTCGAGCAGGTGATCCTCCCTCCAATGCACTTGCCGAACGCTTGCGCGCGCTACCGTTTCGGGTTGACCGCTTAAAAACGGGCACACCGCCGCGCATTGATGCTAAAACGGTGGATTTTTCTCAGTTGGAAGAGCAGCCAGGCGATACGCCAACGCCCGTAATGTCTTACCTGGGTTCTCGGGAAATGCACCCTCGTCAGGTGAGTTGTCATATCGCCCATACCAATGAGCAAACCCACTCACTGATTTTGGCAAACCTTGATCGGTCACCCATGTATTCCGGTGTGATTGAAGGCGTTGGGCCACGCTACTGCCCATCGATCGAAGACAAAGTGCATCGCTTTGCGGATAAATCGAGCCACCAAGTGTTTATCGAGCCCGAAGGTTTGGATACCCATGAGCTGTATCCCAACGGTATTTCGACCTCGCTGCCTTTCGATGTGCAAATTCAGGTAGTGCGTTCGATCAAAGGCTTGGAAAATGCTCATATCACCCGGCCTGGCTATGCCATTGAGTACGATTTCTTTGATCCACGGGACTTAAAACATTCGCTGGAAACCAAATTTATCCACAACCTGTTTTTTGCTGGCCAAATCAACGGTACTACCGGTTACGAAGAAGCAGGGGCTCAAGGGTTATTAGCCGGGTTAAATGCTGCTCGCCGCGCACAAGAGCTTGAGGCATGGTATCCACGTCGGGATGAAGCTTATCTCGGCGTACTGGTTGACGATTTGATTACCATGGGTACCAAAGAGCCCTATCGCATGTTTACCTCACGGGCTGAATATCGTCTGCTACTGCGAGAAGACAACGCTGATTTACGGTTAACTGAAAAAGGTCGTGATTTAGGTCTCGTCAACGACACTCGCTGGTTGGCGTTTAGTAAAAAACGTGATGCTATCGAACAGGAAACAGCGCGGTTAGCGACTCTCTGGGTTCAGCCAGGCAGCCCTGCAGCTGCAAAGGTAGCTGAAAAAACCGGCGCTCCCTTGTCACGGGAATACTGTCTTAGCGATCTACTAAAACGCCCAGAACTTAGCTATAACGATCTGGCTAATTTGCCGGGCATCGAAGGCACACTTGTTACCGATGAAGCGGTTGCTGAACAGGTACAGATTCAAGCCAAGTACCAAGGCTATATTGATCGTCAGCAAGATGAAATTGACAAGCTCAAGCGCCACGAAGCAACGCCTTTGCCTGCGGAGTTGGATTACTTGAAAGTGGAAGGTCTATCTAACGAGATTCGTCAAAAGCTTGCTGAAGCACGGCCTGAAACGTTGGCTCATGCGTCACGTATCTCAGGCGTCACCCCAGCGGCAGTATCGATTTTGTTGGTACACCTGAAAAAACGACGACTAGTGGCATCGGCAGAGGTAGTTAACGGATGAGTTCGTTAGCTCCTTTGTTGAAAAGTCTACCCGCGGGTGTTGCGTCACGATTGGACCAAGGGCTTGGACAATTAGCCATTACCGTCGATGCGTATCAACGTGAACAGCTGCTAGGCTTGCTGGCACTGTTGCACAAGTGGAACCAGGCTTATAACCTCACCGCAGTGCGTGATATTGAAGATATGGTCTCGCGCCATGTACTGGATAGCGCCTCTGTAGCGCCGTTTATACAAGGGCCACGGCTGCTGGATGTCGGGGCCGGCCCAGGTTTGCCGGGTTTGGTTTTGGCGATTTTAAACCCAGCACTTGCAGTGACGCTGTTAGACAGCAATGGCAAAAAAGTACGCTTTCAACGCCAGGCAGTGATGGAATTAGGGCTTAAAAACGTAACGCCTGTGCAAGCCCGGGTAGAACAATTTCAGGCGGCTCTCTTTGATCAGGTCATCTCTAGAGCGTTTGCCAGCCTGGTGGATTTTGTCACACTGACTCGTGAGTTGCCGACTGCCAATGGCCAATGGCTAGCCATGAAAGGCCCAGGGGCGGATGATGAGCTACGTGATCTACCTTCGGGTATTCGATTACACTCGCGCCACCTGCTGGACGTGCCCTTTGAAGTAGCTCAGCGGCAGTTGCTGATTTTAGATGTTGAGAGCTAAATGTTGAGAGCTGAATGTTGACGCTGAACGTTGATTCTGCCCCCAGGAAGGAGTTGAGTAAGTGAGCCAGATCATTGCCCTGACCAACCAAAAAGGCGGCGTGGGCAAGACCACTTCGGCCGTTAACCTGGCAGCTAGCCTTGCTGCGCTTGATCGTCGTGTACTGTTAGTGGATCTTGACCCCCAAGGTCATGCCAGCATGGGCAGCGGTATCGATAAATATGAACTCGATAAAAGCGTGCTTGATGTACTCTTGGGCGAGTCGACGGCAGCCGAAACGATTGTCAAAAAGCTGGCGGTAAAATACGACGTTCTACCAGGCAACGGTGACCTTACCGCCGCAGAAGTTGAGCTTTTGGATCGCGAGAAAAGCGAAAGTTGTCTCACCACAGCGCTTGCTTCGGTAGCCAATGAGTACGATGTGGTGCTCATCGATTGTCCGCCATCTTTGAACATGTTGACCGTTAATGCACTGACAGCATCAGACAGTGTGTTGATTCCACTTCAGTGCGAGTTTTATGCGTTGGAGGGCTTATCGGCACTGCTTGATACCGTTGAACAGATCAAGCAAAACGTTAACCCTAACCTCGCGATTGCCGGCATTTTGCGCACTATGTACGACAAGCGCACCAGCTTGACGCGCGAAGTAGATAAACAGCTGCGTGACTACTTTGGTGACATGCTGTTAAAAACCACTATACCGCGCAACGTTAAAGTCGCCGAAGCGCCGAGCCATGGGTTGCCTGTTACTCAATATGCTCGGTTCTCCCGGGGGAGCCAAGCCTATCGTGTGTTGGCGAAAGAAATGATTCGCCGACTTTCTCTTTAAACGACACGCGCTGTAGAAAATGAGGGAAAGCGAATGACGCGTAAACGCGCGCTGGGACGTGGCCTGGATGCCCTGATTGGTGCTGGTGCCCGCCGTCGTGACAGCCTAGAACTTGCTGGCAGCAATACGCCACTTGAGCTTACCGACGCAACGCTTAACGTCGCTGCTGATGAGGTAGCTGAAGATCGCCTTGAGCGTTTGCCGTTAGGACAATTAACGCGGGGCAAATATCAGCCGCGTCGCGATATTCAGCCCGAAGCGCTAGAGGAACTGGCCGATTCAATTCGAGCCCAAGGCGTGATGCAGCCGATTGTAGTGCGGCCTATCGGCGTGGATCGCTACGAAATTATCGCCGGTGAGCGGCGCTGGCGTGCTGCTCAACTCGCTGAGCTAGACGTCATTCCTGCGGTTATTCGCGAAGTTAGTGACGAAGTCGCGCTGGCGCTGGCGTTAATTGAAAATATTCAGCGTGAAAACCTTAATGCTATCGAAGAAGCCATGGCGCTGAAGCGTCTGGGCGATGAATTTGAGCTTACTCAACAGCAGATCGCTGATGCGGTGGGTAAATCGCGTACTCAAGTAGCCAACCTGCTGCGTCTGCTGGCGCTTGACCCCGAGGTACAAACCTTACTGGAGCGTGGGGATCTTGATATGGGCCATGCGAGGGCGCTTCTGACATTGAGCAGTGCGCAGCAGCGCCAAGTAGCCCATGAAGTGGTTAATAATGATATGACCGTAAGGGCAACTGAAGCGCTGGTGAAAAAGGTGCAGACCAGCCAAACGCTGACAAAAGAACCCAGTCGGCCAATCAAGCAGCCTGATGTGGCCAAGCTTGAGACTCACCTTGGTGAACTCCTTGGTGCACCGGTCTCCATCGATCACGGTCAAAAAGGCAAAGGTAAATTGACCATTCGTTATACAAGCCTGGAAGAGCTCGACGGTATTTTAACGCATATTAAATAGCCTGCTATTTAATATGGCGACAAAAAGAGGGCTTTTTTTGCCTCTTTGGTCGCAAAAGAGGCTTAATGCGTTCAAAATCGGTGCATCTCGGTTGAAGGTGCGATAGGGCTTCCCTATAATCCGCCGGTGTTTGTCTAATTGTTGTGGCAGATAGTGTTGAGGCAGTTCTTAAGACAGTTTTTAAAATAGCTCTTGAAACAGTAGTTAAGTAAAAACTTAAGAAAATGCTCAAAAAAGTTACTTCGCTAGCATTACGTTAAATAATGGTAGCGGTGCGAATCAACGCAGAAAATGGCTGGGCCAATGCAGAGAGTTACCATTACCCAGCGTCGACGTTTGGATTTTAAACGGTTATTTCATGCTCAACTGGTGATGACCATGCTAGTCATGATGGTTGCCGCCTGGCGGGCAGACCAAGAGGCCGTGTTATCCGCTTGGTTAGGTGGCATGGTTAGTCTACTGCCATCCATGTATTTCGTTTGGCGCGGTACGCGTCAGCCGCGAGTAAAACAGCAACAACGCAATGTGCTGAACTTATATCAAGCAGCGATGGGTAAGTTTGGTTTGACGGTGGCACTTTTTGCGCTGGTTTTTGTACTAGTGCCTCCTTCAAACCCAGCTTTTTTCTTTGTCGCCTATGTGGTGGCCCAACTCATGCACTGGCTAACACCTTGGCTTGTACGTGAGCGGTCGACCCCCAAAACCTGAGGAAGCAGTATGGCAGCGGATAATGAAGTATCGGCCATCTATTACATACAGCACCACCTCCAGAACCTAACGTTCGGGAAACATCCTGATAACGGTTGGTCGTTGGCATCAACGTCGACTGAAGCCGTTGAGATGGGATTTTGGGCAATTCACCTGGATACCATGGGTTGGTCTATTGGTCTTGGTGTGCTGTTCCTTTGGATTTTCAATAAAGCCGCTAAGGTCGCGACCACGGGTGTTCCAGGCGGGCTGCAAAACGCCGTCGAGATGGTGTTTGAATTTATCGAAAACCTCACACGTTCAACCTTTCACGGGCAGAACAAAAATATTGGTCCCATCGCCTTGACGCTATTCATGTGGATTTTAATGATGAATAGCATGAAGTTGATTCCAGTTGACTACCTGCCAGAGCTATTTGGTAGGTTGGGCTTCGAGTATATGAAAGTGGTACCTACCACCGATATCAATGCCACCTTGGGCATGGCCATCGGTGTGTTCTTGATGATCATCTACTATAGCTGCAAGGTAAAAGGTGTTGGTGGCTTTGCTAAAGAGCTCGCCCTTACCCCGTTTAACACCTGGTTACTGACACCTTTCAACCTGATTCTTGAGATTGTCGGCCTGCTGGTCAAACCCATTAGTCTCGGCTTCCGTCTTTTCGGCACCATGTTTGCTGGTGAAGTCATTTTTATCCTGATCGCCCTCCTGCCGTTCTGGGCCATCTGGATGTTGGATGTGCCGTGGGCCATCTTCCACATCTTAGTGGTATCGTTGCAGGCCTTCATTTTCACGACGCTGACTATCGTGTATCTGAGTGCTGCGCACGAGCATCACTGATTAAGAGCAACGCTTTGCAATAACCCCTAACCTTAAACCCTTGAACTTAACGCACTATTAGGAGTTTCATCATGGATATCGTCTACATCGCAGCTGCCTTCATGATCAGTGTTAGCGCCCTGACCACTGGCTTCGGTTTCGCCATACTGGGTGGTAAGTTACTGGACAACACTGCACGTCAGCCTGAACTAGCTGATCAACTGCAAACCAAGACATTTATCATGGCTGGTCTGCTGGATGCTGTACCGATGATCGGTGTTGGTATCGCGATGTACCTGATTTTCGTTGTTGCCGGTTAATGACAGCCAAGCCGAGCGCTAAGCGCTCGGTTTTGTTTCACTCCGGTCGCCACGAACTTGTCAGAGGTACATTCCTGTGAATATCAACATGACGCTTATCGGGCAGACGATCGCCTTCGCGATCTTT
>NZ_REBQ01000090.1 GCF_007692655.1 Halomonas sp.
CGTTTACGCTAACACCCGCCATTGAAACGGCAGTGCGGACAGTGGGGGAGCTGGCCGCTGAGATGGTGGAAGAAGCGCAGGAGCATGCGGTTGCGCTAGAGTAATAATATTAGCAGTGGATCAACCCGGCTTAGCTGGGCCGCTGGAACTGTTGCCGCGCTTGCTCTACGCGTTCGCGTGTGATGCAGTTTAGCGAGTGGTCATTAAGAAGCCCCATGGCCTGCATAAATGCAAAAGCGGTCGTGGGGCCGAAAAATTTCCAGCCGCGCTTTTTCAGTTCTTTAGCCAGGGCTATGGATTCAGGCGAGGTGGTCTGAGTTAGTGGTGCCGCTAACTCGTTCGGCTCATAGCGCCAGAAGAACGTCGCCAGCGAGCCTTCCTGTTCGACCATCTCCTTGGCACGTTGGGCGTTGTTGATAGTCGCTTCGATTTTTCCACGGTGGCGAATAATGCCCGCGTCTTGAAGTAAACGCTGCACATCGTCTTCACCAAAGCGGGCGACTTGGTGGAAGTCAAAGTGGTGAAAAGCGGCGCGAAAGTTGTCGCGTTTATTAAGAATGGTGCGCCAGCTTAAGCCCGATTGAAAGCTCTCTAAACAGAGCTTCTCGAACAGCCGCTGATCATCATCTACAGGAAAGCCCCACTCATGATCGTGATAGGGCAAAAATTCCGCCGCGCCGCCGCACCAGTGGCAGCGGGGGTGTCCATCAGGGGCGGTAAAGTCGTTAGCCATCAGCTATTAACCTATCAATTGAACCACTCTTGGGCGGTACGCCACAGGCACATGCCGATGAAGTAAGCTGATGTAATTCCCCACCCCCATAGCGCCCAAGCAGCATGCTCGGGGCTGGAGAGCACCAGTGAGGTAGTGCATGCGCACCATACCAGCGTAACGGCGATATTGAGTGGCATAAACAGGCGCACCCGAAAGGGGTGAAGAAACTTCATTCGGGTCACGGTCAGAATGGCCAGCAGCACGATAGTGGCAAAGGTGATGAACGGCGGGAAATCGAGAATATAAAAATAGGCTGCGGCGATGTTCCAGGCGGCAGGAAAGCCAACGAAGTAATTATCCTGGCTTTTCATATTGGTGTTGCAGAAGCAGAACATTGATGAAAGCAGAATGATGAACACCGAAAGCAGAGCAAGATTGGGCGGCAGTTCAATAAAGTAGTAGATGAAAAGAGCCGGAATAAAGGCCCAGGTCAGATAATCGATGACCATATCAAGCGTTGAGCCATCGAAGTGGGGCAAGATGGTTTTTACTTCATATTTACGTGCTAGGGAGCCGTCGACGCCATCAATCATCATCGCAGCGCCAAGCCAGAGGAGGCAGGCGACCGGATTATTGTCGACCAGTGCAAGCAGTGCCATCGTGCCGAGCAACACACCGCTGGCGGTAAATATGTGCACGCTCCATGCCTTGTATCTTGAGGCGCGGGACTCTGTGTGCGAAGAAAGTGATTGAGCCACATTAACCTCATTGGGAACGCGTTGTCCCCTCTCTGTTCAGTTTATAAATAAGCCTGTAAAAGGCAATACAGTACTACAAGAAGGCACCTAAAAAATACGCAGGCAGGCCATCTGTTTATGAAGTATGGTCGAACTCTTGATTTTATGTATTGTGTGATTAAACAGTAGAAAGGGCTCATGCCCTTCCATGACAAGCTCGCCCTCGTCCTGATTGCGCGCCGATGGGGTAACCTGTTACCGCACCCGTTGCGCTGGTGATGCAACTTAGCGTTGATGAAACGCATGGCCTGCATAAAGATAAAGGTGACCGCGGAACCGCCGAAATTTCCACCACTTCTCCTGAGCGTGTTAGCTAAGGCATTAGAATCGGGATGCTGCTAGCGTGCCTATTGGTACTGTACCTATTCAGCAAGGCGGTGTTTACTGGATGTATTGATACAGTACTAATTTTGCAGGCATCACCACTTTTTGAGGGAGTCTTTATGACGACGATTCGTGCAGCAAGTATTAACGACATTGATGCTTTGGCAGAACTTTTGGATGGCTATCGCCAGTTCTATAAGCAGCAAAGTGACGTAAACGCAGCACGGGATTTTCTGCGTCAACGTTTTGGCCAGGCAGATTCGCGTATTTTGGTCAGCGAAGACGCTGAAGGGACGCTAACCGGTTTTGTTCAGCTTTACCCAGGGGTGTCCACGGTGGGTTTAAATGCCCGCTGGACCTTGAATGATCTCTTTGTATTGCCGGATTGCCGTGAGAAAGGCACCGGCAGGGCATTAATGGAGGCTGCCACCCAGCTAGCAAGCGAACATGGTGTAGCGCGCCTGATGCTTATGACGCAGGTAGAGAACGAGCGTGCTCAGCATCTATACGAATCATTGGGCTGGCAGCGCAATACGGCGTTTTATGGTTACTTGCTGGACGTTAAATAACACACATCCACCCACTCGGCATTGACTAGCTCCGCGAGGCGTTTGGGGCTTAGACGCACGGCGCTGTTGGGCGAGCCTGCGGCGGGCAGCACTTCGTCATAGGCGTGGAGCGATTCATCGCAGTACACCGGCAGGTCGGAGGCGAGGCCAAAGGGGCAAACGCCGCCGATGGGGTGGCTGGTGAGTTCCATGACCGTCTCGGCGTCGAGCATTTTTGCCTTGCCGCCAAAGGTATCGCGGATTTTTCGGTTGTCGATGCGGGCATCTCCGCTGGCCACAATCAGTAGTGGTTTTTCACCGACTCTAAACGCCAGGGTTTTGGCAATTTGTCCTGGCGCCACGCCGTGGGCGTCTGCGGCCAGCTGCACCGTGGCGGTGCTCGTTTCAAGCTCTTCGATGTTTACCTCCGGCGCATGCTCGGCAAAAAACTGGCGAACGGTCTCGATGCCCATCGTGGGTTTCCTTCGTCGGTCATATTGGTCGATTAAATGGCTAATCTAACCTGCCTTTGGTGCATTAGCCAAGCCACGGCGGCGTGGTGATCTTGGCCAGGTCGCGCTGCATAATGATCTCGCCATGGCGTACCGAAAGCAGCACTTCGCCCTGAG
>NZ_REBQ01000086.1 GCF_007692655.1 Halomonas sp.
AGCCAAACGGCGCATTTCGTTATCCCAAATTAAAGTCGCTAAATAGTATTCGCAGAGGGCTTGCTGACCCGATCGCTTAGCACCACGGGTCGCCCCAGTGAGCAGCGCTCGACTCGCGCTTCTACCCCGTAGGCGGCGTGTAGCACATCGGGGGTGATCACCGTGTGGGGATCGCCAGCGGCCAGTAGCCCGCCAGTACCAAATAGCAGCACCTGATCGCAGAAACGCAGCGCCAGATTGATATCGTGAATCGCCATTAGGCAGACCGCCTGACGTTCGGCGATGACCGCGCGCACGGTATCGATCAGCGCCAACTGCCAGCGTAGATCCAGCGCGCTGGTGGGTTCATCCAGCAGTAACAGCGCGGGCTGGCGGGCAATGGCTTGGGCCAAGCCAACCATCTGGCGCTGACCACCGGAGAGCTCGCTGAGTGGGCGCAGGGCCAGCGGGCGAATAGCAAGCACATCGAACACCCGCTCGATTAACGCCTCTATTGCTGTACGGCTTAGGTCAGGGCGTACGGCCCGGCAGGCGCTAAGAACCGCTTCGTAGGCCACTAACGTGGTGGCCTGGGGGAGGGTTTGTGGTAAATAACCCACATGGCGCATTCTTGCCGCACTGCTGAGGCTGGTTAGCTCAATATCGTTAAGCTGCATGCGTCCGCTGGCAGGTTGCAGGCCAGCAATAGCTTTTAATAGCGTCGACTTGCCGACTGCATTGGGCCCCAGTACCGCTACCAGCGAACCGGGCGGCAGCGTAGGCAGGCTTAGCTGCTCAAAGACACGCCGCTTACGGTAGCCGGTGGTAACATGGCTAAGCGTAAAGCCTGCACTCATCGCGCTCGCCCCTGCATCATGATCAGCGCCATAAAGAAGGGGATCCCAACCAGTGATGTCACCAGCCCCACCGGCAGCACCAGCCCATCGACCAGCGTTTTACTGGCGATCGAGGCAAGCGAAAGCACTAAAGCACCTGCCAGGGCACTGCCCGGCAGATAAAAGCGATGATCTTCACCCAGCGCCAGCCGTGCCATATGCGGGCCAACCAGTCCAATAAAGCCAATGGTGCCCACGAACGCCACCGCGGCGGCGGCGAGAAGGCTCACTCTCAACAGCGAGATAAGGCGCAACCGCTCAACTGCAATGCCGAAGCTGCGGGCGTGTTCATCGCCCGAGCGCATTGCTGTCATTGCCCAGGCGCTGCGCAGCGAGAAGGGTAGGCAAACAGCCAGCACCGCAGCCACGATAGCCACCGTCTCCCAGGAGGCGCGGGCCAGGCTGCCCATGGTCCAGAAAACGAGTTGCTGCAGAGCATCGGGGCTGGCAATCAACTGCAAAAGCGCGACCAGAGCGTTGAGCACAAATACCAGCGCGATACCAAACAGCACGATAATCTCGCGGCTGGCGCCATAGAGGCGCGAGAGTGCATTGATGGTCAGCATTGAGGCGGCCGCAAATACAAACGCCATCAAGGCGGTGGCGTAGTGGGCATTTAACCCAAACAGGGTGAGGTTGAACACAATCACCAGCGAAGCGCCCAGCGTTGCCGCCGCGCCCACACCCAGGGTAAACGGGCTAGCTAGGGGATTATTCAACACCGTTTGCATCTCTGCCCCCGCCAGGCCAAGGGTGGCACCTACCAGAACCGCCATGACCGCCGCCGGCATGCGGATCTCCCAAACGATGGCCTGCTGAATGGGCCCTTGGGAGTGCGCATCAAAAATCAGCGTGATCAGTTCGCTAAGTGAGATAGGCGCAGGACCGGTGGCAATATCGGCAAGCAGCGACAACACCAGCGCGATCGCTAAGCCTGCGATGATCAGTAGGCGAGTAACAATAAAGCGCCGATAGGTGGATGCCAAAGGCACCACAAGGGGCGAAGAAGCGGGCATCTTAAAGGCGAGTCCAGGTGACCATGAGGGCATGGCAGGCTTGAATTTTATGAGACTAAAACTCATTCGTATTTATATTATTATTCTTTAGTCGTAGTCTTGTCAACGAATGAAAAAGTCAAAAAATTGCCATTCAGCCCCTTGAAAAATGCTTGACCGCTCCTATTTTTCAGATCGTAGAGGCTGCTTCAGTGAATTGCGTAAGAGGCTGCCTCTTATGACAATTTTCATAGTCTGCTTAACGTAGGAGGTGTTCGATATGTTCGATGATCTCAAGCGTTTTGAAACTGGCTCGCCTCGGCAGTTCGACTGGTTTAGCCAGTTGCTGGATGGCTTCTTTCCCGACGGCAATGCGATGGATATTCGTGCGGTGCCGCGAGGTAGTTTTCCAATGATCAACGTGGCGCGTAGCGACGATGCCGTGCGGGTCTATGTGTTTGCGGCGGGTCTAGCGCCCTCGGATCTGACCATTGATGTCCAGGACAATGTGCTGACACTGCGTGGCAAACGCGACGCTGTAACGGGTAGCAATGAGGATGGAAGTTCGCGTCCGGTATTTCGGCGTGAGCGTGCCAGCGGAGAGTTTGTCAGAGCGATTGCGCTCCCTGACGGTCTCGATGCCGAGCGGGCAGAGGCGCGCCATGCCCATGGTGTGTTTGAGATCGTGCTGCCTAAGCGCGAAGAGCTCAAACCGCGGCGTATTGATGTTCAGGCGGCATAAATCATGTTTATTAACCTTGGTAAGGAGGAATAAATCATGAATAACGTTGTTCGTTCATCCAACCACACCCCGCTTCAGCAGCGTGGTAATGAACAGCGGCGCAAAGAGACGCTACTGCCAGCGGTGGATATTATTGAGGAGTCTAACGCGCTCAAGCTGGTAGCGGATATGCCCGGCGTTACCCATGAAACGCTGAAAGTGGAGCTCGACAATAACGTGTTGAGCCTGGAGGGTGAAGTAGCGCTGAATATGCCTGAAGGGCTAACTGCACTGCATGCCGAGGTTCGTGGTCAGCGTTTCGCCCGCCGCTTTAACCTCAGTCACGAGGTAGATGGCGATGCCATTTCTGCCACTATCGTTAACGGCGTGCTAACGCTAACGCTACCCAAGAAAGATAGCCACCGCACGCGCCGTATTGAAGTGCAGGCGGCTTAAAGAGCAGCGGTTCTTAGCCGCATCCTATTTCGCCGCCCCTATTCTGGGGCGGTACTTCCCTCAGGTTCTATTTAGGCTATATGCTCTATTTTAGGAGTATTTGACGTACACTCACAATTCCTTACAAATAAAGCGTAGAGGATTGCATGATGACGGATATAGCCGCTTTGCTTGGTAGCGATGCCGAGAGTTTGCTGAATCACACCTGCCATGGCGTTCCCCGAGAGAGTTTACATTTACCTGGCCCCGATTTTATTGACCGTGTGATGGCCGATAGCGACCGTAGTCCGGCGGTGCTGCGTAATATGCAGGCCTTCTTTAATCACGGTCGTTTGGCAGGGACGGGCTACCTCAGTCTACTGCCGGTAGACCAAGGCATTGAGCACTCGGCGGGGGCTTCTTTTGCCCCGAACCCGCGCTACTTCGACCCGGCCAATATCGTTGAGCTGGCCATCGAAGGTGGCTGCAACGGCGTGGCATCTACCCTGGGTGTTCTCTCTTCCGTGGCGCGGCGCTATGCCCACAAGATCCCGATGATGCTTAAGCTCAACCATAACGAGACCTTGAGCCACCCGGCGATATACGACCAGACGCTATTTGCCGATGTCGACCAGGCCCACGATATGGGCTGTGTGGCGGTGGGGGCGACCATTTACTTTGGTTCCCATGAGAGTCGCAGGCAAATCATGGAAATCAGTGAGGCTTTCGAACGCGCCCACCAGTTGGGCATGGTCACCGTTTTATGGGCTTACCTGCGTAATCCTGCCTTTAAACAGGACGGCTCCGATTATCATGTCTCAGCCGATCTCACTAGCCAGGCCAACCATATGGCCGCCACCCTTAAAGCGGATATCGTCAAACAGAAGCTACCCGAAAACAACGGCGGCTACCGGGCGGTTGGGTTTGGGCATACCCATGACAATGTCTATAGCGAGCTGACTACTGACCACCCTATTGATCTGGCCCGCTACCAGGTCGCCAACTGCTTTATGGGCCGCGCCGGTTTGATCAATTCCGGCGGCGGCTCCAAAGGGCATTCCGACCTTGGCGAAGCAGTACGCACGGCAGTCATCAACAAGCGCGCCGGTGGGATGGGTCTGATTTCGGGGCGCAAGGCATTCCAAAAACCGATGCAAGATGGCGTCAACCTGCTGCATGCGATTCAGGATGTCTATCTATCCAAGGACGTTACCGTCGCTTGATCCACCCGCTAGATTGACCGCAATTGGTTAATCCAGGGACGTAATAAGAGGGGCGCTGTGATCAATTTATTGAGGCAGGTTAAACGCGCCCCTACCCATGACCACGGCATTTCCGCCCACTTCCACCAAGCCGATTTTGATATCGCCGTTGGCGGCAGTGTAGATAATGCTGGGGCGCCCCATTTCAACGCCTTGATGGATTTTGCATTGCAAGGCGTCCGGCTGAAGTGATGCCAAATAGCCGGTCAATGCCGCCGCGGCGCTGCCGGTCGCGGGGTCTTCGCACAGGCTGGCGTGGATGTGGAACATACGGCTTTTAACGACTGTTTCTGCTTCGTTTTTCTGCTCAATCACATACAGATATACCTGTTCGGCGCTGCTGGGTGTGACTGTACTTGCCCAGGTGGCCGTGGAAATATGAACACTCTCTAGCGCTGCTTGGTCGGTGAGTTCAATTAAGTGAAAGGGCAGCCCGCAGGAGGAGATCACGGGATCACCAATCACTTGGTGGATATCTAAACCTAGTAGCTCTACGGCAGTGAGGCGATCAATAGTGCTGTCCGTGATGATGGCGGGCTGGGCGGTGGTAAACGTTGCTCTACCTTGTTCGTAGGTCACCGCCAGCTCGCCGATGGGGGGCTGAAGCACAACGCCTTGCGTATGGTTCACAAGCTTCAGCTCCGCCAGCAACTGTGCGGTGCCGACCGTGGGGTGACCGGCAAACAGTAGTTCCTGAGTAGGCGTGAAAATACGCATAGGGTAGTGATTTGGCCCAGTAGCGGGACTTAAAAACACCGTTTCAGCGAGGTTAAGCTCATTGGCCAACGCCTGCATGGTGCTGGTTGCCAATCCATCGACCTCTAGAAATACCGCCAATGGGTTGCCGGTAAACGGCTGGTCGGTAAAGACATCTAGCAGGTAATACTCAGCGATTTTCATATAAGTCTCCCTTGTTAACTGATGCGTGTTGCCAAAACGCTTTTTGTCCCTCTTTTTGCGCCTGTTCGCGGCTAATGCCTATATCTTCCAACAACCGGTCATCTAGCGCCAATAGCTGACGGCGGCTACGCCGATAGTGGCGATAGGAGTGCAATTGGTAGCGTAACTGATAGCGAATCTGATGAAGGCTGAAGCGTGGCATGGTAGTTCTCCTTGAGTGCTATGTGCCTAACCAGATTACTTAGTGCTACTATTTGAATACAGATATAGGATTTATTGTTTTAAGGATACAGAAAGGAGTTTAATACCTCTGTATGGTCGCTGGGCATGCCATCTGTATTGTTGTCGGGCTGTGGGTGGGAGAGTGTGATGACGCGCTATGAAGAAGTGGCGACGATTTTGCGGGAGCGTATCGAGCACGGTATTTATCGCGTAGGTGATCGCTTGCCGTCTATTCGCGCAGTGTGCCAGGAGCTGGAGGTTAGTATCTCAACCGCTCAGGAGGCCTATCGGCAACTGATAGATGTGGCGCTGATCGAGTCGCGGCCTAAATCGGGTTATTTTGTGCTGCCAAGCCGGGTGCCATCGGTGCTGCCATCGGTCTCTCGCCCCGCGCAACGCCCATTGGATATTTCCCAATGGGATCAGGTGCTGGAGTTGGTGGCCACCCAGCGCGATGACACACGGTTGCTGCTGGGGCGTGGTGTGCCTAATCTTGAATATGAGACGCTACGCCCCTTGTCGAAAATCCTCGCGAGCCTCCATCGCAGCAGTAACCTAATTGGGTTCAACTATGACAAGCTGAGTGGTAGCCCCGAGCTTCGTCAACAGGTGGCGCGGCTGGCGATCGCATCCGGTTGCTTGCTGCACCCGGATGACATCATGATCACCACCGGCTGTCAGGAAGCGCTGGCCATTTCGCTGCGCACCCTAACTCAGCCAGGCGACGTAGTAGCCGTTGATTCGCCCAGCTTCTATGGCACCATGCAGATTCTCAAAGCCAACGGCTTAAAAGCGCTGGAAATCCCCACCGACCCGCAGACAGGCATCAGCCTTGAGGCATTGGAGCTAGCACTAGAACAGTGGCCGATCCGCGCCATACAGGTCACACCCACCCACAATAACCCGCTGGGCTACACCATGCCCGAGGCTCGAAAGCGAGCGCTGTTTCAGCTCGCTCAGCGTTTTGATGTGGCGATAATCGAAGATGATATTTACGGTGATCTATCCTTCACTCTGCCCAGACAGCGCACAGTGAAGTCCTTTGATGACGACGGGCGCGTGATGCTGTGCAGCGGCTTTTCCAAAACGGTGGGGCCGGGGCTGCGAGTGGGCTGGCTGGCGCCGGGCCGCTATCGCGATCAGGCGCTGCATATGAAGTACGTCTCCACCGGCGCCTCGGCCACGATGCCGCAGCTGGCAGTGGCGGAATTCGTCGCTAAAGGCCACTACGAACGCCACCTTCGCTATGCTACCCGACAGTATCAGCGCCAGCGGGACATTATGATCAGTTGGGTACAACGCTACTTTCCTAAAGGAGCGGGGATCAGCTACCCCCAAGGCAGTTTCTTGCTATGGGTTGAGCTGCCCGCCGCAGTGGACTGCGTGCGCCTCAATGAACGCTTGGCACAGCACGCCATCCACGTGGCGCCGGGCTCGCTGTTTTCAGCCTCGGGCAAGTTCCGCCAGTGCCTACGCCTTAACTATGCGTTTACGCTAACACCCGCCATTGAAACGGCAGTGCGGACAGTGGGGGAGCTGGCGACTGAAATGGTGAAAGAAGCGCAGGCGCACGAGGTAGGTGTAGGGTAAGTGGTCTTCTTTTCAATTAGCCGCGAAGGCCGCTAGTAACGAGGCGGTGAGTGTTGGCGAGGGATTGGCGCCAGTGAGGATGGTGGCTATATGAGCATCCTGAGGCCACTGATCACGCCTAGCATAGGCGGCGGCCAAACCGAGCGCCCCTGCGGGTTCCAGTAGCAACCCCAGATGTTCCAGGCCAAGGCGCATACCCTTTTCGATACTGGCTTCGTCCACCAGCCAAATATCATCGACTAGATCGCGCATATCCTCCAGCGCCTCGATAATGGGCGCGCGAACCGCCACCCCATCTGCCATGGTATCCACCTGATCATTAATCACGAGCGTGCCGCGCTTCCAGCTTTGCCAGGTGGCATCCGCGCCTTGGGGGCAGATGCCGATCACCTGGGTGGCGGGGGAAGAGGCTTTGAACCAGCGGCCTACGCCGTTTATAAGCGCGCCATTACCGAGGGGCACCAGAAGTGTATCGAATGTGTCACCGTGGGCGAGCATTTCGACCGCAATCGTGCCCGCACCCTCGGTAATCTCGGCTTGTCGGCCATCCTCTACAAACAAGCCACCGTGCTGTTTAGCAAAGTGAGCCGCTGCCTGTTTGGCTTGATCAAAGTCCTCTCCTGCGAACATTACTTCTGCGCCTAGTGCGCGGATGCCTGCGATTTTGAGTGGGTTAGCATTTTCAGCGACAAAGACGCTAAGGGGCAGCCCGTGCTGCTTGCAGGCATGAGCCAGCGCTAGCCCCCAATTCCCGGCGCTAGCGCAAACCAGCGGTGCAGGTTTATCTTGCTGAATATGGTGGGAGACAAAATGGTCGGCACCGCGCCCTTTGAAGTTGCGCAGGGGGTTGAGCGTTTCGACCTTCAGTGTCATGGCGGCCCCGATCGCGGTATCAAGCGTGGGTGAGCGGTACTGCGGGGATGCCAGGAAAGCGGGGTTGATACGACTGGAGGCAGAGGCAATATGTTCCAGCTTGATGCGCTGCTCGCTGCGTTGGGGGGCAATTAGCTCGGCGTGGCGAGCAATCGGCTGTAAATCTTCCGGATGCTCTATCCGATCCACCATTAGCAGGCCATCAAGGTGGTCTACCTCGTGCTGAATCAGTTCAGCCAGTGACGCTGAAAGGTGATTCCAGTGGCAGGTTTTGCCGCTTTCGTTTTGGTAACTTAGGCTGATACTGGTGTGGCGCCTGACATTGGCAATATGGCCAGGCACGCTTATGCAGTCATCCCAGACCAGATGCGTCGCTTCGCTGCGCCAGATAATGACTGGATTAATCAAGGTAAAGGGGCGGCCACCCAGTTGAACCGCTACAAGGCGCAAGGGCTCGCCTATCTGAGGGGCAGCGATGGCACGGCCAAACCCGTTTCGCGCTTTGAAATCGGCAAGTGTGGCATGCAGTTCGGAAATCACCATTGCTACATCGGACGTGATTTCTTCTACTGGCTGGGAAGCGGCTCTTAACCGTGGGTCGCCCTCGGTCAGGATCGTGCGTACTTGGCTCATGGTGTTGTCTCTGCCTATATGGTTAAGTTTGCGCTTGAGTTGCGTTAGCTTAACGGGCAATACCTTTTTACTGGCCGCATATCCATGCTGGCCAATGCGGGGAGACTGCATAATGAGTCACCAAACTGCGGGCGAGCTGCAGTCGGAGCAACTGGATGATTTTGATCGTCGGATTCTGGCTATTTACCAGCACGATACCCGTGTGACGGGGGAGAGTATCGGCCAAGCGGTTGGCTTATCGGCAGCGGCGGTTCAGCGGCGGCTCAAGCGATTAAGGGCACGGGGCGTTATTATCCAGGAGGAGGCGCGGCTAGATGCCAAGGCACTAGGCTTGCCGACTACCTGCATCGTCGGTGTTGATCTCGAATATGAACGCAACCAGCATGTTGATGAGTTTAAGCAGCGGATGCGGGAACACCCCAATGTGCAGCAGTGTTATTACGTGACAGGGAGTATGGACTTCGTTTTGGTAGTGGTGACCCGTACGCTGCAGGAGTACGAAGATTTCACCCGCGAGGCGCTGATGGAACACCCTAACGTGCGTTCATTCACAACGATGGTTGCCATGGACTCGGTCAAATCGGGATACGCATTGCCTCTGGGTAGCTTAATCTCGAAGTTTACCTCTTCAGCCTGATTCAGAGTGCTCTGTCAGCGATCTCCATTTCTGAGGTATCTATGCGGCGCCATGCTCTCACTTATCACTCGTTCGGAAGTCCGCTTGAAGCTTTGAAAGTGGAAACAACAGAATTGCCAGGTGCGAGTGAGGGTAAGCTCAGGGTGAGAATGTTGTGCGCTCCGGTTAATCCCTCTGACCTGATTCCTATCACCGGTGCCTATTCGCATCGCATAAAGCTTCCTGCCGTCGCCGGTTACGAAGGAGTTGGAGTTGTTATTGATGCTCCTCGAGAGTATTCCTACCTGGTCGGGAAGCGAGTTCTACCGTTACGAGGCGATGGCACTTGGCAGACTATTTTAGATTGTGATCCCGCTCTTGCAGTGCCCGTGCCCGATCCCATTTCTGACTCCGTCGCAGCACGCGCTTACATTAACCCCTTAGCTGCCCTAGCCATGCTTGAAACTTGGCCTGTAAAGGGGAAGCGTGTGTTGCTTACTGGAGCCGGTTCGAATTGCGCTGAATACCTTGGAGTATGGGCATATCAGCACGGTGCTAAGGAGGTCGTTGGCATATACCGTTCCGAGAGTAGAATTGCCCGCCTGGAAAAAGTTGGTATCAAACCGGTATCTATCCAAGATACGTCGCAGATCTCGCATGTGGCTCGTGAGTCGGGCGTGGTGTTTGACGCTTTAGGTGGGCCAGTCGCGGCAGATATACTGCGAACAATGGCCGCTGACTCGACGTTTATTGCTTATGGGCTATTGACGGGGCAGGCGATTCAGTTGGCGCCCAAGCCTTGCGCTCACTACAGAAGATTTCACCTGCGCGATAGTTTGGCCGGGATGTCTGCAGAAACTTGGCAGCAAAAATTTGTATCTATCTGGAAACGCCTGGGCCAGACAGGTATGCCAAGTTATCAAGTGTTTCCTGGCAAAGAGTGGCGACAAGCGGTTGAAGCAGCACTCCACCCGCGTGGTCAGAAGGTGCTTCTGAACTTCTCCACACTTGGGCAATGAGGGTTGCCTCATGCATGCAAATCTATAAACGGACTATTGGCGACTTCCCAATAGTGGCCTTCTGGGTTGCAGAAGTGGCCGGAGTAACCGCCCCAGAATACTCTTCAGTTGGTTTGATTAGCTCAGCGCTTTGTTTTTGCTCACTTAGTCAATAGCCTCTTTACTGTCGCATTTATAAGCGAGTGGGTAACAATTCCACCTCCGCAAGGTTCTGTTTTGTCCTAGATAGCGCTATTCGCTGCCGTGGTGCGGGAGGAGAGCGGGCGCGCCTCTACAGTGTGAGATTGCCTGGACGCACATCCAACTGCTCCAGACGCTGCTTCAATAGGCCTGGGAAGCGGGTGTACCAGGTCTGGTTGAGTGGAGAGGGGTGAGGGAGGGGATAGAGTTTAAAGTCTTGTGCTTGGTTCCGATTATCCTCCAGCGTCACTTCGATACTGCTCTCAAAGCGATGCTCACTCTTCCAGAAGCTCTCCAGACGCGCACGCTCCTCCTTTGAACGACCAATGCCAAACCACAGGAAGGCCTCGCGTCCCAGCGTGATCAGCGTCCGCCCCTCCCAGCGCGAGATCAGAACCTCGTTCATCAGGTCGTGAAAGTGGCGCTTGACCTTCATGGACCACGCCTTATTGCCGACGGGCTTATAAGGCACGGTGTTGATCCAAAAAAAGTGCTCTCCCACGGCACGCGATGCCTCGAAGTCAGGCATTTTTTCGCCATACAGTTGCTCGTAAAGTGCCTTTCTCACTAACTGCCCGCCAGCGCCAATGAAGGGTTCGCCATGGCGTACCTCATCGCGCCCTGGGTCGCGCCCGAAAAAGCCAATGCGCAAATTGCGTTGCCCAAGGCCGATGATTGGCTCAAGAGGATCACGCTCAAAGCGCTTATAGACCTCGACATCGATGCCTTCAATCTCTGCCGCCAGCGCTCGGAACGTCTCCTGTTGCCGTGGGGTCAGTGACATCTTCCATGCTCCTCGGTGCAGTGCGCAGCTAGTTCAATAAAAAGACTCTTGCGCCGTACGCCATAAGCACATACCGGCAAAGTAAACAGACGCAATGCCCCATCCCCATAGCGCCCAGACGGCGTGCTCGGGGCTGGAAAGCACTAGCGATGTTGCACATACACACCACACCAGCGTGATGGCGATATTGAGTGGCATGAACAGGCGCACCCGAAAGGGATGAAGAAACTTCATCCGGGTCACGGTAAGAATGGCCAGGAGCACGATAGTGGCAAAGGTGATGAGCGGCGGGAAGTCGAGAATATAAAAGTAGGCTGCGGCGATATTCCAGGCGGCAGGAAAGCCAACGAAGTAATTATCCTGGCTTTTCATATTGGTGTTGCAGAAGCAGAACATTGATGAAAGCAGAATGATGAACACCGCAAGCAGTGCAAAATTGGGAGGTAATTCAATAAAGTAGTAGATAAAAAGGGCAGGGATAAAAGCCCAGGTTAAATAATCGATAACCATGTCGAGCGTCGAACCATCGAAATGGGGCAGTATGGCCTTTACTTCATATTTGCGCGCCAGAGTGCCATCGACACCATCAATCATCATTGCGGCACCCAGCCAGAGGAGGCAGGCGACCGGGTTATTGTCGACCAGTGCAAGCAGCGCCATCGTGCCGAGCAGCACACCGCTGGCGGTAAAGATATGCACGCTCCATGCCTTCCATATCGAAGCGCGGGATTCTGTGTGAGAAGAGAGCGATTGAGCCACGTTAACCCCATTGGGAACGTGTTGTTCCCTTGCTGTCTGATTGATAGATAAGCTTATAAAGACCGATACACTACTACAAGAATGCACCCATCGAATACGCAGGCAAGCTATATGGTGATGGCGCTGCCGTTGACTAGGGGTATAAGAAGTATAGTGTCTTGATGCCGTTTTTTTACATTGGCCGCTTAAATTGATGCCGCGCCTGCTCAACCCATGCGCGAGTGAGGCACGTTAGCGAATGATCATTCAGTAGCCCCATGGCCTGCATAAAGGCAAAAACGGTGGTCGGGCCAACGAATTGCCAGCCGCGCTTTTTCAATTCTTTGGCAAGAGCGATGGATTCGAGTGAAGTGGTCTGCGTTTGCGGCGCGGTTAGTGAATCGGAGGCTGGTTCGAAACGCCAGAAGAAGACAGCCAGCGAGCCCTCCTGTTCGACCATGTCTATCGCCCGCTGGGCATTATTAATCACCGCCTCGATTTTACCGCGATGGCGAATAATGCCTGGATCTTGTAGCAAGCGCTGCACGTCGCCTTCGTCAAAGTAGGCAATCTGATGAAAATCAAAATAGTGGAAGGCGGCGCGAAAGTTCTCGCGTTTATTGAGAATCGTGCGCCAGCTCAATCCTGATTGAAAACTCTCCAGGCACAGCTTCTCGAATAGCTGCTGGTCATTATCCACTGGAAAGCCCCACTCATTGTCATGATAGGGCAGAAACTCCGGCGCGCCTCCACACCACTGGCAGCGGGGACGACCGTCGGGAGCAATAAAATCGGGCATACGACACTCCTAAGTGGGCGATAAAAGTTGTTTTCAGTCATCACTTAGGTGTTAATTCACTATCCATGGTGCGATGGAAAACGACCCCAGGAGATGAGTATGACATTTGTTCGCTCTGCCACAATGAATGACCTTGATCCGTTAACGGCGCTGCTAGACGGTTATCGACAGTTCTACGCCCAACCCACGAATGTTGAGGCAGCCCGTAGCTTTTTACGGCAACGATTTGAGCAAGCCGATTCACGCATTTTAGTCAGTGAGAGCGAGAGTGGTCAGCTCACGGGGTTTGTGCAGCTTTACCCAGGCGTATCCACGGTAGGCTTAAATGCACGCTGGACACTCAATGATCTCTTCGTGCTACCTGACTGCCGTGAAAAAGGGACAGGACGAGCACTAATGGAAGCTGCCACTCAGCTCGCTAGAGAACATGGCGTGGCACGCTTGATATTAATGACCCAGGTTGAGAACGAGCGTGCCCAGCACCTTTATGAATCACTGGGTTGGCAGCGCAACACCGCGTTTTACGGTTACTTGCTGGATGTTAAATAAGAATACAAAGATGAGTAATAAGCGGCAGCTGTTAGCATCAGTGACTTACTAAGCGTGACAGGCCCAGTTTTGCTGGGCCTTAATCTTAACGGGTTAAGCGTTACTTAACTTGCGGGCTCTATGCAGATTTTCCATGGTATTTAAGCACGCCTGGGCGGCTTCTTTCCCTTTGGTAACAAAGTGCTGGGTGTAGAAATCATGATGCGTGCTGTGTTCATGGAAGTGATGCGGCGTTAATACGGCGGAGATCACCGGTATTTGGGTATCTAGCTGTACGCGCATCAAGCCATCAATCACGGCATGGGCTACAAAATCGTGGCGATAAATACCACCGTCGACCACAAAGCCTGCCCCCACAATGGCGCCGTAACGGCCACTTTCAGCGAGTACTTTTGCCTGTAAGGGAATTTCGTAAGCACCTGAAACAGTGAAGGTATCCACTTGATTGGTGCTTAGGCCGCAGCGTTCTATTTCAGCAATAAAAGCTGCATAGGCCTTTTCGACGATATCCTGATGCCAGTGCCCTTGAATAAACGCGATGCGTTGGGACGTGGTGTGATCTGAAAGTGTTAGCGGAAATGTCTGATTCATGGTCATTCTCTTGGATAAGTTGTACCAGAATCAGGGCACGCGGAACCAGTCGTCAGGCAACCACAAAAAGTGGCTTAAGCCACTTTTTTGAGTTGCATGTCTACGGTGCCGTTCTCTTTCATCCGGACTATCACCGTCGGCTTCGGCTTTTCACCGAATCTGCTGACCTCAAGAAGCTGCAAAAAAATAACAGTCTTGAGCGCTCGCGGGCTTAGATGAAAAACGTGTAGTAGGCCATCATCACCGCCGGTGGGGACTTTCACCCCGCCCTGAGAACTTTGCTGAATAACAGCCCAGCCATTTTACGCTGAATGTAAGCGCCCAGCCAGTGGAGTGATTAGCCCTTCAGGGAGCAAAGGCGCTATTAGCGTCAGCCAAGCCACTGCGGTGTAGTAATTCTGGCAGGCTCGCGCTGCATAATGATCTCGCCATGGCGTACCGAAAGCAGCACTTCGCCCTGAG
>NZ_REBQ01000009.1 GCF_007692655.1 Halomonas sp.
TGCCGCCGCCAGAAGCTGCCCACGCACCCCCATCAAGAATATCACAGGCGCAAGTGCCACTGTGATGAACACGGCCCCAAGGTTGCGCGAGAGCATCAGTGTGCCAAACAGCCACAGGGCCGCCAACAAAAATAGCTTCCGACGCCGGGTATCAATCCGGACAAGGGCAAGCGTGGCCAAGATTGCCATACACAGAAAAATACCCAGAACAAGGCCATGCTGCAAAAACACCACAGGACGGAAGCCACCCGCCCGGACGTGCTGGATCCAGCTATGGGGGAAAAATCCATAGACCCATCTGTTTAGCTGCGGCGACATACGCACTTCGAAGAGCGCCAGAAGCGAATACCCGAGCGCCACTACACAGAGCACCAGCAACAACTGGGTCTGCGCCTCGGGATCTGCGAAGAACCGCCTCGCCAAGAGAAGCGGCAGGATCATCAGCAGGGTAGACGCAGCCATCGAGGCTGCGTCATAGAACCTCAAACCAGGCAATGTACGAAACCCATATGTAAGAGAATCACTGTTTGTCAGCGCCGTCAGCACAGCCCCGGCTACAAGTACAGCCAGCAAAATTAAGATCATGGGCTGACGCGGAAACAGGCTGGCAGACGGCCCGCCTGAGGTTGTTCGATCCATGAATACACCCGCCAGCACCAGTGCCGTCAGCGCTGGGATTGATTGCTTGTCCAAGCTAGGAATACCCGGCAGGTCCAGCGCGATGTTTTCTGGCAGAAACAGAAATCCACCAAGGATCGTTAGCAGGATCGCAAGCGACAGGCGCAGTTTCCAGAAAAATACTACGCTGATCAGAGGCCAGACGAAAAGCGCCAAAAGTGGGGGCACCATAGCTTAGCCTTTCCAAAAATAGCGAAGGATATTTAATAGCTCAATAAGACACATTGACATTACATAATGCCTACAAGAGACGTTTTGGTGTAAAAAAAGTGTCGAAAAAGTGATGAACTTTCTGAGGGTTAAGACGGCGCTCAGTTGCATCAAGCGTTAATATCTGTGCACCGCAATGTGTAGCCAGATCATACAAACGCCAATAGATTGCTGCTTCACGCAGAGCCTGCGACACAGATTTGTCAATTGCCAAGGCTTCTAGTTCAATGGTATCGGGGCGTGGCGGCAATAAAAAAATTAGGCCCATATCTCGCAGATAAGTTGCAGTAGTGTTGATATCTTGTGCTAAGATTTGTTCAGCAAAGAAATGCGCTATCCCATCATCCAATATGAAACCGCGTGGTAACCCTAGGCTATGAGCTACTAGGCCTTGACGAATCACCTCAGACATACGAGCGACAATAGCTGCCCTCCGAGCCAGTCCAAGGTCAGTGTTTTGCAACCGAACAAAGCGAGCGGCATAAAGCAGTGAAAAGTATTGCGCTTTCAGTGGGTCTTCGGGAACGCTCCCAGAAAGACTTTTTGCGTGACGTTCGAAAAACCAATGTCGTGACAAACTGGGTGCGACCTGCCGACACAGATAGGTCTTGCCGACACCGCTCGGGCCAACGAACTCCACATTCCACCCACTTGTTCCCTGTAGCAGACTGGCACGAATACGCTCAGCATTGGGAATTCGTTCCACGCGGAGACCAAGACTGGCCATTATTTGCTTACTCCTATACCGGAGAGCGGATTTCATTTATATCACTCCTCCTGATCTTTGCATTGCCCCGAGCTTGTCGGAAGCTAGCTTACTCGGTCGTTAGGTAGTTGAATATACGCACGCCCAGTTTGTAGTAGCGATCTACAGGAAAATGTTCCAAGTTTGCACCTAAATACCCAATAGAAGCCAAAGCGTAAACGACGAGGTCACACCTATCGCACGACAAAGTGCGGCAGAGGCGACCATAATTATAGTCTCTAGCACGTTTGCTGCAGCTGAGTGACATTAGCATCCGCGTGACATCCATGACTGGATAGCCGGTTAAATTTGCACCTGCCCAATCGATAACGAACAGTTCAGAGTCACCCCTCATTGATCGAAGAACGTTGCCTTCCCAGAAATCACCATGCTGGATACACTGCATTAGCCGCAAGTCACCAATCCGGTTCAGTGCATTTTCAGCATAGCGCCGCATAGCTGGCGGAAATGCTGCATCCCTACTGACCAACTCTAATGGCGCTTGAAACTGGGATTTCTCATCCAGAGCTGGTCGTAGGCTATCGGCGCACAGTTCATGTGCCCAGTCTAGTATCCGCGGAGCATACATCCACCGCTTGACTATCTTACTGCCTATGCCTGTTGGCAAAGGCTGATGCTTTTGCCAGAGAGCATAAGTGCGCCCATCAATCTGTCCGGTCAAGACTGGTGGCAAGATTGCAGCTGCACAGGATTCACCCACCAGCGAACGAGCCTTCAAGATATTTTCAACACCACGCTGTACTAACTCCCGGTTACCATCCCCAGAGATAATCATGAAACCAAGGCCATCCGGCACAGGCACAAGAGCCTTTATGGTCGCATCTGCAACAGCGTTTTTACCTTTAGGATTGGCAAGGAGTGTTATTTTTTTTGCAGACACAACACGATATTCTGTTGTTGAAAGGGTTTCAGCAATGCTCCGAGCGTCAAGACCCATAACGAATACCATAGTATATGGCTATATAAGTAATCAAATAGCGCATGAAAAGATCCCCACAGGTTTGGAGTTAATATTCATATTGCTTGCCATATTTACCACAGCCCCCAATGGTGGCAACGCCACCGCCACTCAAAGACCAGTCTGTTTACAAATCTCGACCTGTCAACCGTTTCAGATCAGCAGCAAGTCCGATCAGGATCTTGTCTTTGAGAACGTCGTGTTCCTGACGAAGTCGCTCATAGGTATGCCAGTGCATGCCCTTGGGTTTCCCCCAGTGATCGCGATTAAATATCCCCGCTGGCCAGCCCAATTTATAACGGATCCGGTTGGTTCGCTGCGTGACACGATCTTTGG
>NZ_REBQ01000008.1 GCF_007692655.1 Halomonas sp.
GGCGTGTCTCATCCTCGGCGTGCACCGCCATGCGCCGTTTGCCGTGGCGTAAGATACGTTGCAGAACAGCGTCGTCATCGCTCAGTAGGTCGCCGAAGGAGCTGCCCATAAAGACTTTAACACCAGCGCAGCCGTGCAGCTGTTCCAGCTCGGCTAGGCGCTCGGCATTGACCGCCGAGCCGCCGATATAAAAGGCGTGGTCGCACCAGGCACGGCCTTGAGCGAGGTCGAACTTGGTTTGGAGATCCGCTGGTGTGAGGGTTAATGGCGAGGTGTTGGGCATCTCGAAGATCCCGGTAACGCCGCCTAGCACGGCGCCGCGTGTGCCCGCTTCCAGGGTCTCTTTATGGGTTAGGCCGGGTTCGCGGAAATGCACTTGGGTGTCGATGACGCCGGGAAGTACATGAAGGCCGGCGGCTTCCAGGGTGTTGTCGGCACTCCAGCGGCCGCGCAGCTCGCCGAGTGCGACGATGCGGCCACCCAGGCAGGCGATGTCCAGGCGCTCGGTGCCAGCGGGGGTGACCACCTGACCGTTGAGTACCAGCAGATCGGCATGGCGACGCGTTAGGGTGTTGGATGGTTGCATAGTCGTTGCTTCGTTCACCTAGTCTTGTTTCGTGTACCTAGTCTTTGTTTCTTTCACGTCGTATTGCGCTTTTCCGTGGAGCTAGTGTGCTGGGTTAAACTCGCCGATCAATGGCTCAGCGGCGCGGTGATAACCTCGATCGTCTCGCTGCGGATGGCGTTGTAAAAGCAGTTGGGTCGCCCGGTGTGGCAGGCGGGACCTTGCTGATCGACGCGTAACAACACCGCGTCGCCGTCGCAGTCTAGCCGTGCCTCAACCAGCCGCTGCCGGTTGCCGGAACTTTCACCCTTGCGCCATAGGGTCTGCCGCGAGCGTGACCAGTAGCAGACTTGCCCGCTGGCCAGGGTTTCGAGCAGCGCCGCGTGGTTCATCCACGCCAGCATTAGCACTTCGCCGCTGTCGTGCTGCTGTGCGATGGCGGTGATCAAGCCATCGGCGTTCCAGGGAATGGATTCGATCACCGCCGCCAATGGTCGGCGCTCGCCACGTTCGGCACTCTCTAGCTGCATCCAGATATTCATGGGTGACTCGTATTGCTTTAAGATTATGTTATAACATAACACAAAATAGCATAATTGATGCCTTGGGAATCAACGCTTGCAACCACGGAGATGATGATGAAAACACGTGCAGCCATTGCCTGGGAGCCTAACCGGCCACTTGAAATTGAGGAGATCGATCTGGAGGGGCCGAAAGAGGGGGAGGTCCTGGTCAGGATCGTCACCACCAGCCTGTGCCACACGGATATGTTTACGCTATCTGGCAAAGATCCCGAGGGGTTGTTTCCTTGTGTGTTGGGCCACGAGGGCGTGGGCATCGTCGAGGAGCTCGGGCGCGGGGTCACCTCGGTAAAACCTGGCGACCATGTGATTCCGCTCTATACGCCGGAGGATCCGAATTGCCCCTATATTCGTTCGGGCAAGACCAATCTCTGCCAGACCATTCGCAAGACCCAGGGGCAGGGGCTGATGCCGGACGGTACCAGCCGCTTCTCCTACAAGGGCAAGATGCTGCACCACTATATGGGCACCAGCACCTTCAGCGAGTACACGGTGCTGCCGGAGATCGCGGTGGCCAAGATCAGCCGGGAGGCTCCCCTGGCCAAGGCCAGTGTGATGGGGTGTGCGATACCCACCGGCATCGGCGCGGTGAGAAATACCGCCAAGGTGAAACCGGGCGATACGGTAGCAGTGTTTGGATTGGGTGCCGTCGGCATGGCCGTTATTCAAGGGGCCAAACTCCAGGGGGCCGGGCGAATCATCGGCATCGATGTCAATCCGGCCAAGTTTCCGCTCGCACTGTCGCTGGGCGCGACGGAGTGCCTCGATCCGAACGAATATCCCGAGCCGCTACACGAGGTGATCATCGAGATGACCAATGGTGGCGTTGACTTCTCTTTCGAAGCCGTAGGCAACGTTCGCTTAATGCGGGCAGCACTTGAGTGCTGCCACAAGGGGTGGGGAGAAAGCATCATCATCGGTGTTGCCGGGGCCGGGGAAGAGATTTCGACACGACCTTTCCAGCTGGTGACTGGGCGAGTCTGGCGGGGAAGCGCGTTCGGCGGTGTGTTGGGGCGTTCCGAATTGCCGGGCATGGTCGATGAATGGCTGTCAGGACGTTTCGACGTTGACCCCTATATCTCCCACAACATGAGCCATGACCATATCAATACGGCGTTTGATCTGTTGCGCCGTGGCGAGGCAATTCGTTCGGTTATGCACTATCAACCCCAGGAAACGATGACCGGGCCTCTGCCGGGCAAGCTGATCGGTGAGGAGTCCAATAAGCCTCAGCCTGCTTGAGGCAATAGGCGGCTTGGCTAGCCGCCTTGTTCAGGTTCAGGCTCGATGATGATTTCGTGCTGACGCCGCTCATTCTCAAGTGCTGCCAAGGCAACTTGATAGCAATCTTCAACATGGCTGTTGCCCATGTACTTCATGGCGCTGAAACTGATACCACCTGCCACGGCGCTGCCTACAAAGGGTACGAATTTAGCCACACCTTTTGACGCAACTTTGACACCCATCTTGCTTAAGAGCATGACGATAAGCTTTTTCGTGATGTATTTACCCGCCATTTTGCTTCCTGTATTGGAAATGGCGGTCATCACAAAGAGCTTGGATTGCGTATCAAGGCCTTCGATTTGTTCAGGCGACAAACCAAACTTTTCATTAATTTTAGGAATTAGACGCATCAAAATGGCCACATCGGAACCTATATCCACCCCCGGAATGGGAACAATGGCCGCACCCGCAGAGAGGCTTGAACTCCTTGTTACCATCGAATGACACGATTTTCTAATTGCTTCGAGCTCTTCTATTGATTCAATCATGATGAGGTCCTTTTCATTTGATGTTT
>NZ_REBQ01000091.1 GCF_007692655.1 Halomonas sp.
AGTACGGCTAGTGGAATCAGTAATAAAAGTCGTTTTACGTCCATGAGGGGTCTGCCCGCTGGGTTATGAACATGCTAATGGCGCATTGTCATTTACTCGACTCTTGACACACGAAAGCCTGCCAAACGGCAGGCCGAGGTCGAGCGGCGAGGTGTGCACCAAAGGTCACGTATCACGCATTGGCGAAGGAGTTGATATCGCCAGGGCGTCACGCTGAAGTCGCTTCCACATGCCGTGTAACTGGCGATGCAAAGTGCTGTTATCGATATCCTGAACGCCGCGCCTAGCAAGAACGACAATATCCACAGAGGGTAATTGTTCCTGACGAAGACGAACAGATTCTCGAACGAGACGTTTGAAGCGGTTGCGATCTACAGCGCGCTTGACATTTTTTTTGCTGACCACCAATCCAAGGCGAGGATGACCTCGAGTATTTAAGCGTACTAACGCCATCATACCTTTGCCGTGTACTTTTAGGTCGGCTTGCTCAAACACGTGACTGAAATCCCCAGCGTTAAGTAATCGTAACTGCCGGGGAAAGTCTTGCTTCGGCGCACGCAATCCGAGATCAGGCGCTCAGACGCTTGCGGCCTTTAGCACGGCGACGTGCAAGGACGGCGCGACCGTTTTTGGTCGCCATACGAGCACGGAAGCCATGCGCGCGCTTGCGCTTGAGAACGCTAGGTTGAAAAGTGCGTTTCATAACTCGTTATTCCCACGTGGTTTAGGACGGAAAGTAAATTCCAAAAAGCCCGGTCCAGTGGAGAACTAGCCGGGGAGTTTCAATTCAAGACCGGAAATTGTAGAGACTTCCAACGCTGGGTGCAATTTTTCCTTGCATAAAAAGCCTCATCACGGCAATGGATCTCAGTTTCAAGTGCGTTGATGAATATTTAATGACGACACTACTATTACTAGTTAGTACTTTTAAACCTGTTGTTATTAATAGTGGGGATACTATTTGTGGATAAGCATTTATTTCTCTTTAATATTAGTTACCTATAGAGATAAAAAATCTGTGTGTAAGTCGCGTATAAGCGGGACATAAGTTGTTGGTTTGATGTGATTAAGACGTGTAAGAATGGTGTTTTTTGGGATTATCCACGGTTGTTCACACGCTTGTCCCGCTAGCTTACCCTGAGTTGTCCACAGCCCAATATTGAGATCTAAACCCATGTGGATAACCGGCGCTTTGGGCGCTACAATGGTCGGCCGTTTTCAACCGATGGTGAGATGAGTGTCACTCACGCTTTGGCAACAGTGCCTGGACAACCTGCAGGATGAGTTGAACTCTCAACAGTTCAACACCTGGATACGCCCGCTGCAGGCAGAGGAAGGAGAGTCCAACGAGCTGCGCTTACTTGCGCCTAATCGTTTTGTGCGCGATTGGGTGAGTGATAAGTATGCCAAGCGGATTAGCGAGCTGATGCGTGAGCTTGCGCCTGCGAAACCACCTAAGGTGAGTTTGACAGTAGGAAGCAGGCAGCCTGCAACCCAGGCTCCCCAGCATAGAGATCTGGGGCATCCTGTCTCAGCCTCTCCCTCTCGACCTTCTGCACCGGCAGTCCACACTCAACAACGTGGTAATGTTTCCGATGATCGTGAAATTGATAAGCTGCGTGAAGAAGCACCAAGACGAACCAACGAGCGGCAGGTTCAGGTTGAAGGCAGCCTAAAACATGGCAGTGGACTCAACCCAAATTTTACGTTTGATACGTTTGTAGAAGGTAAGTCGAACCAATTAGCGCGCGCAGCATCGCGTCAGGTGTCAGAAAATCCCGGCGGTGCGTATAACCCTCTGTTTCTATATGGTGGCGTGGGGCTTGGTAAGACTCACTTAATGCATGCAGTGGGCAATGCGTTAGCCACACGGCGCGAGAATGCTCGCGTCGTTTATCTGCATTCCGAGCGCTTTGTTGCTGACATGGTCAAGGCATTGCAGCTTAACGCTATTAATGATTTCAAGCGTTTTTATCGCAGTGTGGACGCGCTGCTCATTGATGATATTCAGTTTTTTGCTGGCAAAGAGCGTTCTCAAGAAGAGTTTTTTCATACGTTCAACGCGCTTTTGGAAGGTGGTCAGCAGATGATTCTGACCTCTGATCGCTACCCAAAAGAGATAAGCGGTGTTGAAGAGCGACTCAAATCCCGTTTTGGTTGGGGCCTAACGGTGGCGATTGAGCCACCTGAACTTGAGACTCGCGTCGCTATATTGATGAAAAAAGCCGATCAAGCTAAGGTTGATTTGCCTCACGATGCTGCTTTCTTCATTGCCCAGAAAATACGCTCCAACGTGCGTGAGTTAGAAGGTGCATTGAAAAAAGTTATTGCGGATTCACATTTTATGGGTAAAACCATTACCCAAGATTTTATTCGTGAGTCCCTGAAAGATCTGCTGGCGCTTCAAGATAAGCAGGTTGGCGTGGATAATATTCAGCGTACAGTGGCGGAGTATTACAAGATAAAGGTGGCCGACTTACTTTCGAAACGTCGCTCGCGCTCTGTTGCACGCCCTCGTCAGGTAGCGATGGCGCTTGCTAAAGAGCTGACGAATCATAGTTTGCCGGAAATTGGTGATGCCTTTGGTGGCCGGGATCACACGACGGTCTTGCACGCTTGCCGCAAAGTTAAATCCTTACAGGAAGAGAGCGCGGATATTCGTGAAGATTACAAGAATTTACTGCGCCTGCTGACCAGTTAATCATTCCATGGGACGAGCCTGTTATTTATAGGTCTTTCAGGATATAGAACCGGAGTATTGATGAAATTTTCGATTTCCCGAGAAGCGCTGTTACGTCCGCTGACTCTGGTCGCTGGTGTTGTCGAGCGCCGCCAAACGCTGCCCGTACTCTCTAATGTGCTAATTCAGGTGGAGGGCGACCAAGTGTCGCTTACCGGCACTGATTTAGAAGTCGAGTTGATTGGGCGCACTGTTGCGGGTCAAGTAGATCAACCTGGTTCAGCCACGGTTCCCGCGCGCAAGTTAATGGACATTTGTAAATCACTGCCTGACCAATCTGACATACAGCTCTCAGTAGAAGAGGGGCGTGCCGTGTTGCGGAGTGGACGTTCGCGCTTTACGTTGTCAACGCTGCCGGTGGCTGAATTTCCGAATATCGAAGATGCAGACGGCAGTCAGGAAATTAGCGTGCCCCGGGGCACTTTAAAGCACTTGATTGAAGCCACATCCTTTGCAATGGCCCAACAGGATGTACGCTATTACCTCAATGGCATGCTGCTGGAAATCCAAAGTAATTTGCTGCGCACCGTTGCGACGGACGGCCATCGCCTAGCTATGTGCTCGCGTCCGATCGATATCTCTGTTAGCCAGTCGCAAAAACTTATTGTACCGCGCAAAGGTATTTTAGAACTTTCGCGTTTGTTAGATGACAGCGATGAGCCGGTGAGCCTTACATTGGGTTCAAGCCATGTGCGTGCGCATACGGGTGACTTTACTTTCACTTCCAAGTTGATTGATGGCAAATTCCCGGATTACGAGCGTGTAGTGCCACGTAATGGCGATAAAGTATTGATCGCAGAGCGTGCTGAGCTGCGTCAAGTGCTCTCGCGTACTGCTATCCTCTCTAATGAGAAATACCGTGGGGTTCGGCTCTACCTTGAGGAAAATAATCTTAAAGTGATGGCTAATAACCCTGAACAAGAAGAAGCCGAGGAAAACATTGCTATCGAGTACAGTGGTGGGGCAATGGAAGTTGGTTTTAACGTTGGCTACCTTGTGGATGTATTGACCGTATTAGACGAAGAGCGTGTGCAGATTACGTTAGCTGATCCTAATAGTAGCGCACTACTTGAAGAGCCTGGCGGCGGCGACGCGCTCTACGTTGTAATGCCCATGCGGCTCTAATAGGCACCATGTTTTTCGTTTGTATTGTCTTAAGTAGCGGCGTTTCTGGCACCAGGAACGCCGTTTCCTCATTAGGTATAACGGCCTAATTTTGTTGGTTCTCCTTAGCGTGGTGATGATGGAATGAGCCTGACACTGCTTAACTTCCAAGGCTTACGCAATCTCAACCCAATTGATATGCTCCCTTCTCCACGTATTAATATTATTAGTGGCCCCAACGGTAGTGGTAAGACTAGTTTGCTTGAGGGAATCCATATTCTGGGAATGGGGCGTTCATTTCGCACACGTCAACTAAAAAATGCCATTCAAGCTGATCAGCCTCATATGACGCTGTATGGACGTTTGGCGGGAGAGCCTGGCATAGCCCTAGGCGTACGTCGTCTGCGCGCCCAGAGAGAGCTTGAGCTACGCTTAAACGGCGATAAAAACGCGCGTCTAGCCGAGCTGGTTGAAGCAATGCCACTTCAGCTAATTAACCCTGATGCTTTCCGTCTGCTTGAAGGTTCTCCTGCAGGACGTCGAGAATTTCTCGACTGGGGTGTGTTTCACGTGAAACATGACTTTTTGGGTATATGGAAGCGTACCCGGCGCGCAGTGAAACATCGGAATGCGCTTCTTAGGCGTGGTAGAATAGAACCTCAAGAAATGGCCGTTTGGGAACAAGAGCTAGCCATTTGGGGCGAACAAATGGATATGCTGCGCCACGCTTGGTTTAGCGAGTTTCTTCCTGTGTTTGAGGAAACGCTCAAAGCCCTGCTGCCGCTACCAGGCCTGACGTTGCACTATGCGCGAGGGTGGGATAAAGAGCGCACTCTTTCAGCCGTGCTGCATGATAGTCGCGGGAGTGACCAGCAAATGGGATTCACCCAGCAAGGTCCTCAGCGCGCCGATTTAAAAATCAGGCTGAATAAACAGCCCGCTGTTGAAGTGCTTTCCAGAGGCCAGCAAAAATTAGTGGTTAGCGCATTAAAGCTAGCCCAGGGGCGGTTTCTGGAAAGAACAGCACAGCGGCACTGTATTTATTTGATTGACGATTTACCGGCAGAGCTTGATGAGCAAAATCGCCATCAGTTTTGCCGGCTACTAGAAGAGATGCAGTGCCAAGCATTTATTACCAGCGTTGAACCTTCTGCGTTAAGTAGCACCTGGGACACGACTACCTCTGTCAATATGTTTCACGTGAAACATGCCGACCAGGGGCTAGGTCACCTAGTGCCGACCAGCTAGCCTGGTCCATCAATGCAGGGATATTAGACGATACGGAATGAGACAGACTTCACGACGGAGTGGTCAATGAGCGAGCAGGCTTACGATTCATCAAGCATCAAGGTGCTCAAGGGGCTGGACGCGGTACGTAAGCGTCCAGGTATGTATATTGGTGACACCGACGACGGTACCGGGCTGCACCACATGGTTTTTGAATTGGTGGATAACTCCATCGACGAAGCCTTGGCAGGGCACTGCAGTGAAATTCGTGTTGTCATTCACCCGGATGAGTCGGTAACCGTGAGTGACAACGGCCGGGGAGTTCCAACCGAACTTCACGAAGGCGAAGGCGTTTCTGCCGCTGAAGTTATCATGACCGTTCTGCACGCAGGCGGTAAATTTGACGACAACTCATATAAAGTTTCCGGTGGGCTTCACGGTGTTGGAGTATCCGTTGTTAACGCACTGTCTGCAGAATTACGCTTAACCATTTGGCGGCAGGGTGAAGTGTTTGAACAAATGTATCACCATGGCGTGCCACAGGCACCGCTAAGCGTGGTTGGTAAAACAGAGAAGAGCGGAACGAAGGTCCATTTCCGCCCCTCAACTGAAACCTTTGCAAATATTGAGTTTCATTTTGATATTCTAGCGAAACGCTTGCGTGAATTATCTTTTTTGAACTCCGGTGTAGCTATTCGCTTGATGGACGAGCGCAGCGGCAAAGAAGAGCTATTTCACTATGAAGGCGGTTTAAGGGCTTTTGTTGAACACCTCAACACTAACAAAAGCGTTATTAATCCCGTGTTCCACTTTAACGCTGTACGCGATGACGGCGTAGAGGTGGAAGTAGCAATGCAGTGGAGTGAAGTCTTCACTGAAAGTATTTATTGCTATACCAATAATATTCCACAGCGGGACGGTGGGGCGCATTTGGCTGGTTTTCGCGCCGGTCTTACCCGTACTCTGAATAATTATATTGACGCAGAAAATCTACTCAAAAAGGCCAAGGTCAACACGACCGGTGATGACGCTCGCGAAGGCTTGACGGCAATTATTTCTGTAAAGGTGCCGGATCCAAAGTTCTCGTCACAAACAAAAGACAAACTTGTTTCCAGTGAAGTAAAAACAGCGGTTGAGCAGGAAATGAGCCGCCTGTTTTCTGAATATTTAATTGAAAAGCCTAACGAAGCTAAAGCTATCGTTAATAAGATGCTTGATGCTGCTCGAGCCCGCGAAGCGGCTCGTAAAGCCCGCGATATGACGCGCCGGAAAGGCGCGCTCGATATTGCAGGTCTTCCTGGTAAATTAGCGGACTGCCAAGAAAAAGATCCTAGTCGTTCTGAGCTGTATTTGGTGGAGGGTGATTCGGCGGGAGGCAGTGCCAAGCAAGGTCGTGACCGACGTACTCAGGCTATCTTGCCGCTTAAGGGTAAAATACTAAACGTTGAGAAAGCGCGGTTCGATAAAATGCTCTCTTCAGCAGAAGTTGGCACATTGATTACCGCATTGGGTTGTGGGATCGGTCGTGAAGAGTTTAACCCGGATAAGTTGCGCTACCATTCCGTTATCATCATGACGGATGCTGACGTCGATGGGTCGCATATTCGTACACTGCTTTTGACTTTCTTTTTCCGCCAGATGCCGGAGCTTATCGAGCGCGGGCATATCTTTATTGCTCAGCCTCCTCTGTACAAAATTAAACGTGGCAAGCAAGAGCTCTATCTTAAAGATGAGCAAGCGATGGTGGATTATTTGACCACCACTGCTTTGGATGGTGCTGGTTTACATGTAAATGCTAATGCGCCGGGTATTTCAGGGTCACAGCTCGAAGCCTTGGTAAATCAGTACCGTAACGTCATGAAGCGGATTGACCGGCTTTCCCGTGTATACCCCAATGAAGTGCTTAAGCAGATTATTCATACGTCCGCATTGAAAGGTGAAACGAGCCTTAAAGACCGCGTGACTATGCAGAACTGGATCGATGAACTGCAAAAAACCATGGACGATATGGTCGCCTATGAGGGTGGGCCACGCTACAACTTCCACCTTCAGGAAGATACTGAACGGGGCTTGTTCCTACCCGCTGTTTCTTTGATTGCTCATGGGGTAACGACGGAGTATGTATGGGGGCTCGACTTCTTTGAAAGCGCTGACTATCGGGGTATCGCTGAGTTAGGCGCCACCTTGGACGGCTTCCTTGAGGAGGGTGCCTATATCGCCCGTGGGGAGCGTCAGAAGCCAGTGGCGCATTTCTCCGAAGTGATTGCGTGGCTAATGCAAGAAGGTCAGCGTGGTTTGTCCTTCCAGCGCTATAAAGGCTTGGGGGAAATGAACCCAGACCAGCTATGGGACACCACTATGGATCCCGAGACACGGCGTATGCTGCGGGTCACGATTGAAGACGCTGTCGGTGCAGATATGATGTTTAACACCCTGATGGGTGATGATGTCGAACCGCGCCGTATGTTCATCGAAACCAATGCGTTGGTAGCGAATCTGGATGTGTAAGTAGACAGCGTTTAGCCGGGATGTTTCACGTGAAACATCCTTCACTGAGTTTAGTTTCTCTCTAAGCACTGCTATTAAAAGTACTGCTATTAAAAATGCCGCTATGTTAAAACATAGCGGCATTTTGTATTTTTAAAAAGTAATAAGAAGCGCTCAAGGAGACGGTGTTCACTTGTGGAGCTACGGTAGCTTTAAAGCCTAAGGAGTGTCAGCGCTAGCGAGTCTAGTTTTTTACCTACCTACCTGCGTCACATAGCCAATCAGTGAATTCTGCCAAATCATTAAATATAAGTGCTTTTTCAAGCCCAATACCTTTAGCCTCGGTGTTAGCACCCTTTCCCGTTCTGACCAAAACAGTATGACAGCCAACACATTCTCCAGCTTGGATATCACGGAGGCTATCGCCAATCATCCAGCTACCCGCAAGGGAGTCCATCTCTAATTGATGCTGAATTTGCAGCAGCAGCCCTGGTAAAGGCTTACGGCACTGGCACTGATCATCAGGTCCGTGAGGGCAGTAGGCTATATGGGCAATATGTCCACCTTGCGCCTCTACCAGCGTACTTAACTGGTTATGCATTGTGTGGAGGGTCGCTTCAGTATAGTAGCCGCGAGCAATACCCGATTGGTTGGTGGCGATGGCAACAGTGAACCCAGCTTTGGCTAGTTGAGCAATGGCGCTGATTGAGGAAGGGTAGGGGATCCATTCGGCTAAAGATTTAATATAGGCGTCGGAATCATGGTTAATAACGCCGTCGCGATCGAGAATAACCAGTTTGTTAGGTTGAATCATAAATCGCTCTATTTAGTCCGTAGCTGTTGTTCTAATAGCGTTAAGGCGTTTAGGGTGTAAGCAATTTTACGCCCATCGCTACCGAACCGCTGAAAAGGAAATCGCTTTAAACGCTGAAGTTTAGGAAGGGTTGATAAAAAGCTCTCTCTTACATGATCTTGGGCCTCCTTAAGTCCCTCTATAATTGCTGGTGTTAGGCGTTCTAGTGGCATGGGGTGTTTGTATAACTTGCCGTAAAGCGAAAATATTAAACAGTGCCAGTCGCGTACCTTGCAATTAGTCAGTGAGTGGTACTCATGGGGGTCGGTTTCGAAATCAATAAATACAGGCTCGCCTTCAGCAATCAAAATATTGCGGGCAAACGCTTCACTGAGATAGCAATTACGTTTATGCACACTATTAAGGGCTTGAAAGCTAACGTTTAGGTAATGATCGACTGTATGTGGATCATTAGCCTCCGTTAGTTTTTCAAGCAGCGTGACAGCCGCTTGGTTGGATGTTCCTGCGTCTGCAAGCAGTAGAGCGTCAGGGCTTTCTGCCAGAATTACAGGTACCCGAACGCCTGCCTGGGAAAGCGATTTGATCCTAGACGACTCTGTGATGATGCTTTGCGCACCTCCCAGGTTAGGCACTGGTCGTAGAGCGTCTACCTTGAGCCATTTGGCGAGCAACTTAAGCGGTAAGTAAGCGATGCGAGTATTACGTTTGGCTTGGCGTTTAAGCCAAACTTTTTGACCATTAAAAACATGCGGCGCCATAGACGCTTGTTGGCGATGAAGGGTGTCAAAAAGGAAGGTGTCGTACATAAAAAGCGCTCCCTGGCGATTAAAGATGAAACAACCGCCTCTTCCTGAGATGGCGCGATCGCGTAAATTGCTTCATTAATTTTACCCTTATGTTTCACGTGAAACAAAAAAAACGCATTGGCTCATGAAGCCCCCAGTGCCCAGTGAAGGAATAAAAAAAACCGGCAGCAAAAAAGCGGCCGGTTTATAAGTGCTAACTGATGATAATCATTGGGGGAGTAGGGAAATATCAGCAACACCAAGGAAAAGCGCTTGGAGGCTTGCTAGCAAGGCCAACCGATTGCGACGAGTGGCTTCATCATCGGCCATTACCATCACTTGATCAAAGAACGCATCAACAGGTTCTCGTAAAGTGGCCAATGCATCTAATGCCTGTTGATAATTACCGTCATTGAACAATGGTTCGACTTTCACCTGGCTGGCAGCAATTGCTTTGAATAAGTTGTGCTCAGCTTCTTCCTGCAAAAGCGCTTGATCAACCTGAGTGCTACCATCATGGTCTTGCTTGGCTAAAATATTGGAAACCCGTTTGTTAGCCGAAGCCAATGCGGCTGCTTCATCGCGCTGAGTAAAGGCTTTAACCGCACGCAGGCGGCGGGAAAAATCGAGGGGATTAGTGACTGGGCGGGCGCGCACGGCCAGATACATCTCGGCGCTAATGCCCTCTTCCTGCCCCCAGGCGCGGAAACGATCCAGCATGTAGGTCAACACATCTTCGGCGAGCCCTTCGGTCTTAGGCAAGCCTTGGTGCTGTTCAGCAGCGACATCAAGCAGTTCACGTAGGTCAAGATTCAACTCGCCTTTGACCAAAATGTTAAGCACACCAATTGAGGCGCGACGTAAAGCGAAGGGGTCTTTCGCGCCGGTGGGGCGTTGGCCAATGCCAAAAATACCCACAAGTGTGTCCAGACGATCAGCCAGCGCCAGTGCTTTCCCTGTGGAACTATGCGGGATTGCATCGGTAGCAAAGCGTGGCAAATACTGCTCTTCAATAGCTTGGGCGACGTCAGCAGGTTCGCCATCTTGCTCGGCGTAATAGCGACCCATGATGCCCTGAAGCTCTGGAAACTCGAGCACCATTTCAGAGACAAGGTCACACTTGGCAAGCGCTACAGCGCGCTGAGCATGCGCCACATTGCCGTTAATCTGCTCGGCAATAAAGGTCGCGATAGCCGTAGTACGGCGGGATTTGTCCGCCAAGGTGCCAAGCTGCTGTTGAAATACCACGCTCTCTAGTTGAGGAACGCGTGAAGCAAGGGTGCGCTTGCGGTCTGTTTCGTAGAAAAATGCGGCATCGGCCAGGCGCGGACGAATGACTTTTTCGTTACCGGAAATGACTTGCTCTGGGTCAGCACTGTCAATATTAGCAATGGTAATAAACAGTGGTTTTAGTTTTCCAGCGTCATCAAGCAAGTGGAAATATTTCTGGTTGGCCTTCATTGATGAGATCAGACACTCAGCCGGCACTTCCAAAAAGCGCTCATCAAAGCTACCCGTGAGTGCAACGGGCCACTCCACGAGGCCACTAACTTCTACTAACAGCTCTTCGTCGATGACGGCCGTGGCTTCTTGAACTTCAGCTTCAGACAATACCTGCTCCCGAATACGCTCGCGGCGCCGTGCACGATCGACTAATACGTAGGCATTCTCCAAGGTGGCTACATAGTCATCAGCATGGGTTAGCTGGATCGCATCGGGAGCGTGGAAGCGGTGGCCATAGGTAGTACGGCTAGCCTGCAGGCCAAGCGTTTCGGCTGCTACCACTTCGTCACCATAAAGAGCGACAAGCCAGTGAACGGGGCGTGAAAACTCAACCCGTGAAGCTCCCCAGCGCATATTTTTAGGTACTGGAAGCGCGCTGATCGCTCTGCGAAGAATGTCTGGCAAAAGGGCTTGAACGGACTCTCCTTGCTGCTGTTCGCGAAATGCTAGCCAGGTGCCTTTATCGGTTTCCAGATGAATTAGCTCGTCAACGCTGACACCACAGGAGCGGGCAAAGCCCTCGGCCGCTTTTGTCGCTACGCCATCTTTAAAGGCTGCCGCTAGGGCAGGGCCGCGACGCTCAACGTCACGGTCGGGCTGTTTGTCAGCAAGTTCTGCCACCTGTACCGCTAAACGACGAGGGGTAGCGAAGGCGGTTACGCTGGCGAATGGGATATCGGCTTCTTGCAGGCCTTTCTCAATGCCTGCGGCAAAGGCATCTGAAAGCATATCTAAGGCCGTGGGCGGTAACTCTTCCGCACCGAGTTCTAATAACAGCGTATTAACAGTCATTTAATCCTCTCCCTGGTCGGCGCGTAGCTCTTGTAACAATTCACGGCGAAGATTTTCTGGCGCCATGGGGAAACCTTCTGCTTTACGAGACTCAAAGTAAGCGGAAGCAACATCGCGGGCCATGGTCCGAACGCGCAGGATAAAGCGTTGACGCTCGGTAACTGAGATAGCGTGGCGGGCATCTAGCAGGTTAAATGTGTGGGAAGCCTTAAGTACCTGCTCGTAGGCTGGTAGTGGTAGGCTTGCAGCAAGCAGTTTGCCACACTCTTTTTCTTGATGATCGAAAGCGCTAAACAGCTGGTCGACATCTGCATGTTCAAAATTGTAGGCAGACTGTTCGCGCTCATTCTGTAGATAGACATCGCCGTAGGTAACTTTGCTGCCATCGGGAGCAATTGCCCAGACAAGATCGTAAACGCTATCGACATCCTGCAGGTACATGGCAATACGCTCTAGGCCATAAGTCAGCTCGCCAGTGACGGGGTAACATTCAATGCCACCAGCCTGCTGGAAGTAGGTAAACTGGGTCACTTCCATGCCATTAAGCCAGATCTCCCAGCCCAGGCCCCAGGCCCCTAGCGTGGGCGATTCCCAGTTATCCTCCACAAAGCGTACGTCGTGAATGAGCGGGTCGAGGCCGAGACGTTTGAGAGATCCCAGGTAAAGGTCTTGCAGGTTGCTCGGCGATGGCTTCATCACCACCTGGAACTGGTAGTAGTGCTGCAAGCGGTTAGGGTTCTCGCCGTAGCGGCCGTCGGTAGGGCGGCGGGAAGGCTGCACATAGGCGGCGTTCCATGTTTCTGGGCCAATAGCGCGCAGAAACGTGGCAGGATGGAAGGTGCCTGCGCCGACTTCCATATCTAGCGGCTGAAGGATGACACAGCCCTGTTCTGCCCAGTACTGTTGCAGAGCAAGGATCAAGCCTTGAAAGGTCGACACATCGGGTGTCGTTTGGTTTGTCGAGACACTCATCGCGGAAAGCACCGTTGGCCATGAATTCATAAGGCGTCAAGTATACAATCCTAGGCAGGTGGGTTATAGGCAAGTATGCCAACAAGCTGCGTAAGGTAAGGAGAACAGCATGATTGTGGTTACAGGCGGTGCCGGTTTTATTGGGGCCAACATAGTAAAAGCACTAAACGCGCGCGGCCAACACGACGTAATGGTGGTTGACGATCTGCGCGATGGCACCAAATTCGTTAACTTAGCTGACTGCACCTTGGCAGATTACCTTGATAAGGATGATTTCCTAACCAGAGTAAAAGCAGCCCTCCGGGGTGAGCATGTTGATTTACCAACCATTGAAGCGATTTTTCATCAAGGCGCCTGCTCGGATACCACCGAATGGGACGGCCACTACATGATGGAAAATAACTTTGAGTACTCCAAAGTCTTGCTCAATTTCTGTGAGCAGCAGGGGATTCCCTTCTTATACGCCTCCTCAGCAGCCACCTATGGCGGCAGCAACGTATTTAAAGAAATGCCTGAGTGTGAAAAGCCGCTCAATGTCTATGGCTATTCAAAGCTGCTGTTTGATCAGCATGTGCGCGCGCGGTGGGATGAGCTAACCACGCAAGTTGTTGGGTTTCGTTATTTTAATGTCTATGGCCCTCGGGAACAGCATAAAGGCAAAATGGCGAGCGTGGCGTATCACAACCATCTGCAAATTCGAAATGGCGAAACGTTAAAGCTGTTTGGTGCTTACGATGGTTATGAAGCAGGCATGCAGAGCCGCGACTTTGTTTATGTCGGTGATGTAGTCGACGTTAACCTATGGTTTTTGGATCATCCCGGTAAATCGGGCATTTTTAATCTGGGAACCGGACGAGCTGAACCCTTTAAAGCCATTGGCGAAGCAGTCATCCGTTTTTACGGCAAAGGCGATATTGATTACATAGCGTTCCCCGAAGAGCTAAAAGGGCGCTATCAGAGTTACACCTGTGCCGACATAGACAATCTACGTGAAGCGGGTTGCGACGTTGAGTTTAAAACGGTTGCGCAAGGGGTTAACGCTTACTTGGAGTGGTTGAATGGCTAACTCAGCCCCTCGGCTGTTGGTGATAGGGCCATCCTGGGTCGGTGATATGGTGATGGCACAAAGCTTGTTTATGACCTTAAAGGCTCGTCAGCCAGGCGCGACAATTGGCGTGGTGGCCCCGGGCTGGTCGCAGCCGATTCTTGAGCGCATGCCTGAAGTCGATGAAGTATTGTCGCTAGCAGTGGGCCATGGTGAGTTTGGCTTGGCTAGCCGCCGTGAATTGGCCAGTCGCTTGCGAGGGCGTTTTGATCGGGCGATTGTGTTGCCGCGTTCATGGAAGGCGGCGTTGGTCCCTTTTATGGCGGGCATTCCAGAGCGGGTTGGCTTTTTAGGCGAATACCGTTACGGGCTGCTTAAGGAGCGTCGTAAGCTTGATAAGCAGGTACTCGACCAAACCGTAAAGCGCTTTGTTTCGTTGGGGCTGCCGCTGGAAGAAACGATCAACGGTGATTTCCCGCTACCCAAGCCGCGACTACAGATTGATCGGGATAATTTGGTCAACTTGCGGCTAACGCATTCGCTCTCATCACGTCCAGCAATCGGCATGATGCCAGGTGCCGAGTATGGTCCAGCCAAGCAGTGGCCAATCAGTTATTTCCATCGTTTGGCTAAGCGGTTAGTGGGTGATGGTTTTGAGGTACGTGTATTGGGGGGGCCAAAGGATCACGCGGAGGGCGAGCAGATTGTGCAAGGGCTCCCCCATGCCCATAACATGTGCGGTAAAACACGCTTAGCAGATGCTGTGGATCTGCTGGCTGACTGTCGGCAAGTGGTTACTAATGACTCAGGCTTAATGCATGTAGCGGCGGCAGTAGGGGTGCGCATCCATGCACTATATGGCTCCTCGTCGCCCCTTTATACGCCGCCACTGACCGATAACGCCGCCATTCACTATCTGGCCCTTTCATGCTCACCATGCTTTAAGCGTACCTGCCCGCTGGGGCACACTAACTGCCTTAATCAATTGAGCGTTGATCAGGTCTATCAATCTATTCACGCCTGACTCTCTGTAGGTAAAGGGGATTAGCGTATGACGTCTACCTCGTTGGCTTGGTCAGCCGGTGTCTCATAGACTTGCTCATGGGTGGTTTCTTCTTCGACACGCTGGGGAGCGATGCCATCCCAGAGCCGATGCTGGAGGTCTATCTCTTCCCTTAGCCGCTCATTGAGTACGCTAAGACCATGTACTTCGGTCAAGGTGGGTTTGTCGCTAAGCAACGAAGCTCCAAGTCCAGCCCGGTTGTCCTCTAGCTCAAAACCCAGCGCGTCAAGCAGGGTGGGGAAAACATCCAGCATGGTGGCATCGCGGCGAATACGCTGGGGCTCAAGGTTTTCGTCTAGCATAATCAGCGTGTTGTCACGATCCAACGCTGTGAGCTGATCCCACACAGAAACGCGCATCGTCAAATGATCGCTTAGCAACACCACGAGGGTGTTATCGAGCAGCCCTTCACCCTCTAGGCGTTCAATAAAGTCACGTGCTAGCCAGGCAGAGCACTCGACCGAGTAAAGAATATCTTGTCCATCAAACTCACCCTGACGGTCCAAACACGTTTGAGACGGAAAACCGTAAGGTGCGTGGCCTGCCAGGGAAAGATTCACTACTCCCCAGGGACCATCATCCTCCCTATTCAAGCGACGAATTTCTTCGGCGGTAAAATCGTAAAGTGAGTCGTCATGCAGCCCCCAGCTGTTCACGTAGTCTGGGTCGTCTAGCTGGGGCTCTAGATCTTCGCGCCCTTTGACTGTATCGAAACCATGACCGCGGTAAAATAGACCTTTACCCGCAAACTGAGTGCTGGCACCGCCCAAATAACTTAATCGGTAACCCTGCTCCGCCAGAATATCGCCAAGGCAATCAACGCCGGGAACTACTTTGGAAAGGGGTTCAAATTGGCTGTCGTGAAGCAGCCCTGCGGGCATGAGAGGCACGCCGCATTGGGTCGCGATCATACCTGCCATGGTCCAACCGGTGTTGTCCATTTGTCGAACACCCTCAAACACCGCGCCTCGCTCACCAAGCACGTTCAAATCTTCGTAAGCATCGCCAAATATCTCGTTCGAGTAAGTGCGTTCTATACTCTCTAGGTACATGATCAACAGGTTAGGCGCATCATGTAGCTCGTCAGTGGGCGGCGGCATATAACGCCGGTCTAGCCAGGCTCCATCGTCAGTCATCATTGCTGCGCTGCGTTGGCCTAGGCCATACAGCAGCGGGTTGCTTGCCAGTAGTAAAATAGCGAAAAAACGTTCTGCTAATCGCCAACGTTGGTCGTGGCGGGACAGCCAAGTGACCGCTGCCAGTACGCCAACCATTACGACGGTATAAAAGACGGCGACAAACATTTTACCTGTGCCGCCGTGGTCGGTCATGCCTGCCTGAAGATGGAAAAAGACGGCGCCAAGATCGACAATGCCGAAACTATCCGCCAAGTAAATATAGATACCCCAGATACACAGGGGTACCAGCGACCATGGCAACACTTTACGATAGCGGGCGTTGACTGGATGGCCCCAGTTCAGCTTGAGGCCTAGGGCGGTCCATAGAGCGGCAATGAAAAAAAGCGACCACCAGGGCAGGCGAGTGAGCACCGTGACGGCATAGCCAAGGCATAAGCCTAATAGCATTAATGCACTAATGCTTATGCTTGTTTTACTAAGCTTAGGAGTCATAATGTTCCTTTATAAATAGGGCGCATTCACGTTATGCCCACAGGCCGTTACTCATATAGATAATAAGAAATTTGAGCAGCTTTTGCTCTATCCCCATACATTTCATTGACCGTCTTTAACCCTTGGGCCGCTATTTTTTCTCTGAGTTCATCATCGCTAATTAAACGCTCTAAATAGCCGATTGCCTCCTGGGTGGTGTCAAATAAAAAACCGTTTTCGCCACTTTTTATCCAGTCGGTGTAACCGCCTCGATTCTCAGCCACCACAGGCACACCGCAGGCCATTGCCTCAAATATGACACGGCCGAATGTCTCAACATGCGCGCCACTACGATAGTAAAAAATATCTAAGCCGTTTAAAAACGATTTTGCTTCAATAGCCCCACTTTGTAAAAGCATGATGTTCTGTTGAGGTTCGATTTTTCCTTTCAAACAATCAGCACCTTGAAGCATGACCTTAACATTGAGATTGGCTAACCATTGGTATACATCGATGTCCTCAAGGCTATGTTTTTCCAGCGTGTCTCTACTCATTCTCCCCACATGAATTTGTCTACTGCTCGCAGGCTCTTTCTTTTCCGGATTAAAGTAGTTTAAATTTATGGGGGAGGGGAAAATTTGAGCGGCTATATTTAATTCTTTCTGCTGGAAATGAGAAATTAAAACATACTCAGTTGTTGGCCACCTCAACAACGAAGGAGGGTTTTTAGTTAGTTTAATGTGCTTTGGATGAAAAGTATTATATATGTTGATTAACCTTGAAGGCCTTGCAATCAGGTATGGCCAAAGTTTATTTCTCCAATGGCAACCGACAAAGATGTAGGTTCCTCCATTAGGTCTTTTATCTTTTTTTGAAACATCAATATGCTTGATGTTATTTTTAGACATCAAGGCTGGGCAAGCACGTGAAGAGCTGGCCCATAACGTAACCTCGGCCTGTTCGGCCAATATAGCGGCTAGGTTTAATGCCTCCTGCTCACTGCCTCCAAACTCGGTGCGAAAGCTATTGAAAATATGTATATTAGGCTTTTTTTCTTCCTTTAAATCAGTGTTTTTCACTGCGAAGTGTACTCTTGGTTGATAATCTAAAATCCAGGTGTTCGGAAGTGGAGAAGTATTTTTGCATTACTAAAAAAGAAATTAATTTCTCCCTGCCAATGTTTTTGAATTGATCAACATATTGGTTTGCATTGGCGATGATTTTTTTAGCTTCGTCAGGATTGTTAAGGTAATAAATTATGCTTTCTTGCAAGTTTGAATAATCTTCCTTAATTTCAACATAATGCTCGCCTGGTATGAGCGTGTCTTCCATAAACCAAGTTTCAAATTTAGGCTTTGTCATAAAACAAATTGAATTGGAGGACATTATCCATTTTAAATTTGTAGCAACATCATTACCTTCAATGCTTAATATAAACTTATAATTGAGCTGTTCTTTTATACTCATAAATGGCTTGTGCAAAGGTGTCCCTGCCATAGCATCACGCACATCCCCTACATCACATAGCTCGTGTGCATGGTAGTGTTTGATAAAAAACTGTCGGTGTGGTTGGTGGCAAGCTCCACGCCATACAAGAAGATCTTTTTTTTCATCGTAACTTTTAATGTCTTCAATAAAATGGTAATGCCTTATTTTGTTAAGCTTCAGTAAAATAGAGTTAGCGTTTTTATTAGTGATAGGCCTACTTTTTAAAAAAGCCGGATGTTCAGGTACCGTTTGGATGTCTCCTGGAAAATAGTCAAAAGTAAGTTCATTATGAAAGTACAATAGTAATTCTTTCATATCTACATAGTAAGACCAAGCATGGTCCTTTTTGAAGCTGCCAACTTTATACTGGGGGGTGTGGTGTAAGCTAGTCCAGCGATTACTTTTGTTATAGTAATTGACCCTTCGGTCAATATCTGCTCTCTGTGCCGCTGAAGCAGATAAGTAGTGTTTAGTGTATAGCTGACGCATTTTAAGCCGCGCGATCGCTTTAGGCGTGAGTAAAACGGCGATTAGTGTAAAATAAGACTTTATTCTACGCATATTTTTAAGAAATTTCTGAGCTTCAATCATCGATTTAGTCTATTCAATGGTGTCGATTTGAGTAACGCCAGATGAGGTGCTCTTGATGTTACGTTGGATTGAAAGTTCAAATGTGTTTCTGTTGATGCTTTCATTCTCTCTGGAAGCTTCATGGTGAAACAAGTGAATAATAAAGCTATTTAACTTACCATCTTTACGATAAACGCCATTATTAATCATTCTGACTATCAAATCGCTATCTTCAAGGCCCCAGCCTATAAAATGATTATTAAAACCATTCACAGCTAAAAAGTCTTTGCGCCATACTCCTAAGTTACAGGTCACAGCACCTTGCCAGCGACTAGGCCTTTTATATCGAAACTTAGTTGCAGGCAGCTTTATGATCGGATGAACCCTTTTAACTTTTCCTAATAGCCAGTTTTTAAAAATAGTAGTTCTGGTAAAAGTGGTAAAGGCTTGGTGGTTTTTTAAAAGTGATTCAGTAAAGTTTTTTTTCAGCTTTACCCTAGAACCTGGCACAAAGTAGTTGTGCTCAGAAAGAGCCACATGATCTTTAATGAAATCAGGGTGGAGAATACAGTCTCCATCAATAAATATTATATAGTCGCCAGTGCTTTTAGCAACAGCCCTGTTCCTGATAGCTGCCGCACGAAAACCTTTGTCTTGATGCCAGACGTGAGTAATAGGTACACCCGATATTTTTCTTATGTTTTCAATAGTTACTGCCGTGCTTGAGTCTGATCCATCGTCGGCGACAACTACTTCATAGTCTTTGTATGACTGGTTTGTTGCACTTAAAAGAACCAGTCTCAGTGCCTCAGGCCAATTATAAGTAGTGATGACTAAATTTACTTTCATCAGATATTTCCACTGTTTTTTTTCTGATAGACTTTGGCGTATTTAAAGAAAACACCAATAGAGTCGCCCATAGAAATAACGAGCCCACGCCAGCCGGATAGCAACCCTAGCTTTAATAAATACGAGCGCAAAAATGCAAACCAGGTCTTTAAAATAATAATTGAAAAGGGATAAAGTTTCGCTTTCTCAGAATTGGCGTATATTTCAGAATACAGCTGTGCCTTATCAAGTATCTGTTTTAAATCAGTAATGGCCGTATGTTGAAGCTTTCCGGATAGTTTGGTTTTATACGATGTTGAGTGCAGCTCAATTTTCTCGTGTACTTGGCTTTTCGTAAAGTTGTGCTTTTCCTTATTGTAAAGTCTTGTTAAAACGTCGTTGCCCCAGCCGTTGGTTTTAATAGCCTTTCCACAGAAGAAGTTTTCTCGATGAATATCAGCGACACAGTTTTTATCTTCAGGCTGCCAAGCGGCTATACTGTTAATTAATACCTGATCAGGCACTTCGTCACAATCCAGTGAAAAGATCCAGTCTGTTTCAGCATGGCTGGCAGCCATATTTTTTGTAATCCCAAAACCAAAAAATTCGCCTTGGATCAGCAGCACATTACGGTAGCGTTGCGCTATTAATAACGAGTTATCTTCTGATCCATTATCATAGACAACAACATTTTTGAATGGGGCAAGGGAGTCTAAGGTAGCCGCAATGGTAGCCTCTCCATTCTTGACGATTAAGACCGGCGTTACATGACTTATTTCCATATTTTTACCTAACTAAGCAATTAACAGTAACTGAGACGCCTCTGCTTAACTATTGCGCTTGCGGTTATAAAGAATTATTGAGCATACCCCAATTTTATCGATTCCATTGTCAAGCCTACGTCTAGCTTATCTAAAGAACGAGCTAATCGGTTTAAGTTGCTTGCTTGCCAGTGACCGGGGGGGCGCAACCGACAACGGTCAAGATCAATTAGCCATGGCGTTCCGCGGGTATCAATCAAAATATTACGAGCATTCAGGTCAACATGATCAAGCCCTGCTTGATGAAAGCGTTTAATCATTGCGCCTACTCGCCGCAACAGTGCTTCATCAGCATGATGGTTAACTAGCTGTTCGGCTAGCGCCCGTGCACCGTCGATGCGTACGGTGATTAATGCGGCTTCATAGGTAAAACCGTAGCGAGTCACACAGCTTGCCACCGGTCGTGGTACAGGCAGCCCTTGTTCATACAGTGTGGCGGTTAATCGCAGTTCACGAAACGCTCTTGTACGTTCAATGCCGGTCCATAGATAGCGTTTTGCACTTAGTTTAGCCACCATGCCCCCGCGACGATAAGGCCTTAGTGCCCACTGTTCGGTGGGCGTTGCCTGTAAGAATAGGCTACTGCCTCGGCCAGGCGCTTCGCCCACCACAAGGTCTCGCTTACGCCAGTAATTAGCCGTAAACAGATCCGGATGGATTTGGTGTGTTCCCGGTGCGTCACATAAACTGTCTGCATCATGTAAAATCAGACTATTTCTTTGCCGGAGTGCCGCTAAGCGCATGAAGCCCTCTTTGCCTGTTCAGCCCAACCATATTGCCATTTTGCGCCTCTCCGCCTTAGGAGATGTATGCAATCTCGTGCCCACGGTACGGGCGTTGCAGCGCCAATGGCCCGACGCACGCATTACCTGGATTATTGGTAAGGGGGAGCACAGTCTACTGGTGGGGCTTTCCGGGGTCGAGTTCGTTGTTTACGACAAGACGACGGGAATAGCAGGCATGCGTGCCCTGTGGCGACAGCTTGCCGATACGCGTTTTGATGTGCTGCTGCACATGCAGCAGGCCATTCGGGCCAGTGTGCTGTCACTCGGGCTCAAGGCCAATGTGCGAGTAGGCTATGATAAAGCGCGGGCTAAAGATGCACAGCACTGGTTTACTCAGCATCAGCTTGCGCCGCATGCTAATGCTCATGTGCTTGAATCGTTTATGGACTTTGCCCGCTTGCTCGGCGTAGAAGATGATCGCTTGGAGTGGAATTTACCGGTAACGGAGGCCGCGCGTAATGAGGCGCAAGTGATCAGCGGTGAGGCGCCTTACCTGGTTATTAATCCTTGCAGTAATGTGCGCTTGCGTAATTTTCGCAACTGGTCCGTGGAAGGCTACGCCAGTGTTATTGAGCACGCGTGGGTTCAATACGGCCTAAAAAGTGTATTAACGGGAGGGGGTAGCGCGCAAGAGCGCGAGATTGGTGACCATATCGAAGCGCTATGCCAGCCACAAAGCGTGGTTAACGCGATTGGGGGTACGTCACTTAAAGGCGTACTGGCACTGATTGACCAGGCGCGGGCAGTGATTGCGCCTGATACAGGTCCCATTCACATGGCTAACGCGATGGGCACTCCTGCCCTTGGCCTTTATGCATCGACCAACCCTCAGCGCGCTGCGCCCTATTTGTGGCGTGATTTTGCGGTTAATGCTTATCCAGAGGCTGTCCGTACCTACCTAAACAAGTCAGTGGAAGAGGTTAGCTGGGGTCAGCGGGTTCGTCATCCTAGCGCCATGATGCTGATCAAAGCAGACGATGTCATCGCCAAGCTGGATGCGCTGCTGGACTATACCGCTTCGACCGCTAGCGCAGGGAGCGCTTATGAAAATTGATTTAACTGCTTTAGAGCATGCCCGAGTGCTTGTCGTGGGGGATGTGATGTTAGACCGCTATTGGCATGGCGGTACCTCGCGTATTTCGCCAGAAGCTCCGGTGCCGGTGGTGCGTGTAGAAGAGGCTGAAGACCGTCCGGGCGGTGCCGCCAACGTAGCGCTAAATATTACCTCGTTGGGCGGGCATGCAGTGTTGGCGGGCGTGGTAGGCAAAGATGACAACGCTAACTTGCTGGAAGATAGCTTATTGTCTTCAGGTGTAAGTACTTACTTCCAGCGTAGCGCCGAGATACCAACAATCACTAAGCTGCGTGTGATGAGTCGCAATCAGCAGCTGTTGCGATTAGATTTTGAGCAGCGCTTAGACAGCGTCGATACTACCGAACTATTAGCCCAGGTAGAAAGCGCACTGCCAGAATGCGATGTGGTTATTCTTTCTGACTACGGAAAGGGCACGCTGAACCAGGTGGAACACTTAATCGCCAAGGCGCGCGCTCATGGCAAGCGGGTATTGATTGACCCGAAAGGCCAAGATTTCAGCAAATATCGCGGGGCAAGTTTAATCACTCCCAACCTCACCGAGTTTGAGGCCGTGGTCGGGCCCTGTATAAACGACGATGAATTAGCGAGCCGGGGTGAAGCGCTACGCGCTGAACTGGATCTGGAAGCGCTACTTATTACCCGCAGCGAAAAAGGCATGACGCTGATTCGTGCAGGAAACGCGCCGTTGCATTTACCCACCCGCGCTCAAGAAGTATTTGATGTGACGGGAGCGGGCGATACGGTGATTGGTCTAATGGGGCTGGCATTAGCGTCGGGCCACGCTTTCCCCGAGGCGATGATGCTGGCCAATCTGGGGGCTGGCCTGGTGGTGGCAAAACCAGGGACTGCCACGCTGTCAATTGCTGAACTCTATACTGCACTACACGGCGATAAGTTGGCAGAGTTTGGCGTGATTGAGCCTGATGTGTTGATTGAGGCCGTACGCGCCGCCCAACTTCGCGGTGAGCGTGTGGTAATGACCAACGGCTGTTTCGATATTCTACACGCTGGCCACGTTGCTTATTTAGAGCAGGCTCGGCGGCTGGGCGATCGTTTGGTCGTTGCCGTGAACGATGATGCCTCAATTGCCCGCCTTAAAGGACCGAAGCGTCCCATCAACCCATTGAGCCGACGCATGCAGGTGTTGGCAGGTTTGGGTGCGGTTGACTGGGTGGTGCCGTTCAGTCATGACACTCCCCAAGCGCTGATTGAAGCGGTATTGCCGGATGTTCTGGTCAAAGGAGGTGATTATCGTCCAGAAGATATTGCCGGTGGGGAGGCGGTGATCGCTAACGGTGGCGAAGTGAAGGTGCTGGGCTTCGAAGATGGCGTCTCGACCTCCGCCATGATTAGCTCCATTCTAGATCGCGGGCGCTAAAGGTGTTCTCTGCTTGGCCTCGGTTTGCCTACTCTGTGGCGCTGTACGTGCTCTCACCGCTGATTGGCTGGCGTATCTGGCGTGAGCAAGTGCCCACTTACTCGCGGCTTCAGCGGCTTGGCATGCGCCTTGAGCCGCTTCCTCCGACCCCGCGTATATGGCTGCATTGTGCTTCAGTAGGTGAAGTGCGCGCTGCCCGACCGCTTATAGCAGGTCTGTTGGCGCGCTATCCTGCCCATAGTCTGCTGTTAACTACCATGACCGCCACCGGTGCCCAACAGGCGACGGCTATGATTAGCGAGCAGCCCCCTCAGGATCAAACGCGTCTTGCTCACTGCTTTCTGCCGCTGGATTTTCCAGGCGCTGCTAAGCGCTTTGTGCGGCGTGTTCAGCCTAAACTCGCGATCATGTTTGAAACCGAGCTATGGCCTAATCTGCTCCATGCTTGTGGCAAACAGAAGGTGCCCGTTGCGGTGGTGAACGGGCGCTTATCGCTTCGCGCTTTCAAACGCTATCAGCGGCTACGTCCCTTAATGGCCAACGCCTTGAGGCGTGTAGATTGGTTGGCAGCCAAGTCGTTAGAGGATGCTAAGCGTTTTCATGCCTTGGGGTGCGGTGCCGGCGTGACGGACGTGGTTGGTTCGCTGAAATTTGATAACCCTTCTGATAATAAAGCTCTTGTAGATAGTGAGTGCTTACTTAAAAAATGGGGTGAGCGCCCGGTTTGGGTAGCAGGCTCTACTCGAGATGGCGAAGAAACGTTACTGCTTAAAGCGCATCACCAACTGCTACAGCGCTACCCTAATGCGTTGCTCGTGCTTGTACCTCGTCACCCCCAGCGCTTTGATGACGTGGCTAATCTTTGCGCTACCGAAGGTTGGGCGATTAGCCGTCGCAGCCTAAAGCAGAGTGTGACGGCGCAAACCCAGGTTTACCTAGGCGATACGCTGGGCGAACTGGCAACGCTTTATGCCGCGGGCAGTGTGGCCTTTGTGGGGGGCAGTCTGGTGCCGCTTGGTGGGCACAATGTGTTAGAACCGGCTGCGCTTGGCAAGCCGGTGCTTAGTGGGCCCTACATTGAAAACTTTATCGATGTGGCTGAACCTCTCCAACACGCGGGTACCCTAACGTTGGTTGAAAGCCCCGGCGCTTTGGCGGATGTACTTGCTCATTATTTTGCCAATCCTGAATTCGCCACTCAGGCGGGTCAAGCAGGGCGCGAGGTGATTAATAGCCACAAAGGATCTCTCAAGCGTACCCTTGATGGTTTGAATACGTTATTGGAGCCCGTTGATGTTTTAGCGTGAGCCACTTAACGCTATTCGTTCCACGCCATCTTGTTTGCCTAATAGCAGTACATCCGCGCCCCGAGCGGCAAATAAACCGTTGGTAACGACACCCACCAGGGCATTGATTTTGGCTTCCATGGCGACCGGGTCTTCGATGATGAAATTAAAACAGTCGATAATTTGGTTGCCGTTGTCCGTCACTACACCCTGGCGATAGACTGGCTCAGCGCCAAGTGCTACAAGCTCGCGAGCCACATAGGAGCGGGCCATAGGAATGACTTCAACGGGCAGCGGAAAGTTGCCTAGCTGGGGTACGTACTTTGAGCCATCGGCAATACAGATGAAACGTTCGGCGCAGGCAGCCACAATCTTTTCGCGAGTAAGCGCCGCACCGCCGCCTTTAATCATATGTAAGTTAGCATTTACTTCGTCGGCACCGTCGATGTAAAAAGGTACTGTGCCGATGCTGTTGAGTTCAAACACCTCGATACCGAGCTTTTCAAGGCGCGCAGCGCTTGCTTCAGAGCTGGCAACTGCGCCTTTAAAGCGGTCGCGTAGAGGCTCTAGGCGGTCAATAAAAAGGTTAGCCGTTGAGCCGGTGCCAATACCTAGTACAGTGCCTTTTTCCAGGTGTGGCTCAATTTCCTTAATAGCGGCGTCTGCTACGGCGGCCTTCAATTCATCCTGGTTCATAGTAAGCCTTATGAGTCAGAGGAGGGGTAGACGCGCTAGTATAACGGTCTTAACGTTGCCTGCCGATGTAGACGCCGATATAGGTAATCTGCTACCAATAAATGTTTTGTTCGCTCACGTTCTTCCCTTGGGATACCCGCATGCTAGAAGCAACCGTCAAAAAGATCCTCCAGGCTCGCGTTTACGAAGCCGCTTGTGAGACCCCGATTTCTCCCGCTCCCTTTTTGTCGCGTCGCTTTAACAACCAGATTTTGATTAAACGCGAAGATTTGCAGCCGGTGTTTTCGTTCAAGATACGCGGCGCCTACAACAAAATGGCGCAGCTGACCCAGGCGCAAAAAGATAACGGTGTGATTGCCGCCTCTGCCGGTAATCATGCGCAAGGGCTGGCCATGGCCGCCAAACTGATGGGCGTTAAAGCAGTGATTGTGATGCCGCGGATCACGCCGGATATCAAAGTGCAGGCGGTGCGTGCCCGGGGCGCCAAGGTGATTCTTAAAGGCGATGCCTTCGCCGCAGCTGCAGAGCATGCACAAGAGTTGATCAAGGAGCATGGCTACACCTACATACCCCCGTTTGATGATATCGATGTGGTCGCCGGTCAAGGCACCATTGGTGTGGAAATCCTGCGCCAACACGCTGGTCGCTTAGATGCCATTTTTGTCCCGGTAGGCGGTGGCGGGCTGATCGCCGGGGTGGCGGCTTATGTGAAGTATCTTCGCCCAGATATCAAAGTGATTGGCGTAGAAGCCGAAGACAGCGCCTGCCTGAAGGCTGCCTTGGAAGCAGGCGAGCGAGTGATTCTCGATCAGGTCGGCGTATTTGCTGAAGGCGTGGCGGTAGCACAGGTTGGCGAAGTGCCATTTTCGCTAGTTAAAGACTTAATTGACGGTGTGATTACCGTTAATACCGATGAAATGTGTGCAGCGGTAAAAGATATTTTTGAAGATACCCGTGCGGTGGCTGAAACATCCGGCGCGCTATCACTGGCCGGACTTAAAAAGTATATCCAACAAACTGGCGCGGAAGGCGAAACATTACTGTGTATAAACTCGGGGGCAAACACCAACTTTGATCGCTTGCAGCATATTGCCGAGCGAACGGAGCTCGGCGAACAACGGGAAGCCATACTGGCGGTGACTATTGCTGAAAACCCCGGCAGCTTTAAGAAGTTTTGCCGCACTCTGGGCAAGCGAATGGTGACCGAATTTAGCTATCGCTACGCCGACAGCAGCGAAGCGCATATTTATGTGGGTATTCAAGTTAAGCCCGGTGGCGAAGACCGCCAAGCGGTGATTGATAAGCTGCGCGAGGCGGGCTACCAGGTTGAGGATTTAACTGATAACGAGTTGGCGAAGCTGCACATACGCCATCTAAGTGGTGGACGTCCCAGTGAGCGTTTTGAAGAGGAGGTGTATCGCTTTGAGTTCCCCGAACGTCCAGGTGCGCTGATGAACTTTTTGACTCAGTTGCCTCACGACTGGAACATCTCGCTGTTTCACTATCGCAATCATGGCGCTGCCTATGGCCGGGTGCTGGTGGGTATGCAAGTGCCTAATGGTGACCGCTCTCATGTGGCAGAGTATTTGGATGCTATTGGCTATCGCTATTGGCGGGAAAGCGATAACCCAGCCTACCGGTTGTTCATGGCTTAAGCGTTCGCAGCTGTATGTAAGTGGCTGCTAACCTTTAACGCTAGAACAGCTAGGCAGCATAGAGATGCCAAAACGTTTAAATAGGGGTAAAAAAGGCGCTTTAAGCGGTTGTCAGCGGTGCCCTTATAGCCCTATAGTCGTGAGAGAAATTAATGGAGTCTGCCATTATGCTCATGACAGCGATGGATGGCAGATTTAATACATTCGACAAAGTCAAAGGTGTTGGAGAAGCGGCATGCGGCGTAAGAAGCCTGATATGGTAATGGCGTTGATGGTGGTGTTTGCATTAGGGGTGCTCGCCACAGGTTATGCGCAGGCGTTGTCGGGAAGCTAGCCCTTGAGATTTCGATCTTGAGACCTAGACCTTGAGGCTTATTCTTTAAGACAGGTTCTTTAAGGCAGGTTCTTTAAGACAGGTTCTTTAAGACAATGCCAGCAGGGCTATTAACCCACACGTTTAGCGATGATATACATCAGATAAGCGAGGCTGATCAAGAAAATGGTCGGCCTTTTTTATTGGCGACGCACACAGCCTTGATCACTTACCACTGCCTGCAAAGGCACGTCCCAGGGTTCTACAGGCAAGGTTTTCACCTGCTGGCAAGCATGAGCGACCCCTATTAGGGTTGGCTTCGGGCCTGGTCGGCGCATAAAGGCTAAGCTGCGGTCATAAAATCCACCGCCCATACCCATCCGGTTGGCCTGGTTATCAAAACCCACCAGCGGCACAATTAGCGTATCTAACGCCCAGGCAGGCAAGCGATTTCGACGCTGAGCGCTGAACCTTGTATCAGGCTCCCAAATACCGAAGCGGTTTTTGATCATTGGGGTGTCAGAGCGATAGGCGACAAACCAAAGCCGGTTAGGCCCAAATGGTCGTAGAACAGGCAGATAGACTTCCACCCTCCGCTTGCGTAGCCAGGGCAGTAACGGCGTAGGATCAATTTCACCGTTGTTAGGCAGGTAGAGGCTTAAGCGTTTCGCGCGGGAAATTTCAGGCAGGTTTTTCAGGTGGCGACATAAACGCTGTGCAGCAACACGCTGTTCATGCGCAGAGAGAGCTTGTCGTTGGCGACGTAATAAGCGACGTAACGCACGCTTATCGGTGTCGTGATGGAGGCTTTCCATACCGGGCTACTCCCCTCCATAAAAGGTGTTCTCCAAAGTGCCGCTGTCATTCTGGCCCTGAACCTACTGGTTCAGGTGGGTGGCCGCAGCCAGACCGTCAGGCTTTCCGACGCACGGACATGCACACGGGCCTGGCTAGCATTTGGCCCCCTGGGTATTACGCATAGGCTCGAGGGACTATAACGACTGGCGTACACTCCAGAGAACATCGCCATCCTAACAGAGCGGCCGCTAATGCCAAAGTCTCGGGTTAAACGCTCGCAGAGCTTCTAGCGAACATTCAGGATGTCCGTGTCTTAGCTAGTGCTCGTTCTAGTCGCTCATTTAACCGATTGAGATTGGCTTCACCGGCACGCTGCTCATCCATCGCCTCGAGAAGCTCGTGGGTGATGTTGAGAGCCGCCATAATGGCTACACGCTCACTGCCCAGCACGTTGCTTTGGGCATTGATGCCCTGCATGGCGCGATCCAGATAACGCGCGGCGCGCTCAAGTTTTGTTTCTTCGCCCTTATCACAGGCGATGATATAACCGCGCCCTAACAGGGTTATCTCTTTGGTTGGCCGCTTGGCGTTACTCATCAAAGACTCCAGCACGGGCCAGCAAGGGGCCCAATGCGTTAACATCACAGCATAAGGAAGATAGACGTCGCTCACTATAAGAGAGGCGCTTGTGCAGGGTCAACGCGCTGGCCTAGCAGCATGCGCCACTGCATACGTCTATATTTTCAACACACCCAGTGAAACAAGTGAACACGAGGTTACTAAATATTATGTCATTGATTGATGAACGTCAGGATTTCTCTGACGTGGCCGATGTTTTTTTACTGCATGGCAGCATGCAGTCTCCCGCTTTTTTAGATGGTCGTTTGTGTGCGCTGCTGGCTCTGCGCGATGTGAGTGCAGAGGCCTGGCTGGATGAAGTTTGCCAAGGCTTGAGCGTTGAGCAGCCCCGCGACGCTGCCAGCGCCGAGCGGTTATTAGGCTGGCGGCGGCAAACTCTGGAGGCGCTAAGCGCCAGCGACCTGGACTATACACCGTTGTTACCGGATGAGCTGTTCTCCTTGGGTGAACAGGCACAAGGTCTTAAAGAGTGGACGCTGGGCTTTATTGAGGTGGTTGATGAGGTGGTGGACAACGACCTGCGCGAACGTTGGTCCCAAGCGCTTAGGGAAGCGATTAGTGACTTGGAGGGGATAGGAAGAATTGAGACCGATATTGACGATAGTCCAGAGAATGAAAATGACCTGTTTGCGCTTACTGAACATGCCCGAATGGCCGCTATGCTGCTATATACCGAGCAGCATCCGGGTATGCCGCAGGTAGAGAAAACTGACGCGCCCGTTCATTAATTCGCTTCTGTCTGAACCACTTTGCTAGGAGTCCCAATGCTGCCCGACCCTGTGCTGCCTACGTTGTTACCTCGCCCCTCTGCCATCAGTGTGGATGAGTATCGCCAGCGCCGCGACGCCCTAATGGCCCAATTGCCGGATAACTCAGCGGTAGTACTCCCCGGTGCTGAGCTAATGACCCGTTCACGGGACAGTGAATTCGCTTTTCGCCAGAACAGTGATTTCTATTACCTGACCGGCATACGAGAACCCGAAGCACTGCTAGTGCTGCTCCCAGGGCGCAGTGAAGGCGAAAGCGTGGTGTTCTGCCAGGATCGTGACCCCACGATGGAGGCGTGGACAGGGCGTCGTTTAGGCGCCGTGGGGGTGGTGACCGAGCATGGTGTCGATCAGGCGTTTGAAAACGCTGATCGCGCCGAACGACTGCCCGAATTGCTGGCGGGGCGCGAGCTGCTTTATCTACCGCTGGATAATGCGGAAGCAGTCAGCGTGGCGGAGGACGCTTTACAAGACGCTCAGGCGGGCCTCAGGCGTGGGCGGCCGGCACTGAAAGGCTGGCTGGATATCAGCCCGCTGATTCATGAGATGCGACTGGTCAAAAGTGATGCGGAAATTGCCTTGCTTCGTCACGCGGCGTTGATCTCTGCACATGCCCACAAACGTGCTATGCGGATCTCTCGTCCAGGGCTAAGCGAGTTTCAGCTCCAGGCCGAGCTTGAGCATGAGTTTGTTTGGCAAGGCGCCAGTGGGCCGGCCTACAGCACGATTGTCGGTGGCGGTGCGAATGCGTGTGTACTGCACTATATTGAAAACAGCGCACCGCTATCCGATGAGTCGCTGGTGCTGATTGATGCTGGCGCCGAGTTCGACCTTTACGCTGGCGATATTACCCGCACCTTCCCAGTGGCAGGGCGTTTTAGTGACGCTCAGCGAGCGCTCTATCAAGTCGTATTGGATGCTCAGGTACGCGCTGTTAATGCTGTTAAGCCCGGGGCGACGCTGGCCGATATCCACCAGGGCGTAGTGCGTGACCTAACCGCAGGGCTGGTCGAGCTTGGACTGTTGGAGGGTGACGTTCAGGCGCGAATAGATGATGAGAGCTATAGGCGTTTTTATCTGCATTCAACATCACACTGGCTTGGGCTGGATGTACATGATGTCGGTACTTACCGATTAGATGAGCAAACCCCTCGGCCCTTGGCGGCGGGAATGGTGCTCACCGTAGAGCCAGGGCTTTACATTCCTTGTGATGACGATATTCCTGACGCATATCGCGGTATTGGTATTCGTATTGAGGACAATGTACTCGTGACTCAAGAGAGTCATGAGGTACTGACCGCGGGCGCGCCGAAGGAAATTGTCGAAATAGAAGCATTGATGGTTAAATAATAACCAGTCTTTATCCGGAAAATGCGCTTTATGTAAATTACGTTACGAATTATTAGTTGCCACCCGGGTGCGGCGTTATTGAGAAGGAAGAGGCCGATGCAACGGTTGAACCAAACAGCTGACCAAACGCTAACCTATGACATTGTGATTGTGGGTGGTGGATTGGTGGGCGCTAGTCTCGCCTGTGCCCTAGCGCCGTTGATTGAACGCTACGGCTGGCGCGTGGCAATCATTGAAGCGGCACCGATAAGTGCTGAGCCTAACGAAAATGCCTGGCAACCTAGTTTTGATGCCCGGGCCAGCGCTATTGCGGAAGGGTCGGCTCAACGCTTTCAACAGCTGGGCGTTTGGCAAGCGATGCGCCATGAAGCAACGCCGATACGGCGCATTCATATCAGTGAGCGCGGACGTTTAGGGGCGACCCGGCTAAGTGCGGATGAGTTAGGTGTGGCGGCGCTCGGCCATGTAATCCCCAATGCGTGGATGGGCCGTGTACTCCATCAGCGGCTCTTCCAGCTGCCGTTGGATTGGTACTGTCCGACGAAGGTAGAGCAGCTTACACCCGTCGCGGGTGGCCATCATTTACGCCTTTCTGATGGCAGTCAGCTAACCGCAGCATTAACGGTACTCGCCGATGGAGGGCGTTCTGGACTTAAAGAGCAGCTAGGCATTGGCAGCCGTCATGAGTCCTACGAGCAGACCGCCCTAATCGCTCATATAGGCGTTAGCCAGCCTCATCAGGGCATCGCTTATGAGCGCTTTACCCAGCAAGGGCCCATGGCGCTTCTACCGTTACCGGGCCAGGCCATGGAGCTGGTATGGACGCACCCCAGTGGTAGCGAACAAGTGCATATGGCGCTGTCAGAGCGTGATTTTCTGCTGCAGCTGCAGCGGGCGTTTGGTGATCGGGCCGGGCGGTTTACCCGCGTAGGCGCCCGCTATAGCTATCCGTTGTCATTGGTGACCGCCGAAGAGCCCGTGCGGCCTGGGCTTGCGGTATTGGGTAATGCCGCCCACGCTTTGCATCCGGTGGCAGGGCAAGGCTTTAATCTGGCGCTGCGTGGGGTGATGGATCTTGTTGAAGCCCTGGAGCAGGGTGAACTGGATAACCGGCCGCTGGGCGATATGGCGACGCTGCAAGCGTTTGAGAAGCAGCGCTCTCGTGATCGCGCCAACGTGATCCGCTTTAGTGACGGGTTGGTGCGGCTTTTCGGGCTCAATTTTCCGTTGCTTTCCCATGCCCGTGCGGCGGGGCTGATCGGTTTAAACCATATCGGCCCACTGCGGCGAGGGCTTGCGAGGCGAGCCATGGGGCTAGAGCGCTAAATTTATTGAGAAGTGCGCCCGTGCCACTATAAACCTGTGCCACTACAAAGGAGTAAGTGGGTATGGAATCATCCTCAGCGAAGCCATCAGTAGACAGCTTCGAGGTGATCATTGTTGGCGGCGGTATGGTGGGTACCGCGCTCTGTGCGTTATTGGCGCAGGCAGGTATGCAGGTGGCGCTGGTGGAGGAACGTTCAGCGCCGCTTCGTCTTAACGATGTGAATGGCGCTCTGCCTGCGCCACGGGTAAGTGCACTCACGCCGGTTTCTCAGCGATTGTTAACCCATCTAGGTGCCTGGCCCACCATGCAGCAAACCCGTGTGACGCCCTACCGGGGGATGCAGGTATGGGATGCTGAAGGCAGTGGTGAGATTGTGTTTTCTGCCGATGAAGCGGGCGTTGCAGTGTTGGGGCATATTGTTGAAAACGTCGTCACTCTGGCCGCGCTTAACCAACAAGTGATAGATCACCCCAACGTGACAACCTTTTTTGGCACGGGAATCAAGGCGCTGCAGCGCTTAACCGGGAGTGCTTCACCGCGTTATCCTGCCAGCGGGGATTGGCTGGTGCTAGACGACGGGCGCCAGCTGCACGCGCCGCTGATAGTGGCGGCCGATGGTGCGCATTCGGCACTCCGCGAAATGGCCGGTATTGAGGTGGACAGTGACAATATGCAGCAAGACGCTGTCGTGACGACGGTACAGTGCGCAAAGCCTCACGGTGGAACGGCAAGGCAGGCGTTCATTGATGGGCGTCCGCTGGCCTTTTTACCACTAACCGTAGCAGGGGATGATCGTTACTGTTCAATTGTATGGTCGACAAACGCTGAGCACGCGGCACAGCTCAGCGAACTGTCCAAAGAGGCCTTGGGTGAAGCCTTAGGTGAAGCATTTGGTTTCAGGTTAGGGCAGGTAACGGCCTGCGATAAGGCCCATCGGTTTCCGCTCATTCAGCGTCATGCCCGTCATTATGTGCAGCCGCACCTCGCATTGGTGGGAGATGCTGCCCACAGCATTCATCCACTGGCGGGCCAGGGGGTGAATCTAGGACTAATGGATGCCGCAGTGTTGGCGGAAGAGGTCATTCACGCTTGGCAGCGCGGTGCTCCCTGGGGAGAACTTAGCACCTTGAGGCGCTACGAGCGCCGGCGACGCTTTGATAACAGCGCCATGCTGGGGCTGATGAAAGGCTTTAAAGTGCTTTTTGGCAGCCACGATCCGGCGCTGACATTAGCACGCAACTTAGGCATGAGCGGGATGAATCAGCTGGTGCCGTTAAAGCGTGTAGTGATGCGGCAGGCGACCGGGGAGCGCGGCCGCCTGCCATTGAGCTGTGTTTGACTGAGTTGCCGTTAACGGCGCCGACGATCAACGACGTTCAGCGCCTTGAGCAGGTTAAGTGCCTCACTGAGTTGGTAGTCGTCGCGTAGCCGCTCGGCCATCTGTTGACGATCACGGGGGGCCTGTTGTCCGCTTAAATGGCCTTCCAGATCAGACTCGCGAATTTCACGGCGGCTTTCGGCGACTTCTAAGCGCCCTCGCACCACTTCCACGTCAGGCTCAATCCCTTGGGCCTGGATAGAACGACCGTTAGGGGTGTAGTAGAGCGCTGTGGTGAGCTTGAGGCCTTCGCCGTTACCCAGCGGCATAATCTGCTGCACAGAGCCTTTACCGAAGCTGTCCGTTCCCATGATCACGCCACGCCGTTGATCCTGAAGCGCGCCAGCCACAATTTCTGCCGCCGAGGCGCTGCCGCCATTGATCAACACGATCAGCGGGACATCGCCTGCGGGTGTTGCTGTGGAGGCGGAAAAGGACATTTCTGTGTCCGCCAGTCGCCCTTCGGTATACACAATCAGGCCATCGTCTAGGAACAGGTCGGCGATACCGACGGCGGCTTGTAGTACGCCGCCGGGGTTATTACGTAAATCGAGTACTAAGCCTTCGAGCGGCTGTTCGCGGGCCATGCGCTCCAGCGCTTGGCGAGCTTGCTCGGGGGTGCGCGACTGAAATTGGCTAATACGTAAATAGCCATAGCCTGGTTCCAGCAGCTCATGCTTCACACTTTCGCTACGAATAATTTCTCGCGTCAGGGTGAACTCTCGCGGGGTGTCCTCCCCGGTGCGCAGTATGCTGATGCGCAGCTCGGTTTGCGGCGCGCCGCGCATCATCGTCACGGCCTCTTGGAGCGACATGTTGTCGGTAGGAGTGTCGTCGATGGCAATAATAATATCCCGAGACATTAATCCCGCACGGGAAGCGGGGGTGTCATCAATCGGGGTGATGACCATTAATTGGCCATTTTCCATGCCGACTTCAATGCCAATGCCGCCAAACTCGCCTTGAGTCGACTCGCGCAGGCTTTGGTACTCCTCCTCATCCAGATAGGCAGAGTGTGGGTCTAATTCGCTGAGCATCCCGCGCATGGCGTTACGTAACAGTGTGCGGTCATCGACGTCTTCAACATAAGCACGCTTGATTCGCTCAAACACCTCGGCAAACGTTTGAATTTCTTCTAATGGCAGCGTATCGCTAATGTTTTGGCTGCCTCCGCTAGCGCTGGGCTGAGCGAGCAGCGGTAGCGGTGCCGACAATAAAGCAATCGGGAGCAGGGTAGCCAAAAAGCGCTTGGCGGGGGCCGATACCACGGTTACAGATAGCGTCATGCAGACTCCGCAAGGCGATAGATAACGCGATAGCGCGTTATCCTGTAGTTAAAACAGTAGTTAAAAACTGTAGTTAAAACAGTAGTTAAAAATTGTAGTTAAAGCATAAAGTTAAGGCTATAAATGACAGTGTTGCTAAAACCTGGGTTAACAGGTCAGTTGAAAACGCTGATACATCAATTACCGTCCAGCTTATCCCGTCAGCGGCGCGCAATCCAACGCTGCGGGTTAATTGGCTCGCCGCCACGGCGAACTTCAAAATAAAGCGCGGCGCGGGTCTGGCCTCCGCTATCGCCTACACGACCAATTTCGTCGCCACGGTTAACTTGCTGACCAGGTCTGACGCTAAACTGCTGTAAGTGGGCATGTAGCGTCATGATCTGGTCGCCGTGATCGATAATCAGCAAATTACCAAAGCCCCGCATCCAATCAGCAAATACCACTCGGCCTGCATGCACGGCAGTGACCGGGGTGCCGGCGCTGGCTTGGATGACAATACCGTTGTAATGGACGCCATCGCGATGATGAAAATTACTGCTAATTGAGCCTTGTACTGGCCAGGGTAAATCGCCTTGGGTCCTGACAATATGCGTGGTGGGCGTTGGTTCGGCAAGTCTTGCCATTTCTGCCTGGATATTACGCAGAACTTGTTCTGCCTCTTCGCGGCTTTGGTTGAGGTCAGCTAGCTGCTCTTCTTCGCTGCCATAGCGGTCATCCAGCGTTGAGACAACGCTGCGCCGCTCAGTCGTGCGTTGGGCAAGTAGTGCGCTCTGCTCTTCAAGCTCATCGGTTAGGGCATCAAGACGTGCCTGCCTTTCACTCAGTTCACGCTGGGTATTGGCGAGGGCAGTATCGAGGCGGGCAATATCGCTCAAGCGGCGATTGCGTGCTTCAGTAAGCCGGTTGAGGTACGCCTGCATACGGTCAAGCTCGGCGGGGTCGCCCTGGTTAAGCAGTAGCTTGAGCTGCGGCGTTGGTCCAAGACGGTAGAGGGCGGCAAGCTGTTGACTCAATGCAGCATATTGATCCGCTCGCTCGCTTTCCAGCCGATCACGATGCTGGCGTAGCTGGGTGGTTTCTTCGTTGAGCTGACGGCGCTCGGCCTGGAGGGTATCCAGGCGCTGATGAGTTTCTGCAAGCTCAGTTTCGACCTCGCGTAGTTCACGCTCAGCGCTATCCCGCGCCTCGCCGGTGGCGCCGAGGCGTTGGGCAACGGATTCTATTTCCTGGCCAATAGCATCCAACTGCTGGCGCGCTGCCCCTTCGTCCTGCTGAGCGAACCCTGCTGACGCATGACTTAATGCCAGCAAGAGTATTAATGCTGGATAACCCCGCATGGGCATTACTTAAAATGAATCAGTGGCTTACCCGTCATTGCTTCGGGCTGGGATTGATCCATCATTGTTAATAGTGTGGGTGCCAAGTCACATAGACGGCCCTCTTCAAGGGTGGCAGCACGTTCGCCAACGTAGATGAGTGGTACAACAAAGGTGGTGTGGGCGGTTTGGGGGGCGCCAGTCTCGGGGTGCACCATCTGCTCCGCATTACCGTGGTCGGCAGTGATTAAACAGGCGCCACCAGCGCGCTCAATAGCCTCTACCACGCGACCCACGCAGGTATCAACGGTCTCTATGGCTTTTACCGCTGCGTTGAAATCACCGGTGTGGCCGACCATGTCTCCATTGGCGTAATTGCAAACAATCAGATCAAAGCTGCCGCCATCAATGGCTTCAACCAGTTTATCGGTAATTTCAAAAGCACTCATTTCAGGCTTTTCATCGTAGGTGCGAACATCTTGAGGTGAAGGCAGCATAATCCGTGTCTCGCCCTCGTACTCATCTTCGCGCCCACCGGAAAAAAAGAAGGTAACGTGGGGGTACTTTTCGGTCTCCGCAATGCGCAACTGGGTCAATCCGCGCTTGGACACCACTTCGCCTAAGGTGTCGGTGAGATCCGAGGGCGGGAAAGCAGCGGGCGCGGGAATGTCGGCGGCGTACTGGGTCATCATCACCAGACCTTTTCCTGCAAGCTTGGGGCAGGCTTGACGCTCAAATCCTGTGAAATCCGGTTCAACAAAAGCGCGGGTCAACTCACGAGCACGATCAGAGCGGAAGTTAAGGAAAATGGCTGCATCGCCATCGTCCAAGGTAATCGCGTTATCTTTGGAGCACTCTTTGACCGGTATGCTACTAGCGCCAACAAACTCATCGGTTTCACCCCGTTGATAAGCCTCGCGCAGCGCCGTCTCGGCACTCGGTGCGTAATACTCCGCGTGGCCCTCGGTGAGTAGGCGGTAGGCTTGCTCAACGCGCTCCCAGCGATTGTCACGATCCATAGCGTAAAAACGACCAATAATCGACGCAACAAAACCGTTCTCTGCGCCTACTAGTTCTGCCAAGCGAGCATTGGCTCGCTCAATGGAGGCCAGGGCGCTTTGTGGGGGCATATCACGACCATCAAGAAAGGCGTGGATAAAGATGCGTTGAGCGCCGCGGCGGGCGGCCAGCTCAGCCATGGCGATAAAATGGTCTTCATGGCTGTGGACGCCGCCGGGAGAGAGCAAGCCAATGAGGTGAACCGGACGGCCATTGGCGACGGCCTCGTCGATCGGCTGGGTGAGGTTTTCATTTACATCCAAGTCGCCATCTTCAATCGTCTTACTAATGCGGGTAAAGTCTTGGTAAACGATACGTCCCGCCCCGATATTCATATGCCCGACTTCAGAGTTGCCCATCTGTCCTTCAGGCAGGCCAACATGAAGGCCGTCGGTGTGCACGAAGGCGTGAGGCTGCTCAGCCCATAGCCTATCCATCACTGGCTTATGAGCAGCGGCCACCGCATTATGGTCGCTCTCGGGGTTGTGGCCGTAACCGTCGAGAATAATCAGCGCCACCGGGCGCGGGGTGCGAGAAGTATCCATAATAAAACCTCGTTAAGATTGGCAAGCCGAACGACTTGATAATTCGGGGTCGCGACGGGCGCACGCTTGGGGCATCATAACGCAGGCAACTGCCAGGCGTCATGATTTAGGAGCCTGTCCGGCTTAACACTGATCTGCTGCGAATCCCGGTATTTTGGCCAACTTTAGTCGAGCGATTTCGTTAAATAGCGCGCTATTCGCCTCAATCGATCGATAAATTTGGCTCAAAATCCGTGCTTCTCGCGACGATCGGCCAAGCCGGACAGGCTCCTAGGCCTGCGCGGGAAGCTATCTGACGTGTATACTTGTCGCGTTTTGGCAGTGGTAGGGGCCTGTTGGCGTTTCATTGAGCGCCATTATTAAAGTCAACAGCCTCCAAGCCGCTTTTTTCTGCATAGACCAAGAGATTGTGTTCGCGATGATCGATCAGGTGTTCGAATTCGTACAGAACCACCCCCTGCTGGTGGGGGCATTTTTGCTGGTGCTGACCGCGTGGATAATTTATGAAACGCGCAGTGCCTCCACCAATGCGTTGACCTCTACGGAGGCCACTCAGCTGATTAACCGCGAAGATGCGGTGGTGGTGGATATCCGTGAAAGCAAAGACTTTAAAGCCGGGCACATTGCGGGGGCGCGCAATATTCCTCAGAGCAACCTCGATAGCCGCATGAGTGAGCTGGATAAAGTCAAAGCCAAGCCGATCATTGTGGTGTGCAAGCATGGTCAGAGCTCTGGCGCAGCCCAGGCCAAGCTCGCTAAAGCTGGCTTTGAACGTGCTTACAAGCTGAGAGGCGGTATGGCGCAGTGGCAGGGCGATGGCCTTCCAGTGGTTAAAAAATAACCAACGTTACTTTTATTTATTGAATAATCAGGAGCTTTCTTATGGCGGAAGATAACAACACCCCGCAGGCTGGTGCCGCAGCAGCCGAAAAACCGCAGCTGAAGTTCTCGCTGCAGCGTATTTACGTAAAAGATATCTCGTTTGAGGCGCCTAACTCACCAACGGTGTTTAAGCAGTCGTTCAAACCTAAGGTGAACCTGGACCTCAATACTACCAGCAGCAAAATTGCTGATGACCAGTATGAAGTCGTCGTCAAAGTGACTGCTCAGGTTAATGATAGCGAAACCGGCACTACCTCTTTCCTAGCGGAAGTAGAACAGGCGGGTTTATTCCGCATCTCAGGTATTGAAGGTGCGCAGTTGGAGCAAACGTTGGGCGCTTTCTGCCCTAATTTGTTGTTCCCTTATGCCCGTGAGTGCGTGGATAACCTAGTCAACCGTGGCGGTTTCCCACCGCTAATGCTGGCGCCGGTTAACTTTGAGGCCATGTACGCTCAGCGTAAACAGCGCGAAGCGCAGCAAGCAGCAGAGAACACTCATTAAGCTATGCCGGTAACGCATGCCGCTGACTGGTACGCCCAGCATGGCAAAATGCCGCGACTCTATGTGCCTGTTACTTTCGAGACTGGCCGCGATATCGTGCTGCCTGAAGGCCCAGCCCGGCATGTCACCCGGGTGTTACGTATGGGTGAAGGTGCGCCGCTGGTGCTGTTCGACGGCGAAGGACGTGAGGCAGGAGTGCGCTTGGCAGAGGTGAGCCGTAAGCAAGCCGTAGCGCGTGTTGACGCCGTATGGACGGGCAGTGGCGAGTCGCCACTGCCCGTCCATTTGGGGCAAGCTATCTCGAAAGGCGACCGAATGGATTATGCCATTCAGAAAGCTGTCGAATTGGGCGTTGCTGCGATTACGCCGCTGTATACCGAGCGCGGGGATGTGCGGTTAAAGGGCGACAGGGAAGACAAAAAGCTAGCCCACTGGCAGGCAGTTGCTGCCAGTGCCTGCGAGCAGAGCGGGCGGGCGGTAGTACCACCCGTGCACCCTCCTATGTCACTCCAGGCGTGGCTGGATGAACGGCAAGAGTCATTGCGGTTAATGCTGCATTTAGCCACCGGCAATGTCTTTGATCGCCAGGTACCCCCCGCGTCGGTTGCGTTGCTAATCGGTCCCGAAGGCGGCCTGAGCGACGGTGATATCGCCGCCGCCGAAAAGGCTGCCTTTACGCCGCTGACGCTCGGCCCTCGTGTCTTACGTACGGAGACGGCACCGGTGGTGGCCCTGTCGCTGCTGCAGCACTACTTTGGTGACCTGTAAGAGAAAGATTGTAAGTACTTACTAACGCTAATGCCTCGCTATAAAGAGTTTCCCCTTTGTTCGCTGGTTATTAAGCCCTGCCCATTGTTATGGGCTTGTTGAAGCCCGCGCAATATGACGGGTTTAAGCATTGGCAGTGGTTCTCCTGATAACCCGCTGATCACCAGCAAGCGATGCTGTCGTCCACCGGTATAGCCCAGCCAGCAGGGCAGCCATAGCTGCTCTGGCGCTTTACCTAGCACCTGAATGCGCCAATAGCGCGGCGTGGCCATTCGCTCCCATAGCCACAGTCGAGCCAGCGCTTCAGGCGTGGGCGGCGGTAGTGCGTGATCAATCTGAATCCCTGTATCGGGCGCTTCGTTGTGAACGGGAAGTTCTGCACCCACTAACAACAGCGCCCGGCGCATCGCCTGAGTACACAGTAACCAGGCACCCGGCCTGCCATTCGGCCGCCCTAACCCCACCGTCCAGAGGCTGACCCAGGCTGGCTCGCATGCCCTCGCCCCCAGGCGCTGCAACCTTTGCTTGGCAGCGTGTTGGTTGATTTGCCTGACGAGTGTTAAGCGTTCAGCCATTTGCCCACCCCTGCAGCATCGCTAGCATGCTGAGCATGATGCAAAACCAGGCGAATAAGCCAATGCAGCGGCGACGGGTTAAGCGCGCCTCTTTGCCGATCACCTGGGCATTATCGGCTCTGGTGGCCAGCACAGCCTGCATATCCGGTGCGGCTTCTGTCATCATCACATCGCTTAGCTGAGCGTGACTCGGCGCAGGGGCTGTCAGGCTAACCAGATAGCCAACGCCAACGGAGACAGCGACGCCAACGGTATTGTTATACAGCCAGGAGATATCCAGCAGTGCGGAAACGGTCCATACCGCCAGCATGCCGGCAGCTAACCCGGCGACGGCGCCTCGGGCATTGGAGCGATGGCTGAAAATAGCCAGTAAGAAGGTGCCAAGTAATGCGCCGTAAAACCACGAGCCGATTTGATTAACGGCCTCAATGACAGGCCCCAAGTTGCCTGCAAAGAAGGCAAACAGGGTGGCATAAAGTCCCCAGAAAACGGTGGCTAACCGCGATGCTTTTAGATAATGCGCATCGCTGGCGCCGGGTTTGATATAGCGGCTATAAAAGTCGCGCACGGTCACGGCCGACAATGAATTAAGCGCTGAGTCGAGGCTCGACATTGCCGCCGCAAACACCCCAGCAATCACCAGCCCCGCCATGCCTGAGGGAAACGCACTCACCACATAGCGTGGCAGCAGCTCGTTAAGATCCTCAGGGGGCGTTAGCCCATGTTGCTGGTAATAGGTGGCTAAGATGACGCCAATAAACAAAAACAGCAGCATCTGTGGAATCAGCAGATAGCCGCCGATGAGCAGTGAACGCTGAGCGTCGAGCACCGAAGGGCTGGAGAGCACTCGCTGGATTTGGCTCTGATCGGTGCCAAAGTAGGCGACGTGGAGGAAAAAACCGCCGAATAGCCCGGCCCATAGCGAATAGGTCACACTGGGGTCGAGGGTCAGGTCGATGGCATTAAACATGCCGGTGGTCGCGCCAAAATTAAATACATCACTCCAGCCGCCAGGCAGGCTGGTCACCAAAAAGAAGATGCTTAGTAGCGCACCGAACCAAAGCACAAACATTTGCACCACATCGGTCCAGATGACCGCGCTGATACCTCCCATAACGGTGTAGCTGATCGCCAGCGTCGCCATGATAATAATGGTGAGGTTAACGCTCCAGCCAGTCACCACTGCCAATACCAGTGCTGGAGCATAGAGCACAACGCCAGTGGCTAGACCCCGCGCGATTAAAAACAACAAAGCACTTAAGGTGCGGGTCGCTGGACCAAATCGACGCTCCAGTAGTTCATAGATGCTGTAGATCCCCGCACGGTGAAAGATAGGCACCAATACCAGGATCAACACGATCATAGCCAAGGGCACATTGATAAACGTCACCAAGCGTTCAAGGCCGCCCTCAAAACCCCAGCCTGGGGCACCGATAAAGGTAATGGCGCTGGCTTGAGTCGCCATCACCGAGAGGCCAATCGCCCAGCCTGGAATGTTACGGCCACCTAAAAAGTAGTCCTCAGGGTTGTGCTGATCCTTACCAAAACGTGAACCAATCCAAGCAATCAAGCTGATATAGCCGATCAAGACAATGGTGTCGAAAAGCGTGAAACCTTCCATGTTCCGTCCCCTGCGCCTAACTTTGTCTAATATTTTGATAGTAGCAGGTTGCGTGATATTTGCTTTTTTGTGTTCAAAAAGTGCTCAACTGCCAAAAAAGCGCTATCTCGCTTTGCCCTGCGTTCCCTAGGCGCCATAATGTTTATCTATTTTTCTTGAAGGACGTTACCCATGGTGCGTGAGTCTCACTCCTCTCCTCGAACTTCCAGCGATGCAGCCGCCCAGGTGGGGGAAGTGGCGTACCTAACAGTCACTGCAGTGAATAATATCGGTGCGTTTTTGCAATGGGGGCAGCCGAAAGACGTATTGTTACCGTTTAGCGAGCAATATTTTCGTCCTGATGCAGGTAAACGCGTCCTGGTAATGCTGTACAGCGATGAACAGGGGCGTCCAGTGGCTACCATGAAACTGGATAGGTTTTTGACCGATGATGCCTGGGCCTTGGAGAAGGGCGATGAAGTTGCTGTGGTGGTGGCAGATCGCACCGATTTAGGCATGAAGGTGGTCGTGAACCACCGCTACTGGGGGCTTATTTACCAGGACGATGTTACTCAGCCATTGCGCCGGGGCCAATCCGTTAAGGGCTATGTGAAGCAGCGCCGTGAAGATGGTCGACTGAACATTTCGCTGCTGCCCCCTGGTGCTGCTCGTTTAGACGTGGTGGGCGATAAGATAATGCAGGCACTGCGCGAAAGTGGTGGCTATCTGGCACTGGGTGATAAAAGCCCTGCTCATGAAGTTAAAGCCCGCTTAGGAGTGAGCAAAAGCGCCTATAAACAGGCGATTGGGCGGCTTTATAAGCAGCAGCTGATCACTCTGGAACCTGATGCTATACGCTTAGTGCCCGGCGCGCTTAGCGAGTAGTTAGCAAGGGCCTGTTGACGTTTCACTCGCGGCCGCGCTGGAGCCCGTTTTTATTCGCGGCAAGGCAGGAGGAGAGAGGTTTGGTGGTTCCAAA
>NZ_REBQ01000235.1 GCF_007692655.1 Halomonas sp.
ATAAAGCGTCGACGGGAGAGATAGATGGATTCTGGTGTGATATCGGATTCGTGCAAGTCACTTGGTTTGGCGATCTTTATAAGCATGTGATGCCTCCACTATCGATGGATAAGGTGTGTGCTACTACTGTGACCACTTTGTACAAGATTTATCACAGCTAGCTCTCCAAGTTATTACGTTTTTTAAACGTCGCTTCAGCCGGGCGCATAGACCGGTAAGCGTATGCAGAAAGATGCTCCTCCAGAGGCGAGGTTTTCCACGCCGATATCGCCGCCCTGAAGCGTCATGATTCTGCGCGCAATGGCAAGCCCCAGGCCTGCATGACCGGCGCTGCTAGAAGCTTTGCCGCGATAGAAGGGCTCAAAAATATGCGCTAGATCCTGTTCTGCAATGCCTGGGCCGCTGTCCTGCACGTAAACCTCCGGTTTGCCATCTGCCTGACCCACAACGACGTCAATACGGCCGCCTGGGGGGCTGTAGGCAATGGCATTGCTAATCAGGTTGTCCAGCACGCGCTCGGTCATGGCAAGGTCGGCGAAGGCGGTGGGCAAGGCGGGATCGCCTTTTAGAGTGAGCGTTAATTGATTGTCTTGAGCAGCTTGAGCGTGTTTCTGAACCACGTCGTGTACCAGCTCGGCCAGTGGGAAGGGTTCCGGCACCGGCTGTTTCTCCCTTGCCTCAAGGGCGGCCAGCTCGAAAAGCTCATCCACGAGGCGGCTTAAGCGACGGCCTTCTTTTAGAGCAATAGCGAGAAAGCGATCCTGCTCTTGTGGGCTGAGCCGGTCACGCCTTAATTTCAAACTTTCGATATAGCCCTGCATGGAGGCCAGCGGCGTGCGAAGGTCATGAGATACCTGGGCAATTAATTGCCGGCGTTGGGCATCCTTTTCTGTCAGCTGTTCGATCTGGGTGGCAATTCGGCGAGCCATATCGTCGAAGGTGATGCCCAGGTAGTCGATCTCGTCACGCACTGCGGGATGCTTATCACGCCATCTTTTGTTGCGCCAGGTGTTGGGTGGATGCTGACTCATATCGCTGTTCTCGAACGCCTCCACCAGCCGCGTCAGCGACCTCAGCCTGCGGGTTAACAGGCGGAAAATAGTCAGCCCTGCGACCATCGCCACCGCCAGACTAACCAGCAGCGCCCAGGCGCTCATCTCTAGTATCCGGCCACCACGGGCCATAGTTTCGGCTGCGTCATACTCTTCACCCCGTAACACCACATAAAGATAGCCTACGGGGTTGTCCTGCGTGGGTACCGGGGTGACAGAAAAGACTTTCTGCCGATCATGGCTGCGGGGATCGTCGCCGAGTAGCGGGTAAAGGCGTTTGTCATCCAGCAGCTTGCGTATCGGGGCAAGGGACACTTGGTTGCGTTTGATTTTCGCCGGGTCCGCCGAGTAGGAGAGGATGGTGCCCTCCAGGTCCAACAGATAAATCTCGATGCTGGGGTTAATCGTCATATAAAGGGCGAAGAGCTCTTCCAGGGCGCTGCGGTCAAGCTCACCGTCGCGGACGAGGTTTCTGTCAGACACCAAATTCTGGGCCAGATCCTGATGCAGCGCCTGGTTGACGGAAGCGCTGTACTCCCGCAGCGAATAGAGGCTGATAAAGGTGTACAGCAGGCCGACGGCTAGCAACAACAGAAACAGGCCAAGGGCTAGTCGGGTGTAGAGTGTTTTCAGCATGGTGTTTTCAGCATGGCTTATTCGCGGAAGCGATAGCCCACCCCCCAAACGGTCTGAATAAAGTTGGGATGCCCGGGGTCCGTTTCGATCTTGCCCCGCAGCCGGTTAATATGGGTGTTGACGGTATGTTCGTAGCCTTCGTGACTGTAACCCCATACGGCATCAAGCAGTTGCACACGGCTGAATACCCGCCCCGGGTGGCTGGCAAAGTGCCAGAGCAGGTCAAATTCCCGGGCAGTGAGCTCGACGGCGTGCTCCTGTATAAACACCCGTCGGCGAACGGGGTCAATGCGCAGCCCATCGGCGGTTAGCTCGTCACTGCAGGTCTCGGCGGCTGGCGTAGATGCCATGGCATCCACGCGCCGGAACAAGGCTTTTATCCGGGCGGAGAGTTCAGCCACGCTAAAGGGTTTGGTGAGGTAATCATCTGCACCCATTTCCAGCCCCAGCACCCGATCCAGCTCCGTGCTTTTAGCCGTTAGCATCAGTACGGGAACATAGCCAGGGCCGGAGCGAATTTCGCGGCACACTGACAGGCCATCCATACCTGGCAACATGAGATCAAGTACCACCAGATCGATGCCGCCTTCATGAAAACGCGCAAGCCCGGTGTCACCCCGTTCACAAAGAACGGGGGTCATGTCGAGCTCAGCCACGTGTATGCGGACGAGCTCGCCAATACCTGGGTTGTCCTCAATAATCAGTACGTTTCGTGTCATAGGTGCCTGGCTTTTAAATACTCGCGATTGGCCGAGGCTTACATGCCCTCGTCGTCCATGTCCTCTTCCATTTCCTCTTCCATATCACCCTCCATCTCCATGTCGCCTTCCATAGAGTCGGACATATCGTCCATCTGCATGTCATCATTATCCATGGACTCATGCATGTCGTCTTCCATCATGCCCTCTTCGGGCATCATCTCGTCGGCCTGGCTGGCCGTTGCTGCTAGGCTGAATAGGCAGATTGCTGCAAGAGTAGTGAAGGTTTTCATCATGATTTCCCCTGGGTTGTAAGCCTGCCTGACTGGCAGGCTTAACACCATTCTCGACGCTCACCATCACGGGGGAATCACGCGGTGTTAAAGAGTGTATCGCGCAGATCTCACGGAAGTATCACAATGGGCGAAGGATAGTGTGATGACAGCACCCCTTTTGTGGTGTCAACTGATTGGTTTTCAGAGTTCAGTCAACGAGGAACCCCATGGCCACTCCACGCCGTGAATTGGTGTCATTAATTGAGCAGGGCG
>NZ_REBQ01000161.1 GCF_007692655.1 Halomonas sp.
GATCCACGATTCAGTGCCTTCTTAGACGGATTTTCAATTTATCGAAAGATGAAGCGGCCAGGAGGGTTAAAATACCCAAGAACTTCGTTCTATGACGTATAGCAGTACCGACGTTCGTCACACCAATGGCGAATATAAAAATCAGTGCCCCTGTCATACACATTAAGGCAATACACTCTTCCTTTCGTTTAACCAAGTTCCATCCTTTATAAAGACGCCACGACAAAAAAGCGTACATCAAAGCAGCAGCAACACCCATCAACTGACGTGGGCTGCGCAAGTCCCACGGAAAAGGCGAATAAACAAAATAAACAATCCTGGCAGGAATGAGCCATGGTTGCGCGTATGGGTTACCAGTAGCAATAAACCCAGGATAAGCAGAACCGCCTCTCGGATCCCGCTGAAAACGAGATTCGATTAAGTCTTCAGTGCCACCTTCATCCTCGCCGCCGATCGTAATACCTTTGGCCAGCGTAATGCCCCCACTTCCTGCAACTATAAGCAGTGCAACCGAAAAAAGCGCAATGGCTGATAACATCTTACTGGCTGAACTTCGCGTTGTCCTTCCACCCCGCAAACCTGCATAAAGAGTTTTGACAGCAAAAACACCTAAGTAAATAGCGACACCAATCATAGCCCCAAGCCAGCCGGGATGAATCATAATTGCAACAGCAAAAAAACCAAAAGCACCAAATATCCAGATACTTCCACGACCTGCGACCCACTTGAGGAAAAGAAAAGTACCCATCAAGAAAATCACAATGGAAAACTCTTCCCGTAGCGCTATAACAGAGTTAAAGATAGCAAAAGGAAAAAGCGCCATAATAAAAGCACTGATTACCGATGCCTTTTCCCCCCACAAGTCATAGGCCATTTTCCCAACCAATAGTATTCCTACTATCCCTGCCAATGTATTAAGACTAGGGAGGACAAGATCATTAAAACCGACAAGTTTAAAAAAAACCGCCCCAATACTGCTATATAAGTAAGATGCGCTGTAGTCAAAAGTTGAAAACACATCAGCCCATGAACCCTGGGACCATTCATAGGCAAAGCGTGTGAAATTACGTGCATCACCTTCAGCACCAGGTGGAGAAAACAAGCCGTAATAATCTAAAAACAAGAAAAGCAGCCTAGCGACAAATCCCACTAGAAGAGGGAGCAATAGCCAGCGAAAAACAAAACCTGCAATCAGACAAATTAAAAAGGTAAGCGATAATACACATACTATAAATATCAGCGCGTCCATTGGATATAGCTTTCCTTATGTAATTGCATTACCAACAATCTCCTTATACATATCAAGGTGTTTATTTGCCGCTACATCAATACGATAATCACTGGAATAAGACAGTGCGTTTTCTGACAGCTTTTGACGCAACAGATGATTAGTCAACAGTATGTCCAGTTGGCGAGCAAATTCATCTGGTACTCGGTCATCCACTACTAGCCCGTTAACAGAACGATGAACAACTTCAGCACAGCCGCCAACGTTAGTCACAACGACTGGCAAACCTGTAAGTGTGGCCTCGATCTGCGCAATGGGCAAACCTTCCCACTCAGATGACATTACGAAAATATCTGCCGAATAAAGGAGCGCGTTAATTCCTTGCACATTGCCTAGAAACTCAACGTTCGACGATAACCCTAGCGATTCCACTTGAGCCTCAAGTGAATCCCTTTGTGGCCCCTCTCCAGCAATCTTGAGGGTAAAGTTATGCACCGATACAAGTGCTAAAGCATCAATCAATAAAGACAGATTCTTCTGCTCAGACAAACGGCCCACAGAGACCACTACCAATGAGTTGTCATGATTCGAATGGGATTCTTTAGGCAGTAACCTTTCGACGTCAACGCCATTATCGATACGAACCACCCTGCGGCGACTGACAGATTCAAGCATTTTCTTGCAGGCATAACAGATCCCTACATACCGCAAAACCTTCATATCCAGAAGTTTGTAGATGTATCGGCTGGCACCGAGGCGAATATTATGATGGGTGTAAACTACTTTTATGCTTGGCACGAGCAACGAAAATATTGCTGCATAATAAAGATGTGTGTGAACCACGTCGGGAGAGAAATCGTGGCAGATACGTTTTAAGGCAGCCACACCCCGCCAAGGCTTTCGACGTGCAGATTGCCCAATAAAATCATAGCAAATATTATGATAGTCCAACTGGCGTAAATAATCATCTTCAAAAGCTTGATCTCTGCCAGCCTCAGAAGACCTATCAAGAAAAAGTAGAAAAATATTATGACCTTGCTTTGACATATGAATAGCTAAGTCGCGAACGTAAATTTCAGCTCCACCAGCTGCCGCAGAGGATAAAACATGCATAATCTTCATTTATAAAAAAGACCATTTATATTTAATTTCAAAAAAAAATAAGCTAGCCACTCTTTCTTATTTTCTGGTGGCAAAATAGCAAAGCCCTTGGCAAGATGTTGAAACATACTTTTCTTTGAACCGCCATACTTGCCAATCCTCTTGGCTAGTCGCAGCTCATTGTATTTACGCCGTCGTCGCAATTCAAGCGCGGAAAAATAATCAAACTCTTCAGCTTTATCTAAAAAATTAGCGACAGAGTTGTATGTCTTGTAATAGGCATCGCTTCTCGTCAAGGAGTTTTCTTCATAATTTCGTATAAACCCCGTACCCTGAGAACCTTTACAAAGCAAGCCACGTTTTATCATCCTGATAATAAGGTCGAAATCTTCATTATGAACCAGTGACTCATCAAAACCACCAACGCTTTCTAGAGCACTCTTTCTAAACAAATAAGTATGTACACCTCCAGGAATACCGTTAGCCTTCCCAACTTCATCAGGGTTGGCTAGCCCGTCATGATCCTTATAAACATGCACTTTATTTTCCGGCATCTTTAAGTATGTTCCGTATACTCCAAAATATTCATCTGGCAACATGCTTAACTGATTAAATTTCTGCTGCAAGTTATCTGGTAGCATCACATCGTCTGAATCCAAAAATGTCACATAGTCTGATGTTGCTCTTGCCAAACCATAATTTCTTGCAGAAGAAGGGCCACCATTTTCTTTTTTTAATAAAATAGCGTTAACGCCAGGTATCCCAGTAAAATCATCAAGCACTTTTTGTGATGTATCTTCAATTGATCCATCATCAACGACAATCAATTCTTCAGGAAACCGTGTCTGCTTGAATATTGAAGCAACGGCGTTCCTTAGTATCTCTTCATCATCATTATAGGTAGTGATGATTACCGATACTGATCTGGAAATTTCTTTAGATAGTTCAGCATTAAGCATATCTCTCTTTATCCCGTCTCATTCATGAAGATGCTGATGGATGCCAGCAATACCTCGGTTCTATTGACGCCGATCCTCGCAGAGGCTTCATGGCGTCGCTTACCATTTGTAAATGGCTGATGGCCTGGCCCATTAGACAACATACGCTTAAGTACACAAAACAGTGGCTCCGGTAGAGCAGGTAACAAAAAACCTTATCTAACTATCTCGGCTGACACCCTACTGGGGGCAGCGGCGAGACCGGCAACGGGGCGGCAAAGCATGAATTGAGCTAGCAAGCGCTTGATATCATGAAGCTAAGCGATCAATTAGCTGATCGAAACGGGCAGCATTCGAGCAGCCTGTCGATGTCCACGCCCAAGGGACCATCACAGGTATGATCAAGCAGTTCACTTAGCTTTGTTTCAGAAGTCATTTTCACTGGGTTCTTCACAGACCTACCTGTACTTTCCATATAGTCCCTGAACTTAAAGAACCATGATTCAGGTTTTTCTCCAAAACTTGCCCAAACCGAGGGCACACCATATCCGTCAGCCGCAATCAACCCATGTAACGATGAAGATACGATTGTGCTACACGCAAGTAATTCATCAACAAACTCATTGACCCCAAGAGTCACGTCAATAAATTTCGCGCCCTCACCTTCTACGAGCTGCTTCACATATGGAGATTCTCTTTCACTGATATGAGCGATTACCCCCACTGCATGCCGTTTCTCTATCACTGGATTATAAAATCTTGGAAACAACAATGCGGGGTCCCCGTAAATTTCAGGGCAGTCTATCCCCGCTTCTAGGTATTTTTTCCTGCTCAAAGGACCTCGTACTGCATGGATCTTTGCAGGCTTAACCTTCGGGACAGCTTGCTCAGTTCTAAACCCCATTCCCCATACCTGAGCGGACTGCGAGTTGATGTTGCCAAGACCACTGCCTATAACATAGTAGACAGGCCTCGACCGAATATTTATCAGTTCGCCACTATGATAAGGCACTCTTCCACTAACCATTTCAATAAGGACCGGGTTCAGCGCATCGCCCCAGTTTTTCTGAATGTGTCCGCTCCGCGCCCATGCCGCAACAAGCGGATCGTTCTGTACAGCGACCCGTACAGAGTTTGCTAGCGCCCCTGGGCGAACACGATTCAATCGATTCAGCCACTTTTCCATGCTTTATCTCCAAACTGGCCTTGCAGCCCTTTTTGGTCCTTAGATGGTCAGGACCAGATGACTTTGTTAAGCACTTACACGTATCTAACCATCTACAATTTTCTGAATCGCCTGAAACGTTCGCTCGCAATTTGCGCTGTCCCGCAGCGGAAAAAAAGCCTCTACCCGCTGCTGGTGCTTCTCTGAGGAGCGTCCGCGAATAAGGATCGCCTCAAGGGCATCCACGGCAGCATCTGGATCACGCGCGACCGGTCCAAATCCGTCATGATCAAAGTCGAAGTAGCCGCGCTGGAAGTGATCAGAGAAGTAACGCTCCTCATCTGGCAGCAGGTAAACCATAGGCTTGCCCATATAGGCGAAATCGAAAGAAACGCTGGAGAAGTCAGAGATAAGAACGGCAGATTCCTTGAGAAGCTGTTGAACGTCATAATGGTGCCTATCGGCAATCGTAATCCGGCTGTGAGTCTCACCAAAGGCCTCAAGGTACTCCTGCACCCCATGATGAGGGTAGAAAATAAGATCGTAGCCGGTTCTCTCAAGAACCGCGTGGAGCCGTTTCGAATTGAGAAAGGTGCTATAGGCCTGGAAATAGTCGGAGTCACGGAACATACGCATGGCTTCCTGCCGACCGTGCTTTTCTACCAGTCCGCGGAACCAGCGTCGCCATGTCGGCATAAACAAGACCTGTCGCCGAGTATCGACGGTTTCGTGGAGGGCATCGAAACGGCACAAGCCGAGAAGTTGTAGGGTCTCCTGCCGGTAGCCACCCACTTCCTCCAGAAACTGCATCTCTCTGGGAGATGCACATGAAACTAAGTTCAGTTGCTGACTGCCAGTTTGAGTATGGTAGTCGGGCAAGTTAATTGCTATCACACCGTGCTTGATATTCGCTGATATGTGTCTGATCAGACCCATCCCTTTCAAACGCCAACCTAAACGCGGCTCCGGCGAACAGTCACCGGGATGCGCCGAAACCACGCATTTTGCCAAGCACCAGTACAGGTAATGTTTAAAAGACCCCCAGTGTACAACAGGCCCCAACTGAGCAGTCTTGGCATAGTCGGCAGACTCTGGGGAAATGACGTAGTAAATTCTGACCTCAGGGTGATGCAACTTTATATGGCGGAAAAAATGGTACCCATTGTCACGGGACTCATCTGGGCGTTCACATACCAACCAAATATCCTTGTTTTTTATTAACAAATATAATTTGGAAATAAGCAGAACGAGCGCCAACTTTATAAAACCAAAAATAAAATCAGACAGTAATCGCACCCAATTTCCCCTCATGCCTTGCTTTGCCGTGTTGTCACAATAGAGGCACAGATAGACTGGAAACTATCTGAATAAGGCCCCCAGGTGAATTTCTCCAGCGCATGATTACTCGCCGACTCAGAAAACCGTGTATAGGTGGCACTATCACCGGCGATCCTCTCAACAGCATCTGCTAGCTTCACAGGATCTACCGTTCTAGCCGGTCGTAAACTACCGATGGCAGGATCAAAAACACTGCTGGGAATCGCTTCAGCACCCCACTTATCGTATTCGCCATCAGATACATCAATTGTTGGCTCAACGGTAATTCCGGTTGCTCCATCAATCACTGTCTCAGGCAAACCATCTACCCGGCTAACGACCACCGGTACTCCTCTGCTCTGGGCCTCTACACTTACCAGCCCAAAAGGCTCCAGCAGCGATGGGATAAGAAGCACATCTACAGAATCATAAAAGGATGCCATGTCACTAACATGCCCTAACCACTTACAAGATTCGGCCACTCCTAAAGCGTTTGCAAATTCATGCAAAGTTTCCTTATAGGGACCATCACCTGCAATAAGCAAACGGCAGTCAACCCCGCGAGAGTGTAATTCCTGTAATGCGCTAACTGCCGCGGCGACGCCCTTACGAGGTACTAGACGCCCCGCCAGCCCCAGTTGAATTGGTTGACCTTCTGTTAGAGAGCGAGATATCGAACTGTTTGGCGCGCGGCCCGACGGTATCGGGTTATGTACCACATGGGTCGTTCGTCGCACTGCATGTTTTGTTTCCAACAACGCCTCACTTGCCTTTGAGTTGGCTATAATAGCATCGAGAGCGTTGAGCCCGCGTGTGATAGCTTCAGATTTACTACGCCTCCAGGACTTCCCATGCTCGTAGAGGACCAACTTGGACTTTGGACTAAAGACGCGAATTAACCAGCGAATCTTTGCTGGAGGTATCTCATTCCAGAACATGACTATGTCAGGCTTGTGACGAATAAGCGCTTGTATCCAGGCTTTGGCTATCCTGACATTTCCAAATTGCTGCGTACTTTCCTCGGAGTCGTTATAACCGAAGATAAGATTGTCAGAGCTAGTACACAATCCAATAAATTCGTCGTGCGGCCTCCTTGTTACCACAGCAGCCTGTCGTAATTGACGCAGCTCTTTACTCTCAAAAACACTCGCAAATAATATTTCGGCCCCACCTACTGAATACATGCCCGCAGAATAAAGAACATTAATTGACATTAACCCACCCTAATGTAAATTGATTTTTAAAGTCTCAGCATTGCAAGAGTAATTTTTTTCCTATACGAACGTTTTTAATGTCTCGCATAGGCCATGGCGGTGAAAGCAATATAGCTAAGTTCCAATTAGCGCTGCAGCTTTAACCTAAAACCACCATCATTTAATAAGATATTTTCTTCTAATACATATAAAGGCATACAGCGATTTTAAGTGCAAAAAATAGACCTTTAACTTTATCTTTTCCGACTCTTCAAAAAATGTTCACCGGAAATACCGGCGCCTTCTTTTCCCTTAATTGGGCGCACGCATGGGCTCTGGAGAAGAAATCATTTCATCGAGCTGTTTGAGTAAATTTTCTCTGACATCAACAGGAAGCTTGTCCATTGATTGGATGCATAAATGCTTTTGTGTCTGGTTTTCAATCAATAAGTTACTATCATCAGCGCTGCTTAAAAAACTGGGATCAATATAGTTCCAATCGTTATGCAAAAGCCTTGTCCGTCTTTTAGCGGTAAAATAGTTTGCATAATATCCAATAGGCCAGATCTGTTTATCATTACGAAAGCGAAATTTAACCGTATCTTTGATGAGTTCATCTGTCATCAACTGCGCAAAATCATCCCTATATATGGGGTGTGGCACATGAGCCAAGGCGAAGTACCGCCACAGCCCCATCATATCCGCTTCGGCTCGCTTACCGACTAATCCATCTGCTCTAGCTGGCGCTTTCTTATTAGTTAATTTCCGAGCAATCTTCCTAACTCTTTTTAAAACCCGACTATTCCAGCGCCACTGACCACGAAAAACAGACTGCCCTTGCACGAAATAATCACTTTCAACAACAGGTCTAACGATAAAAAAATCATCATTAAAATAGAGAAAGCGAGAAGACAGCTCAGGTATACGATGTATCATGGCCTCTATTGACATAGAATTAAATATCGGCAGATAGTTTTCATAGTCTCGAAACAGTACTTTATGATCAACCACATGAACATCAAGGCTACTAGCCATGTCTGGTGTTAACCAGGCAGGCACTTGTGCGTCGGTAATGATATAGATATGCCGTAACCAGGGGGCATTCTTTCGAGCCAGCAAGATAGAGTAAAAGAGTTCACCCTGATCAGAAAATCGCGTAGCACTCGCAGCGTGCTGATGGGTTCCCGAGAGGCTCCCATCAGACGAATACAGCTGTCTCTTGTTCTGATGTTCTGGGTCGCTACCATCAACCCAAGTGAAAACAGCGTCTATAGGCTCAGACATATACACAATATACCAAGGTTGATAGTGTCAGGATCTGGCTTGCGCAGGCGGCCAAACGGCGGCGATACCATCAGGCTGTTGCCCAGCGAAGATACGGTCAAACACTTGACGGGCCTCTTCTGCAGTTAAAGCACCTTGCTGTACGGCTGGCCAATCATCTGCATCAGCCCTATTAATAATGTTAACACCCTGTATCAGTATCGGAATTTCTAAAAAATTCAGTGCTCCAAGAACACATGTGCGATGAAGGCCATCCATGATCCACACTGACCAATTTCCATCATCAGCCACAAGCAACCATGCGTTTATATGGTTGAATGGATCAAGTGTGTCATAGCCCACTTCAATAATTGATCGTGTCACGCTCATCAAACGCTGGAACTCAAGTTGTCCCATAGAGTCGGTCATCGGTCCGTACGTTCTCCAACCATCGCTTAACGCTAACGACTTACCATAGACTTGAGCCTCGCGACGCACCGTTCTGGCACGACGCTGGTATACAGCTTCACCCGGCGGGTTCCGCCAAGGCGCGTCTACATGCAGAGGGGGATAAGTACGCAGGGAGGCGTTGTCAATACCAAGCTTATCAGCGCCTGTTGTGGGTTGGACGGTAGCGTAATACTTCTCTAAAGGTGATCCGGCATAGCTGTTATCACCCGTCTTTTGTGCCCATTGGACCGTCATCACAAATGGATTAGCACTGTCCGGGGTCGCTAGAAAACCGAGTTCCTGAAAGGTACGACAGCGGCTTAGCGGCACATCGATAATGACAGGGGAACCATTGGCGCGTGCGAGGGCGGCTACCGGGTCGTTTAACAATCCGCGAAAATCGGCTGGTGGCCGCTTGTCAGAACCCGAAGAACCTGACACCCCCAGACGTTTTTGTAAACGGCGCTTCATAGCGCGCCGGGCCGTAATTGGCACACACGCCTTGATAAGTTGATTTAAGTTTAACAAGCTGAAAGACCTAAGAAAAAGTCGTCAATTATGACCTAGAAGCAGGGCATGTGGTATCACGATACCGATCCTGCCATGAGAAATTATTATTAAAAGGAAGTGGTTTAACTGAAGAGATAAAGCATTCGCCCCGCCACTAATCTGCTATATCACCAAACAATCTACCTGGTTTTATGCATGTTCTGCCATGCGCTGAAATATGGCATTGCGCCCCACTAATTCATTATAAGTACCGTGATCGAGCACCTTGCCCTCAGCCAACAAATAAATACTGTCGCACTGTTTTACCGTTGCCAGGCGATGGGCAATCATGATGATGGTTTTCTTGCCTGCAAAGTCGTGAATGGCATCCATCACCAGCTTTTCAGTGATGCCGTCCAGCGCGCTGGTAGCTTCATCCAGTATCAGCACCTCGGCGTCGTCGTAGAGCGCCCGAGCAATGCCGATGCGCTGGCGCTGACCACCTGATAGCTGGATGCCACGCTCACCTACACGCGTTTCTAATCCGTCAGGCAGGCGTTCCACCAATTCATCCAAGTGTGCCATCTGCGCCGCGTGCAGCACCCGCGCCTCATCAATTTCCTCGGGCGGCAGGCCAAAAGCGATATTTTCGCGGATACTGGCATCAGCCAGAAAGATCGCTTGTGGTACAAACCCCAAGTTATTTTGCCAAGCGCGCAGACGATCTCCGCTAAGGGTCTCGCCGTCAACTTTTAGCGCGCCCTGCTGAGGAGCCATCAGCCCAAGTAGCACATCTATAGCGGTGGATTTCCCCGAACCAGAGGCTCCTACCAAACCGATCACATGGTTACGCGGTATTTCCATGGTCAGCCCTGAGAGCGCTTTTTCTTCCTTGCTGGGGTACTGAAAGTGAATATTTTCCAGTGTAATGCTCTGCTGCGGGGAGTGCTTTCCAGCCGCAGCCGCTGGTTTAGCTGGTGTAACGTCGTGGCTGGCTTTTAGATCGGCTTCGAGGCTGTCAAAAGCAGCAATATTACCCTTGACCTTGGCCAGGCTGGTGTAGATCTGCTGAAAGGCTGGCATTAGTTTGAAACCAGCCAGCGCGTAGACCGAAAGCACCGGTAGAATATTACCCAAGTTGCCGTCATAGGCGGCAAGTAGATACAGCACCAGGAAGATCACCGCGCCAAAGCCGATAAGCTCCATGGCGTAACGCGGCACCTCGGACAATCCCAGCGTTACGCCCTTGGCACGGCCAAGCTCTGTGCTGGCCTGAGCGAAGCGCTGGTTAAAGTTCGCCTGGCGGCCCAGCAGCAGGGTGTCCTTGATGCCACCAAAGCCTTCGTTCATCAGCTTGAATCGCAGTTCATTGGTCTTCGAGATCGCCTTGCCGTTGCGCGCCAGCCGACTGCGCACGGTGCGGAACATAATGAAATAGGCCAGACCGAATAGCATCAAGCCTGTAATGGCCACCAGCGGGTTAAACGCAAAAATTGCTATGGTCATCACCAGGGCCATCACGCCCTTGGCATTCATTTTCATCAACGGCTGAATAACACTTCCGGTTATACGACTGGTCTCTTGTACGATCTTGCTAGTGAGCTGACTGCTGCTCCCGCTAGCGTGGAACAGCCACGGCTGCTGCATATAATGGTGGTAGAGCCGGGTCGAGAGTTCCGCGCCGATCTGCTGGGCGTAGAGAGCCATTCGCCAAGTCACATACATGGAAAGCAAAGCCGCACCAGTGAGCACCACCAACACGGAAATTCCTAGCCAGAAAAGGAACTGCTGGGGCGTTTCCAAACCGCTGGCGTGGTAAAGCTGTGCCAATATACCCTCACCTTCCAGTCGGCTTGTATCGCCAACCACGGCCATAAAAGGGCCAATGGCAGCAACCCCAGCCACTTCGGCAAAAGCCATCACCACAACCAACACCTGCAGGGCTAGCAGTTTCTTACGCTGCTGGTGAGTCAGTAGTCGGTAAAGTTTTATCAGGCGTTCAAGCATATTGAGCAATGACCTCTTGAGACGCAGTCGCGTCAGTAAAAGCATGTAGTTGAAAAGCGGTGAGGAATATATGATCTTATCTTACTTACTTTAAGTATCCCCACGTATCTTGCAATATGGTGTAAGGCGACAATATCCACAGGTAGCGGGCTAGCATCTTTAACGAGGTCTTGAATGACTTTAACTACTTGTTATTTAAGCTTATCGACCTAATATTTTTTTTGCTATTGGCGCAGTAATTGTTCTTACTGACTCAAATCTTTGCATCCCCAGACACTTGAGCAACCAGCCTTCTATATTGTCGAAATAGTGTGACTGAACACCTTCCGGTAACTCTTCAAGTACGCGCTGGTAAATGCTAAGCGCTTCTGTTTTATGACCCATTCGCCATAATTGTTGGCACGCTCTAATACGGTGATGGGCAATTGCTACGGCATGCACTTCAGATAAGTTATTGCCTTCTTTCATGCGGTCTAAAATGCTTATGACTGTCTGATGCATTCCTGCGCCTACGCGGCGGCTAAGATTAGTATTGTGGGTTCTTATATCAACCCCCACCTCACCTGTTGTGAGGAACTGTCCGTTACATTGAGCCAGTAACCTCAGATGAAGATCGAGCTCCTGGGCGCAGGGTAAGTCCTCACGAAAACCACCAATAGCGACTAGGTCTGAGCGGTAATGCAACGGCGCGGGCGTTGGCGGCGTTCCATAAGCCAGGGAGGAGATAAAGTCATAGCGGGGCTTGTTCCAGCTGGCGGCTAGCTTTCCGCCTGGCATTGCTGCCACATCGCAAATGGGAATGGTATTTCTATCATGGCTAAAGCGAAGTTTGCTGAGCACGCAATTCGGGCGCAGCACATCATCAGCATCTAGCCATTGAACTCTTTTACCGCTGGCTGCCTTTAGGCCTATATTCCTCGCATGGCAGGCGCCGAGATGATCCGTTTTAAAATAGCGTACGCGATCTTGGTAGCCTTCAATAACGCTGCCACTGGCATCCTGCGAGCCATCATTAACGACCAGCACTTCACAGTGTGGATACGTTTGCGCTAGCGCACTTTCAATTGCTTCGGCTATGAATGCTTCTGCGTTGTAACAAGGAATAATAATCGAGACGAGCGGTTGGTCATTATGGTGTAGCGGCCCCATCAACCATCATCCTGTTGGTAAGTCGTGGTAACACGTTGAGCTACTTGAAGTACCACGAAAATTAAAACGCTGTAGGACACGACATTGGCAACGCTAAAAAGTGCAATAGCGATCATTGCACTGTCCCAAAGCATGGCCCCGATGAAAAGTGCCGATAATCTAATCAGCGCACTGACCATTTCATGTAGCAGGAAAAAGCGCTCGAGCTTTAGTACCGGGATAGCGGCGACACAAGGCCTTGCTGCAAAGCTTACCAGTGTCCAGAGCGCCAGCCATTGCGCAAAACTGCCCGCTTGACGCCACTCAGCACCAAACAACCAGCCAAACATCACAGGGCCTAACACCACCAGCCCACCGAATAACACAATGCCCATACTTAGAAGTGCCAAGGTGGCTTTGATTAACAGCCGGAGGACATTTTCTCCTCCAGTGGCGGCTTCATTAATGTGAGGGTAGAGCACGGTTGCAACGGAATGCCCCAATAGCTTTGCAGGTGCTTCCAGCACCATTCTACTAAGGGCATAAAGGCCAGCAGTAGCCGCGCCAAAGGTAGCGGCCAAAATAACCACCGGTAAGCCTTGCGAGGCGGCGTTCAATGTTGCCTGTGGAGTACGAAAAATGGCGAAATCTTTATACTTAACCACTAAGCTACGGTAAGTATTCAGCTTTTTTAGGCTATGTCCAGCCTGCGTGCCCAAGCCTGCAGTAGTTCTCGCGTCACGTTGAAACAACATCAACGCATGCAGGCCACTGCCTAATGTCGTGACCACAATTAACACGCCAGCATGTGGCATCAAAAAACCTATACCAGCTTTTGCGCTATTGACCAAAAACGATTGGATAACCGCAATTTTTGCCTTAAGCGCAAAGCGTTTTTTGCGAATCACCCACTGCATCGCGACCGCTAAAAACGCAGATAGCACCATCGCCACCGGCAAAGCAAACACATAGGGAGCAATCGCTTCTAAATTTGTGAGCGCAACGAGCGCATCTCCCCAGACCCATAGCAGCCCTGCTATGAGGCAGGAATTTAATACCCCTATCGCGATGGACAGTTGTGCAAGGCACACCGCATCTTCGTCACGCTGTGGCAATACAATGGCCATGGGATAATTGAAAGCGACTAAGGGTGCCAGGATTGCAAAAATGGCTAGAAATGTTCCTAAAACACCAAAAGCGTCAGGGCTATAGAGCCGAGTAAGCAGCGGGGAGAAAACCAGCGAGATTGCCTGCGCGCCAGCGGTGCCACTTGCTACTATCGCCACACTTCGTACGACACGATTGTTGGTAAGCTGCTTAACGCCTCCCCACATGTAACTCCTTACCCACACTAGCTTGCGCTTCAAACAACTCGCCTGCCTACCGAATAATAAGTAAACCCTTTACGCTTCATACGCCCCGTTTCGTAAAGATTACGACCATCAAAAATTACAGGTGCAGCTAACTGCTGCTTGATGAGCTCAAAATCAGGCGCACGGAAACTTTGCCATTCGGTAACGATAATAAGAGCATCGGCTTCTTTAAGGGTTG
>NZ_REBQ01000098.1 GCF_007692655.1 Halomonas sp.
GCTGCCGTCCGCCGAAGAAACGCCGCGTTTAAGGAGACAGATTCATGGCTCGTTATATTGGACCGAAGTGCAAATTGTCTCGTCGTGAAGGCACCGACCTCTTTTTGAAGAGTGGTGTGACTCCCTTCGAGAAAAAGTGTAAATCCGAGCAGATCCCGGGTGTACACGGCCAGCGTCGTCAACGTCTTTCAGACTACGGCTTGCAGCTTCGCGAGAAGCAAAAAGTTCGTCGTATGTACGGCGTACTCGAAAAACAGTTCCGCAACTACTACAAAGAAGCTGCTCGCCTGAAAGGTGCGACTGGTGAAGTATTGTTGCAACTGCTCGAATCCCGACTGGATAACGTCGTCTATCGTATGGGCTTCGGCTCGACTCGCTCTGAAGCGCGTCAGCTGGTCAGCCACAAGGCGATTTCCGTGAACGGACGCACCGTTAACGTGGCTTCCTATCAGGTTAAGCCGGGTGACGTTGTTTCGATTCGCGAAAAGGCGAAGAACCAAGCTCGTATTCAAAGCGCGTTGTCCATTGCGGCCAACCGTGGCGATATCGCTTGGATCGAAATCGACCCCAAGAAGATGGAAGGCACTTTCAAGGCTCTGCCTGAACGCGGTGACCTGACTGCCGACATCAACGAAAACCTGATCGTCGAGCTGTACTCCAAGTAAGCAGCGTTAAATAAGTAAGAGTCTGCTTCTTGAAGCCCGGGCGGTTAGCGTAGCTCTCCGCCCGGATGCTCTTGAGTACATGCTCTTGAGCTTATGCTCTTGAGACTGAGTATCCGTTTGGCAGCCTGAAAGGTGTTCATATGCAGCGTTCAGTGACAGAGTTTCTCCGTCCTCGCGATATCAAGGTTGAAGAAATCAGCGCACATCACGCCAAAATCGTGCTTGAACCATTCGAGCGTGGTTTTGGTCACACCCTGGGGAATGCACTGCGTCGCATTCTGCTTTCGTCTATGCCCGGCTGTGCCGTGGTAGAGGCTGAAATCGCCGGCGTCGAGCATGAATACAGTGCGCTCGAAGGGGTGCAGGAAGATGTCATTGAAATCCTCCTGAACTTGAAAGATGTTGCGATCAAAATGCACGGCCGCGATGAGGCGGTGCTCACGCTGAACAAGCAGGGCCCAGCCGTCGTCACCGCTGGCGACATTGCACTTGATCATAGCGTCGAAATCGTCAATCCGGATCACGTCATTGCTCATGTCAATGAAGGTGCTGAGCTGAAAATTCAGCTTAAGGTTGCGCTGGGTCGTGGCTACGAACCGGCTGACGCGCGTGGCTCTGATGAAGAGACTCGTGCTATTGGCCGCCTGCAGCTGGATGCCACCTTCAGCCCTGTCCGCCGTGTTTCCTACTCGGTTGAGGCTGCTCGTGTTGAGCAGCGCACCGATCTCGATAAGTTAATTATCGATCTGGAAACCGACGGTACCCTGGATCCGGAAGAGGCTATCCGTCGCAGTGCGACCATCCTGCAAGAGCAGCTGGCCGCCTTCGTCGACCTGGAAGCTGATAAAGAACAGGAAGTCGAAGAGGAAGAGGATCATGTTGATCCAATTCTATTGCGCCCCGTAGACGATCTTGAGTTGACCGTTCGCAGCGCGAACTGCCTAAAAGCCGAGAATATTTACTACATCGGTGATCTTATCCAGCGCACAGAAGTTGAGCTGTTGAAGACACCGAATCTCGGTAAAAAGTCTTTGAATGAAATCAAAGATGTACTGGCGGCGCGCGGCTTGTCCCTCGGTATGCGGCTGGAAAATTGGCCACCCGCTAGCCTGAAGGACGACAAGGCCTCCGCGTAAGCGTCGACTTGAGTCCCAGTTTGGTAAGGAATTACAACCATGCGTCATCGTAAGAGTGGTCGTCATCTGAATCGCACCAGCTCGCATCGTCAGGCCATGTTCAAGAACATGTCTGTCTCGCTGGTCGAGCATGAAGTCATTAAGACAACCCTGCCGAAGGCCAAGGAGCTGCGTCGCGTTATCGAGCCGCTGATCACCTTGTCTAAGCAGGATAGCGTTGCAAACCGCCGTTTGGCATTTGCCCGTACGCGCTCTAAAGAAGCCGTCGGCAAACTGTTCAACGAGCTAGGTCCGCGTTACGCCGAGCGTCCGGGTGGTTACATCCGTATTCTCAAGTGTGGTTTCCGCACCGGCGACAACGCACCTATGGCGTACGTTGAGCTTGTTGACCGTCCAGTTGTTGAAGAAGTGGCCGCAGAAGAGTAATTTTCTGCCTCAAGCTTTTTTAATAGCCAATGAAAACCGATCCCTCTGGGGTCGGTTTTTTTATGCAAGTTGGCTATCTTTTGCCAACTCTCCTGTAAGTTCGCTTTTTCTACGCTTAACTGGGTATATACTCTACGTATTATAAGCAGTCTTACGTGCTACTTTACCGTCATAGCAAAGCTGTGTGTTGCGCCTTGAGTGCGGCATGGTAGCGAAATAGTGGGTCAGTATTAGCCGCATTGATAACAAGCAAGGGGCAGGTATGTATGCGAGGGTAAAAAACGTCGTTGGAAGAGCTTCAATGATTTGGCCGCTAAGTATGATTCTGCTCCTCATGTTAACTACGGCCATGAGCGCTCACGCCAACCCACGCTATGCAGGCATTGTGGTGGATCTGGACAACGGCGAAATACTGTATGCCGAGAATATTGATGAGCAGCGCTACCCCGCTTCCCTCACCAAAATGATGACTATGTATTTAGCTTTTGAAGCACTGGAAGCTGGCACGCTGCGTATCGATCAACCCTTATCGGTTTCTACTTACGCAGCCGCAAAGCCCGCGGTGAAGCTATGGCTTGCAGCAGGCAGTACCATTCCAGTGGATACTGCCCTCCGTGCTCTTGCGGTTCGCTCAGCCAATGATGTGGCGGCGGTTGTCGCCGAGGCGATTGGTGGTACTGAAGAGCGTTTTGCGCAAATGATGACTGAAAAGGCGCGTGAGCTGGGTATGCCCGCGACAACCTTTCGTAACGCATCAGGTTTGCCGGATGACCGTCAAGTTACCACCGCGCGCGATATGCTCACTTTGTCTGTTCGCGTAAGAAAAGATTTCCCCCAGTATTACCACTATTTTGGGCTGCAGGAGTTTACCTATCGTGGCACGCGCCATACCAGCCACAACCGCCTGGTGCGCGACTATGCCGGTGCAGACGGCCTTAAAACAGGCTTTATCCGTGCCTCAGGGTTTAATGTGGCGACCACGGCGATGCGAAATAATCGGAGACTGGTAGCGGTGGTGATGGGCGGTTTTTCGTCACAGTCTCGTGACACCCATATGGCTAATCTGCTGGATCGTAGCTTTATGCGTGCCTCACTGCGCGACCAGCAAACGTGGATGGCCAACACGAACGTTGCCCAGGAATTCATGACATTTGGTCCTCCTGCGTTGGCGCCTGCGCAGCCCACTTCTCCTACTCCGGCACAGCCTGCCCAGCGTCAGCCAATGCTTGCTGCGATTGAAACGACAGGGCCACGGACCTCGCCTCCGCCAGCGTCTTCTGCAGACCTTGAAGAGCAGCTCGCCAATATAGCCGTTGTCCAACGTCCTGAACCTCGTGATGAAGTGGCTGAAGCTGATGACCCCCTGCGTGCCTTTATTGAAAGAGAGCAGATGTTGGCGTCTGTCAGCCAAACAGGAGGCAATTGGGGAATCCAGGTGGGCGCGTTTAGCCAACAGGATCAGGCACAACGTCTGGCGCAGCAGGCTGCTCAGCGCATCGCACAAAGCCTGGGTGGTCGCGTGGAGGTAGATACCGTGCAAGGTCAAACACTGGTCTACCGTGCCCGATTAGTCGCACTGGACGAGGAGCGTGCGCGGCAAGCGTGCCGCGAGCTGCATACCCAGGGGATGGATTGTATGGTGGTTAACGCCAGCCTTTAAGCCATTGTAGCGTTTCATTTACCCCGCCAATGGCTCGTTGGCGGGGTTTTTGTTTTTAGCCAGCTTACGCTAAGCGGTAGACAGTCAAACAAGGAGAGGGTGGTGACAGTGTCGTTGAAAGGCATACTCTGTATGTGTATGGGGGTTCTGTTTCTAGCATTGGGGGACGCCGTTTCCAAATGGCTGGGTGAAACGCACTCGCCACTGCAGATTATCTTTTTCCGCGCTTTAGTGTCGCTGCCATTGATTGCTCTTCTTGCCCATTTTTCGGGGGGATTGCGCAAGCTGCGTACACGGCGTCCCGGTGTACATTTGGTGCGCGGCTTGATCTATACCGCCACCATGGTCTGTTTTGTATGGGGCTTAACGCTGTTGCCATTGGCGGAAGCGACCGCTATCGCCTTTGTGGCACCGCTGTTTGTAACCTTGCTGTCAGTGCCGCTATTAGGTGAACGTATTGATCCACCGGTTCTGGTCGCATCGCTGGTAGGGTTTGCTGGCGTGCTGATTGTGGTGCGTCCCGGTGGGGATGCCTTTCAATTGGGGGCGTTGGCATTAGTGGGCGCAGCGCTGTTTTATGCCTTGATGATGATTACTGCGCGTCGCTACGGTGCCCGTGAACACCTTTGGGCCATGCTTTTCTATATGACCTGCGTGCCTTTGGTCATCACCGCGGCGACCTTGCCATGGGTATGGCAGACACCTGAGCCCTGGCACTGGCTGGGCTTTTTTGCCTCAGGCGTATTGGGGGTAGTGGCCACCGCGTTTATCACCCTGGCATTTCGTTTTGCACCCGCGGCGATTGCGGCCCCCTTTGATTACACGGCTATGCTCTGGGCCGTGCTGCTAGGCTGGTGGTTCTGGGGTGAAATGCCCGATATCTGGGTATGGGTCGGAAGCGCTCTCATTATGGGCAGCGGCCTGGCGGTGGCCTACCATGACCGCAGGACAACCCTTAAGCGCCGCCCTACCGCTTAAGCGAATTGATAAACGTCCATGGCAAGCACCCCGTGTTCCACGCTGTGGTGGAGCTGGGTTGCCTTATCGCCGGCGCCCATGGCCACCAGTAAGGGTAAAAAATGCTCTGGCGTAGGGTGGTTCTCCCGCGCGTTGGGTGCCTCTTCCCAGTGAAGCAGCGCATCACGGTCATTGGCAATCAGGTGGTCGCTCACCCAAGAGGCAAAGGTATCTACCCAGGCAGGCATGGGGCTGTCTTGGGGCATAAGTTCATATAAATTGTGGGTTAAACTGCCCGAGCCAATAAGCAATATACCCTCTTCCCGCAGCACGGCCATGCGCTTGCCCAGCGTGGCCAGTTCTTGACTGCTCCAACGTACTGGAAGCGATAGGGAAACCACCGGCACATTGGCATTTGGAAACATCAGCGAAAGAGGCACCCAGGCGCCGTGATCCAGACCACGCTCCACTCGCTCGGCGCCCAGTAATACGGCCAGCCGTTCAGCCAGCTCGGGGCTGCCTGGAGCGGGGTACTGGCACTCAAAAAGTTCACGTGGAAACCCACCAAAATCGTGAATGGTCTCCGGCTTGGCGCTGGTGCTGACCTTGAGAGCAAGACTCTCCCAGTGCGCCGACACCACGACGATCGCTTGGGGGGCAAGCCGCTTGCCCAAATCACGTAGAAAATCATGGGCCGCTGTTTTATTCAGCGCCAGCATGGGCGAGCCATGGGAAATAAACAGGCTGGGTAACATGGGTAACTCTCCGGCAGTGCCAGCGTTGGCGGTGAGGCGAGCGCTGGCAATAGGTTAGGCGATAGGTTTAGGCGAAGCGGGGGCTTAACACCCAGCGACCGCTGCCCAGGCCCGCTTGCACGATAAGAGCAACTGCCCAAAATACCGGAAATTCCCAACCGCCACCGGGATTAGAGAACATCCAGCCGTTGCCCAAATGAACCCAGACAGCGCCAAGCAGGACCGGCACAAGGGCTAAACTAACCCAGCGGGTATACACGCCGAGCAGTAGAGCGATGCCGCCGCCTACCTCGGCAGCAATGGTTAGGTAGGCCAGAAATCCTGGTAAACCCAGTGATTCAAAATAGCCGACGGTGCCCGGCAGGGTAAACACAAATACCTTGAGCAAACCGTGGGCGAGGGCCATGACGCCAAGGGAGACGCGCAGTAGCGAGATGGCATGGGGCTGTAGAGAGACAGTGGCTTGAGTAGAGGTCGTCATCGTCGTTATTTCCATCGAGTGTGGTTGATGACGCTACTTTACAGTCCAAAAATGGCGGGATAATCATCGCGTTTTGCACATCACTGTTGCGCAATCGGCGACAATCCAATGTTTTGCTCCCACACCGGTGGATCGCCCCATGCCGCTGTTAGCAGCTCGATGAAGCGTTCCACTTTGGCGGGCAGGTAGTGCCTGGCGGGGTAGAGCGCATGAACATCAAGAAACACCGCTGGTTCTTGCGTCAAAATAGGCACTAAACGTCCACTGGCAATGCTTTCCGTGACTAAAAAGCTAGGCTGTTGAGCAATGCCCAAGCCTGCTTCTGCCGCATGGGTTAAGACATCGCCGTTATTGCTTTCCAGAGGACCATTGACCGTCAACGAGCGTGACGCAATCTGCCAATCCGCGCTCTGCTGCCCGCTGCGATAGCGTAGGCAGCGGTGCTCGGTAAGCGCCTCAACACTGCGGGGATGCCCATGCGCGGCGAGATAGCCGGGTGATGCGCAAAATAGTAAACGGCACCGGGTCAAACGGCGCGCGACCAGGCTGGAGTCAGGCAGGCTGCCGATACGAATCGCAATATCATAGCCTTCCTCGAGTAGATCGACCCGCCGATCATTCAGGTCTAGACGCACGTCGAGGGCTGGATGGGTCTGCATAAATTGGGCGACCAGGGGCGCTAAGTAGCGGGTACCAAAACTCATTGGGCCATTAACGCGCAACCGTCCTCGCACATCGCTGGTGCCCTGGCCGACCTCTTCAGCGGCATCCTCTAGCGATTGCAATATGCCTTGCGCACGCAATAAATAACGCTCCCCAGCTTCGGTGAGGTGTAAGCGCCGGGTAGTGCGTTGAATCAACCGTGCGCCCAGTGACGCTTCCAGCGCCATGACTTGACGTGACACCCGCGTGCGGGAAAGATCAAGCGCTTCTGCCGCGCGGGTATAGCTGCCTAGCTCTGCCACCCGCACGAAGGCCAGGATATGCTCTAGCTGGTTCATAACGCTTGAGCTGTCCGCCGAAAGGCTCGGGCGGCTTGATAGGGGTCTTGCTGGCCGCAAATGGCAGAAATTACTGCCAATCCATTTGCGCCTGCGCGTTTTACAGCGCTTATGTGCTCGGCTTTCAGTCCGCCAATCGCCACATTGGGTAGCGGGCAGGCCTTTACCAGTGCCGCCAGGCCGCCAAAGCCGATGGGTTGGGCGTGATCCTGCTTGCTCTGGGTCGCAAAGACGGGGCCAATGCCGAGATAATCAAGCAGTTCAACGGGCACCGCTTGCAACTGTTCCAGGGTATTAATCGATAAACCGATAATGGCCTCCTGCCCCATGGCAATACGCGCTTCCTGCACGGCGGTATCGCTCTGGCCAACGTGCAAACCGTCCGCATAGCTTTCTAGCGCTACCTTCAAGCGGTCATTAATAATCAGCGGCACACCACTTCCCGATAGCACTGTTTTTAACCGTTTGGCTTGGACGATCATCTGTTCATCGCTGGCATGCTTGTCGCGCAATTGTACAATGGTCACGCCCCCAGCAACGGCTGCTTCGACCGTCTTTTCCAAGCCATAGTCACGGCACAGCGCTGCATCGGTGACCAAGTAGAGCGATAAATCAAAAGACATCAACCGTCTCCAACTGAGAATGGGTGGTGAGATCGTCAGGGGTAAGTTGGTAAAGCGCGTCGAGCAGGGCGACCTGAAAGCTGCCCGGCCCCGTTGCGGTGCTGCCTGCCCGCTGACCCGCAATGGCAAAGCAGCTCAGCGCCGCGGCGGTGGCACCTAGCGGGGCTTCCACACGGGCGGCCACAAAGGCAGCTACCAGAGCGCTTAGGCCGCAGCCTAAGGTCGTCACACGCGGCATTAGCGGATGTCCGCCGGCTATCGCGTAGTGGTTGTTTCCATCGGTGACGATGTCTTGCTCACCGGTCATCGCCACGACACAGCGCTGCTGCTGAGCGAGGGTGATGGCGGCTGCAATGGCATCATCGGTATGGGCTGTTGAATCGACGCCTCTCCCCCGGCTATCCAGACCGCACAGAGCGAGAATTTCCGAAGGGTTACCGCGAATGACGCAGGGGTTAAAGGCGAGCAGCTGCTGACACAGCGACTGACGGTAGTGGGTGGCGCCCACCGCAACGGGGTCTAGCACCCAGGGAATCGCGTGCTGATCTGCGGTGGCCACGGCGGTCAACATGGCGTCGGCCCAGTGGGATGAGATAGTACCAATATTAATCGACAGCGCAGCGGAAATGGCCGTGAACTCAGCGACTTCCTCAGGAGCGTGCAGCATGGCTGGCGAAGCGCCAGCTGCTAACAACACGTTAGCAGTGCTGTTCATGGCGACATAGTTGGTTATGCAGTGAACCAACGGGCTATCAGTACGCAGTGTTTCAAGATGATCGCCAAGCGGGCGCAAGGACATAGTTTCCTCCCGGTAGGGAGGTGGTGAAAAACACCACGACTCCCTACGCCGGTGTTATCCGGTTCAGGTTCAAAGGGTGCTTCTCAGCCCAAGTAGTTACTGGGCGCCCCTGTCGTTGGCGTACTATCCTTGGCTTAGGTTAGCCTGTAAAGCACTGGGTGAAAAAGTCAGTTCCAAATGGCACTAGCGAAACGCAATGCGTGTCCCATAAGTGAGCATTTCATCGGGGGTCATCGCTTTTCCTTCGACGCCAATCATTTCGTCCCCGCACTGGTCGGCAAAGGTCAATACGCCATGGGTGAGGCCAAGCTGACCAAGGGCATCGCGTATCTCACCCGTCCCTAAGAAAGTGCTAACCTTGCCTTTGGCGTCGGAAAGGTTAGAGGTGCCGTTAGCGTGGTGAAAACGCACGGTGTAGATGCCATCCGTCGATTCCACTTCCACAATAGGTGAAAAACCATTTTGAAGCGCATGGGCCAACTGCTTAAGCGTTAAGCGGTCACCTAGGCTCATATCAATTGCAGGCATGACAAACTCCTGGGTGGACGCCACTCATCGGCATCCGCAAGCTTTCAGTAAAAAATGAGCATTCTGTAGAGGTTGTGAATAATAAGTGTAGGGCTTTTGTGAAAGATTGCCAGTGAGCGCGGAACTATTAACGACTAGCGTCCAAAGCGTGTTGCTGCAGTTTTTCAAGTGTGATGATTTCTAAGGTTTTTTCATGGGTGCCAGAGAGATATATGGGAGGCGCCAGGCCTACCTCGGCGGCCTGCTTCCAACGACGGGCGCAAAGGCACCAGCGATCGCCGGGCTGTAAGCCAACAAAACCAAATTCTGGGCGAGGGGTTAACAGGTCATTCCCTTGTGCAAAGGAAAAGGCCAGAAACTCCTCGGTTACCATGGCGCAAACGGAGTGAACGCCGGGGTCATTGTCGCCAACCCTGCAAAAACCATCGCGATAAAAACCGGTTTTGGGGGAGTGGCAGCAAGGAGATAAAGGCTCTCCCAGCACATTGCGGTCACGAGACATAATCTCTCCAAATGGGTTAGGGCTAGAATTATCGTTACTAAGCCTTCATGGTAAGCGGTGGCTGATGCTTCTCTGAGCCCTTCGTCGCCAAGATAGCCGATATAGAGCGGGACTGGTATTTAAGCTTAAGAGTGTAGATATTTGTACAATGATTATATTTTGTCAAAGTCTTGAGGCAAGCTTGATTGGTCATCTTTTCAAGATCGGTAAAACTGTTCAAGATCGGTAAAACCAGTTAATGGAAGTCTGTCAAAGGAGAGCAGTATGAGTTTTCAAGGTGAGCAATATCCTGGCGTTGTGCCTACGGCACCACAGACTCAAGGTTTCCGCCTAAACCACACCATGCTGAGAGTGAAAGATCCTGAGCGAGCGTTAGCCTTCTACTCCCTGGTATTTGGTATGCAGGTGATGCGTCGGCTAGACTTTGAGGAGATGCAGTTTTCGCTCTATTTTCTGGCCAATGTGGAGCCAGGTGACAGCGTGCCTGAGGCGACTCAAGCGCGCACCGCCTGGACGTTTAGTCAGAAAGGGCTTCTCGAACTGACCCATAATTGGGGCACCGAAAACCGAGTCGATTTCGCTTACCATGATGGCAACGCCGAGCCACAGGGGTTTGGTCATATTTGCTTTAGCGTGCCGGACCTGGCCGCTGCCCAGGCGTGGTTTGACGAGCACAACGTCACGTTCGTGAAGCGTGCCGACCAAGGCAAGATGCAAGACGTTATCTTTGTTAAAGACCCCGATGGCTACTGGATCGAAGTCATTCAGGCAGACCTAATGGCCGATAAGGGCGACCCATGAGGCACGTCAATGGCTAAACTACTCTTTAGATTGCGCCACGTGACCGACGAAGAAGCGATGGAAGTGCGCGATCTGCTGGCCGCCCACGGCTTTGATACTTATGAAACCCAGGCGGGATTTTTCCGCCTGGGTGTCGATGCTATCTGGCTGCGTAACCCCCATCAGCACGACGCAGCCGTCGCTGCGCTAGAGGCCTATCAGGCAGAGCGCCTGGAGCGTGCCCAGCGTGAACACCAGGAGGCAGTGGAGCGGGGCGAACAAATGACCCTGTGGAAACGGATTGCTGCCAATCCACTGCAAGTGGTGCTGGTGCTATTAGCCGTCGGGCTGATTGCGGCCCTCACGGTGCTGCCTTTTTTAGGGCTATCGAGAGCTTAAGCGGGCGGCAAATGACCGCGTTTAAGGTACATCATGACGCCATCGCTACCCGCCGTTAACGCCGGTGCAGCGCCACTAGGGTAGCGGCACCAGGTGCCCGCGGTGTAGCTCTGCTCGCTATCGCTCAGTGTGCCTTCCAGAATCAAAAACTCGAGACCGCCCAGCAGCGTGGGGTAGGTAATCGAAGTTCCTGCCGACCAGCGCTCCAGGCTGGTACGCTCCTGTTTGTAGGTATGCAGCATCTTGTAGGCAATGCGTGGGCGTCTGTCGGGCTGCCAAGGGAGCCGATGAGCTGGCACCGCTAACTGCAGCGTGTCGCTGGGGTCAAACTGGTGCAGTTTGACAAAAATCAGTGCCCCTTCCTCGCCAATCTGCGGAGTATGACCGGTTCCCACCGGGTTGCGCAGGTAGCTTCCGGCGGGGTAACGGCCATGCTCATCGGCGAATACGCCTTCCAGGACCAGGATCTCCTCCCCGCCGCCGTGGGTATGCCGCTCAAACTGCGTGTTGGGGGCATAGCGGACAAGGCTGGTCGCGCGGGCAACTTCATCACCAATCCGGTCAAACATCATGCGTTCTACACCGGCGCTAGGGGAACTGACCCACTGATACTCTTCCGGGGTAACACAGGCAAAGTGGCTAAAATCGGCGTTTAGGCGCATGGGAATGGCTCTTCGCAGTGAAGGTAAAGTAACGGGAAGGGGTGCTAGTCTCCTTATCAGCAGCAAAAAATGCAACTTTCGGTTGTTTGATCTTCGCTATGTCGTCATCAAAAAGCCGCCCGAAGGCGGCATAAGGTGGTTCGGCCGCTTGTTTATGGCGTGGCTGTGAGGGCGGTAAGGAGATGGTGGGCCGCCTCTATGCGGGCCTGATTGGGGTAGTTGCGGTTAGCCAGCATGACGATGCCGATCTGCTCACTGGGCACAAAGGCCACATAGCCACCGAAACCGTTGGTAGCGCCGGTTTTATTGTAAAACGCCTCCTGCCTGGGAGGGAGCGGCGGGATTAAGCGGTTGGCGGGGTTGGGCTCCAGAATCATTTCAAGGGAGTTGCCCGCCAGCAGCTGCTCAAGCGCCACCGGGTAGGCGTAGCTTTCCCAGCCCAGGCCCTGGGACATATTGCCTACCTCAAAGTAGCCTGTGCGTGTGGCCTCCAAGGCTTGGTTTAGCACGTCATCGAGCTCAGTGCCCTTCATGTTTGCTTCCACAAACGTTAGCACATCGGCGGCCGTGGATTTTAAGCCGTAGGCCTGGGCATCCAGCATGCCTGGGTTCACCCTAATCGGGGTGTCCTCTTTCGAGTAACCGTAGGCGTAGTGCTCTTGCTGCGCATCAGGCACCTGGAAAAAACTGTGCTTGAGCCCCAGCGGGGTGAACACTGCTTCTTCCATCAAGGTTTCATAGGGCTGGCCAAGGCGTAGGGCGGTTAAATAGCCCATCAGCCCGATGCTCGGGTTGGAGTAGAGCCGGTGGCTGCCAGGGGCGGATTCAGGCTGCCACTGGCGATAGTAGTCGATCATCTGCTCTTCGTTTTGTACCGCCTCTGGGAACTGCAGTGGAAGCTCACCCGCCGTGTAGGTGCCCAGCTCCAACAGGCTAATCTCATCAAAGGCGCTGCCTTCCAGCTCAGGCAGGTACTGGCTGGCCGGGTCGGAAAGCGAGAGCGCACCGCTGGACTGCGCATAGCCTGTGAGTGCCGCCGTGAATATCTTGCTGATCGAGCCGAGTTCGAAAAGCGTTTCATCGGTGACCGGAACCCCCTCCTCCTGATTGGCCTGCCCATAATTAAAGTAGTGCTGCTGGCCATTGATACTCAGCGCGACCGCCATGCCTGGAATACGATGCTGATCCATCAGAGGGGCAATGGTGTCGTTCACCAGTGCTTCAATAGCGGCGCTATCAGGCTCATTGAATGCCAAAGCCGAACCGCTGAATAGCAGTGAAGTTGTCATGATAAGGCGGGTTTTTGCTGCTAACATCTTACGCATGCCAGAATCCTGTTCCTGTTAGAAAAGCCAGACGGTGGTGGTGTCGCTGGTCGCTAAAAAGCGTGACAGAAGATTAAAGTACGATGTGCGGCGGGTATTCACAAACGGCGATATTTTGCATGAGTCATTAGAAAAATTTGGGGGTTTGCGTGGTGCGTTCCTACCTGCCATTAAAGGCGCTGCGTGCCTTTGAGGCATCGGCCCGGCATTTGAGTTTTACTCGCGCGGCAGAAGAGCTACACGTGACCCAGGCAGCGGTCAGTCACCAGGTTAAACTGCTCGAAAGCCAGTTAAAGGTGCCGCTGTTCAAGCGTTTGCCCCGAGGGCTGATGCTTACCCAGGAGGGTGAATTGCTACTGCCCGTGCTGAAGAGCTCATTCGACCAGATGTCGCATACGCTAGACCGGCTAGGTGAGAGTCGCTATCGGGAAGTGTTACATGTCGGTGTTGTGGGTACCTTTGCTGTTGGTTGGCTGCTGCCACGGCTTGCAGACTTTCAGACGACATATCCGTTTGTGGATCTGCGTCTCTCCACCCATAACAACCGTGCGGATCTGGCCGCTGAAGGTCTCGACTTGGCTATTCGCTTTGGCACGGGGGCGTGGCACGGCACCGCAGCGCAACCGCTGCTACCGGCTTCGCTCTCGGTATTGTGTACGCCTGATATCGCCGCGCGGCTGAACACTCCCGCCGATGTATTAGGCGAGACCTGGCTGCGCTCTTATCGAGCCGATGAGTGGACAGAGTGGTTACTGGCGGCGGGGCTACCCCGCAGCTTTCCGATGACCAAAAGCATTGTGTTTGACTCTTCCATCGCCATGGTGGAAGCAGCCCTGCAAGGAGCGGGAGTGGCCCTGGCGCCACCCCTGATGTTCTCCCGGCAACTAAGCAGTGGTGCATTGGTACAGCCGTTTAACACCACTGTTAGTCTGGGAGGTTACTGGCTAACGCGCCTGCAGACACGCACCGAAACCCACGCCATGGCGTCTTTTCGGGAGTGGCTGCTCACGGCGATTAATGCCTGAGCAGCGCTATTGACGTTAACTGCTTAGTGGCTATGACCATGATCGTCGTGGTCGTGGTCGTGGTCGTGGTCGTGGTCGTGGTCGTGGTCGTGGTCGTGG
>NZ_REBQ01000168.1 GCF_007692655.1 Halomonas sp.
AGCTATGTCAAAAGCAATGTCCAGGACGAACGCTACTCAACGACTTTTTAGGAGATCAATAATGGACAGCCAAAGCGCAACACTAACGCAACAAACCAACGTCATATCCAAACGTCAGGGGCCTGCTGATTCGGAGCTGCCCATTATGATTTCCCCCACCTACCCAGGGCAGCCGCTGCTGGAAGCCTTTGGTGATTTGCGTGCTGATATCGAGAGCCTGGTGACCAGGGTAGGTGGCGTGTTACTAAGAGGCTTCGATGTGCCGGCGGTTGATGATTTTCAGCAGTTTGCCGCCGCTTTCGGTCATCCACTGTTGAGTTATGAGTTCGCCTCGACGCCACGCTCATCGGTTTCCTCGGGTATTTATACCTCCACCGAATACCCAGCTCATCAACATATCCCACTCCACAATGAGCAGGCCTACACCCGTGAGTGGCCGATGAAAATCTGGTTCCACTGTGTCACCGCTTCCCCCGAAGGTGGAGAGACGCCGATAGCCGATAGTCGCGCTATATACCGCCGTATGCCCGCAGAGATCCGTGAGCGCTTTGCCCCCGGAATTCTCTACGTACGCAACTACGGCGATTTTGATATGCCTTGGGAAAAGGTGTTTAACACCGAAGACCGCGCCGAAGTGGAGGCATTCTGCCAGCGTGCGGGGATTCGCTGTGAATGGAAACCCGATGGCGACCTGCGTACTACCCAGCTATGCCAAAGCATAGAGACTCATCCTGTCACCGGTGAGCAGGTGTGGTTTAACCAGGGCCATCTTTTCCATGTCTCCAACCTGCAGCCAGAAGTGCGTGAATCGCTAGAAGAGCTGCTTGACCCCGAAGACATGCCGCGCAACGTCTTCTTTGCCGATGGCAGCCCCATTGACGATGCCATTTTTGATGAGATCCGCGGCGTCCTGGCCGACGAAACGGTGATGTTCCCCTGGCAGGCGGGCGATGTGCTGATGCTCGACAACATGCTGGTCGCCCATGCGCGCACGCCGTTTAAAGGGCCACGCAAAGTCGTCGTAGCCATGGCGGAAGGGCACGGCAACCTCTCCAAAGACTGAAGATAACGGCTCAACCCCACGGCCAGGAATTCCAGCAGGTACGCATATGAATATTAGGCACGCCCAGACAACGTTCAGTAGCTCGCCCCACAATGGTGTTTCTAACAACTTTGTAGAGCATTTAAGTCGCTTAGCCCAGGAAAGGCCCCATGACAGGGCGCTGATTGTGGTGAACGCCCAAGGTGATACCACCCTTGATTACGCCACCTTGGAGCGGCGTTCGCGTGCCCTGGCCAGCGAGCTCCAGCAGCGGTTCCCGGCTGGTGAGCGTGCCTTGATTCTGCTGGATAACGATGAGCACTACGTGGTGGCGTTCTTCGCCTGCCTATATGCCGGGGTGATTGCCGTGCCGGTCTTTCCGCCGGAGTCGGCCAAACAGCAGCACCTGGCACGCTTGCTGGCCATTGCCGCCGACTCCCAAGCTGCCTGTGTGCTTACTTCTACGACGATTATTGATGTGGTCGCATCGGCCAGCAAGGGCTTCGGTAGCGCCGAACTGATCCCCGTGGACGCCGTAGATGAGAGCCGCGCTGAACACTGGGTCGAGCATCGCCCCAAGCGCGATGATATCGCCTTTTTGCAATACACCTCAGGCTCCACGGCCACGCCCAAAGGCGTCATGGTCAGCCATGGCAACCTAATGGCCAACGAACGCGCTATTGAGACAGGTTTCTCGATTGGAGCTGACGATGTCTTCGTTAGTTGGCTGCCGCTTTACCACGATATGGGGCTGATCGGCGGCCTGCTGCAGCCCATCTATCGTGGCATTCCCGCCGTGCTGATGAGCCCAACCTTCTTTCTGCAGCGGCCGGTACGCTGGCTAGAGGCGATCTCGCGCTATGGGGGTACCATCAGTGGTGGCCCCGATTTTTCCTACCGGCTGTGCCTTGATCGTATACGCGACGAACAGATTGAGACACTCGATTTATCCAGCTGGCGGGTCGCCTTCTCAGGCGCCGAGCCGGTACGCCACGCAACCCTCACTGGCTTTATTGAACGCTTCCGCCCGGCGGGCTTCGCCGCTGATACTGCCGCCCCCTGCTATGGCTTGGCTGAAGCCACGCTGCTGGTTAGCTGTAATCCGCGCGGTACGGGCGTGGTGGGCACGGCTTTTTCGCAACAATTGCTGGCTCAAGGGCAGGCGTCCTCAACAGCCGAAGGCAATACCCTGGTGGGCTGTGGCACGCCGCAACCCCATCACGCTATCGATATTGTCGATCCCGAGGGGCTTCACTCGCTGCCCGAAGGTGACGTTGGCGAGATCTGGGTCAACGGGCCAAGCGTGGCACATGGGTATTGGCACAACCCTGAAGCCACGGCCAAAACCTTTGTTACCCGTGATGGCGTTAGCTGGCAACGTACCGGGGCTCACGATAGCGATACTCACGATGCCAATGCCCACGATACCAATGCACAGGGCCACGATGCCCAAGACGATCGCTGGCTACGCACCGGCGATTTAGGCTTTTTACACCAAGGGCAGCTGTATATCGCCGGGCGTATTAAAGACCTGATCATTCTGCGCGGCAATAACGTCTACCCCCAGGATATCGAGAGCGCTATCGAGGCGGAAGTGGAAGCCGTGCGCAAAGGGCGCGTGGCGGCCTTTGCCGTGACCACACCGGAAGGCGCTGAAGGAATCGGCGTTGCGGCAGAAGTCTCCCGCGGTATGCAGAAGCTGGTACCCGCCGAGAAGCTGATTGAGGCATTAAGGGAGGCGGTGGGATCCGCCTGCCATGAGCCTCTTTCTGTCGCGCTACTACTCAACCCCGGTGGCCTCCCCAAGACCTCCAGCGGCAAGCTACAGCGCAGCGCCTGCCGTCAAGGCTGGGAGGCGGG
>NZ_REBQ01000036.1 GCF_007692655.1 Halomonas sp.
AAAACCGGCGTAGGTGAATAACCTACCCAGGGTTCGAATCCCTGTCCCTCCGCCACCTCAATACTAAAGCCCCTGATTCGTCAGGGGCTTTTTTGTTTATGGGCTCTAAGTTTCCTGCCAATCAAGCCTTCTATAAAATACACCGGTCTTTCACTGTGTCCAGTTTGTGTCTGGCGCTGTTTTTCCACCTCAGTGGGAGGTCTTTAATTAGCTCGAATTAAGCGATGATGTTGGTAGTGTTAGCAGTCTTCTGCAATCCAACGGCTTTCTTGAGTCGATGTGCTTGATGCTGAGCTACTAATCACATTGGTCGTGGATGAAGTGTGCACTTCGCTATGCTTAGTCGAGGTGATTATGTTTTGAACCTCTGATACATGAGTAGCCGTAGCATTCATAGTGTTGCCGTCCTGTTTGAACTCAGCAACCGTAAATCCAGCAGCAGTGAAGTCTCGGCGAAATGCTGCCTCAGGGTTTTTCGCGTCCTCTTCAGTAATACACTGTTGTTTAATAATTTCCTCCGGCATCTGCGAAGCGCCTGCATCAATAACAATGACTGGCGAATCGTTAATAGGCTGGAAGCGGGGGCGGTTATCAATGCCGTGGAAAATCAGCCCGCTCATTTAGCCGCGCTGGCACGTTACTGCTTTGGGCCGTTTACCAAGGATGAGTTGGCAGGGGATAGAGAAATTATCGAGATAGAGCTGTATCAGCAAATGCTTCGTGATGGCGTAAAGAGCTACCGGGGCAGGGCAAAGGTATGCCAACAGCCAAGCAGTTGGGGATTACCTTACAACCTTATTAGCCCTCATCATTGGGCTAACGGCTATAGTGTGGGTGCCTTGGTTAACGCACTCTAAGCTTGGCAATGTCGTCACACTATTTGACTGGCTAGCGCTAATGGGAGCCGCTGCGGCAACGTTTGTAGTTGCCTTCATTATTCTCCACCCGCTGAGCTATTTGATACGTCTTCAACGAGAGCTATGAGCGCGCCATTCATCAATAGCTGATGCGACAATACGCCATCGCTAGCACCCCCCTTTTCGTTTGTAGCGTTCAGCCCGCCCTAGTACTATCAATATGTAATAAGCATATTACCTAAGGCAATATGAGAGCAGCTTTTACGCTTCTAATGAGCTTACTTTGCCAGTCTCTTGTACTGCTTCATGTGTCTGGAGGTTGCTATTGTGCTTGATCCGCTGGTGTTATCTCGTTTGCAGTTTGCCTTTGTGGTGTCTTTTCATGCGATTTTCCCGGTTTTCACAATCGGGCTAGCGTCATATATCGCGGTACTGCACGGTTTGTTTTATAAAACCGCCAACCAAGCCTGGGACCGTCTTGCGCAGTTCTGGACCAAGGTGTTTGCAGTGGTCTTTGGCATGGGTGTGGTATCCGGTATTGTCATGTCGTTCCAGTTCGGGACGAACTGGAGCAATTTCTCCTACGCGACCTCTAACTTCCTCGGTCCTGTCCTGAGTTATGAAGTGGTCACGGCGTTCTTCCTTGAGGCCGCCTTTTTAGGCGTACTCCTATTTGGTCGCAATAAAGTGCCTCAAGGCGTCCACCTATTTGCAGCCATCATGGTGGCCATCGGCACGTTTATATCGTCGTTTTGGATTCTTTCTGCTAACAGCTGGATGCAAACACCGGCTGGCTATGAGCTGATTGATGGTCGCTTCCATATCACCTCTTGGTTTGAGGCAATTTTTAACCCGTCCTTCTGGTATCGCTTCGCCCACATGGGCATGGCGTCGTTCCTCACCGGTGGCTTTGTGGTGGCAGGCGTTAGCGCGTGGTACCTGTTGCGCAATCGAGATGTCGATGCCAACAAAAAAGCACTCTCCATGTGCTTATGGTTACTTCTCTTTTTAACGCCAGCACAGGCTTTGATCGGCGATTTCCACGGGCTCAACACCCTGGAGCACCAGCCAACAAAAGTGGCGGCTATGGAAGGTAACTGGGAAACCCGTTCTAACGTACCGCTGCTGCTCTTTGCTCTGCCTGACCAGGAAAATCAGGCCAACCGGTTTGAACTTGGCATTCCCAACATGGCGAGCATCATTCTCAAGCACAGTGCCGATGGCGTGATCCCAGGGCTTTCTGAGGTAGCTCCTGACGAGCAGCCCCCGGTTGCGCTGGTGTTCTGGTCCTTCCGCGTGATGGTCGGCATTGGCTTTTTAATGATTGGCGTTGCGCTCATGGGGCTAATGCTACGACGCAAAGAACGCATTTTTCAGAACTCGCTGTTCCTCAAAACGTTGGTGGCGATGATCGTCACTCCATTTGTTGCCGTGCTCGCAGGGTGGATCGTGACGGAAGCAGGACGCGCCCCGTGGCTGGTATATGGGGTAATGACGCATGCCCAAGGGCTCACGCCGTCACTCACCGGCTCCATGGCGCTGTTCACGCTAATTGGGTATGTCGCGGTGTATAGCGTTGTCTTTGTGGTTGGGGGGTATTATCTCACCCGCGTGGTGAGAAATGGCATGCTAGAAGACCCGATTGAGGTTCACGGTGAGGTTGAGCGCCCTAAGCGCCCGTTTTCTGCGGCGCATACCCCGTTCGATGACGATTTAGGCGATAGCCCCGCAGGAGCAAACGCATCATGAGTATCGACTTAGCCTTAATCTGGGCGGTGATCATCGGTTTTGGCGTGATCATGTACGTCATTATGGACGGCTTCGATTTGGGCTTGGGTATCTTGTACCCCTTTGCCCCTGACGAAGATTCACGCGATGTGATGATGAACTCTGTCGCCCCTGTATGGGACGGTAATGAGACCTGGCTGGTACTAGGAGGGGCGGGGCTTTTAGGGGCATTTCCATTGGTTTATTCGGTCTTTCTGCCTGCCTTGTATATCGGCGTCTTTTTAATGCTTGCCGGTCTT
>NZ_REBQ01000148.1 GCF_007692655.1 Halomonas sp.
AGCACACCTAGCGCGCCTTTGAAACCCAAGGATTGCCCTCAAACCAGAACCGCCAGGGGGCGTCGCGGTGTTCGGGCTTGGCGTAATCAATACCCACACGGGGGCCACTGGCTACCTGGGCGTCGTGGGTGGCTTGGCTAATCCACAGTTTGTCAGCTTGAGTCATATCGTGGCCATACAGGGCTTTATCGATACTGAGGGCGCGGGTGAGCTTGCCGGGGCCGTTACTCAGCTGTTTCCCCGCGGCCTTTCGGATGGCGCGCATGGCGGTTTCGTTGTCAGTGGGCTCCACCGCACGAATCAATACCGCACAGGGCGAGCCGTCCGGTTCCGTCACCACGTTAAGCAGCCAGTGCATGCCATACACCAGATAGACATAGGCGTGGCCCGCCGGCCCAAACATTGCTTCGGTGCGCGGCGAACGACGGCGGTGGGCGTGGCAGGCGGAGTCTTCTGCGCCGCAATAGGCCTCGGTTTCGACAATCCTGGCGGCCATCTGCTCGCCGTTATGCTCCCGCACCAGCCAGCAGCCCAGCAGGTCTTTAGCGACGTCAAGGGTATCGCGGTTATAAAACTCCCGTGGGAGCGGCGTTAATACGCTCTCTTTAACATTTGGCATGTTTGGTAACATCGCCTCGGCGTTTGCTTGAGTAGAATGCTAGGGTATTAGATAGTCATTGCCACTAACAGCGGAGCCTATCGTGCTGTCATTTGAACATCTCTATGCCACCTTACCCGACCCCCTTTGGGTTGCCAGCCAGGCAACGCCCGTTGCCCAGCCTGAGCTGATTGCCTTTAATGCCCCACTTGCTGAAGAGTTGGGCGCTAAAGAGATCCCTGACACTGCTACGCTCGCCCAATGGTTTAGCGGTAATCAACCCATGCCGGGGGCGAATCCTGGCGCACTCGGCTACGCAGGCCACCAGTTCGGCAACTTTGTGCCCCAACTGGGCGATGGCCGTGCGCTGCTGCTGGGTGAAGTGATCGACCAGCACGGTACACGCCGCGACGTGCAGCTAAAAGGCAGCGGCCGCACGCCGTTTTCCCGCGGCGGGGATGGCCGTTCCCCCTTAGGGCCGGTGCTGCGGGAATATCTGGTTAGCGAGTTTATGGCTGCTATGGGCATTCCAACGACGCGTGCTTTAGCGGCGGTTACCAGCGGCGAGCGTGTCGTGCGGCAGATGGCTGAGCCCGGCGCGGTATTTACCCGGGTGGCTAACAGCCATATTCGCGTCGGGACCTTTCAATTTATCGCTACCCGCCAGGATGAGCAGGCGTTAAAGGCGCTGGCGGACCATGTGATCGCTCGCCACTACCCGGAAGCTGCCAGCGCTGAAGACCCCTATTTGGCCCTGCTTGAGGCAGCCGTGGCGCGCCAAGCCGTGCTGATTGCCCGCTGGATGAGTATCGGCTTTATTCATGGCGTGATGAATACCGATAACAGCAGCATCGCTGGAGAAACCATCGATTATGGCCCCTGTGCCTTTATGGAGCAGTTTGATCCGCAGAAGGTGTTTAGCTCCATTGACCAAGGCCGTCGCTATGCGTTTGAGAATCAGCCTGCCATTGCCCAGTGGAATCTGGCGCGCTTTGCCGAAACGCTGCTGCCACTAATGCGCGAAGAGGGCGATGCGTTGATCGCTCAGGCCACCGACACCATTCGCCATTTTGAGCCGTTGTTCGACGCCGAGCAACGCCGCCTGCACGCCGATAAACTAGGGCTTGAGGCACAAAGCGAGCACGCGAAAGCACTCATGGAAGGGCTGGAAATCCAAATGCATCAGGGCCGTATGGATATGACCGCGACCTTTGATGCGCTCACCCAGTACGCCGCCTCGCCAAGTGATGAGCACTACGAGGCACTGCTGACGCTCACTACCCAGCCTGATGAGCTGGCGCAGTGGCTGAAAGCCTGGCAGGTGGTGGCTGTGGCAAGTAAAGATGCTGAACGTCTCTCTGTGATGCGCCAAGCCAATCCCATCATTATTCCCCGCAATCACCGGGTACAGGAAGTGATTGATGCCGCTTACGACGGTGACTTTGCGCCTTTTCACACCCTATTGGCGGTAGTGACGAAGCCGTTTGATGACTCCGCTGACGCGCGGCGTTTAGCAGCGCCCGCTACCCAAAGCGAACAGGTGCTAAGAACGTTCTGCGGAACATAACGCCTATGCTAGACTGTGTTTTTTTACAGTTTGGTGGGTAGCCGGTGCGCAAAATTATTCACTGCGACTGCGACTGCTTTTATGCAGCGGTGGAGATGCGGGATAACCCCGCGCTGCGGGATATCCCCATTGCCATCGGCGGCAGTGTGGAGCAGCGCGGGGTGGTTGCTACCTGCAATTATCCTGCCCGGGAGTTTGGCATTCACTCGGCGATGCCCATGGGCCAGGCGCTTAAGCGCTGCCCGCATTTAACCGTTATACGCGGCGATATGGCCAAATACAAAACGGTCGCCCGCCAGGTATTTGCCATTTACCGCGAAGTGACCGAGCTGATTGAGCCGCTCTCCCTGGATGAGGCGTTTTTGGATGTATCGGAGGTCTCCCAGTATCACGGCAGCGCCACGCTAATGGCCGAAGCGATTCGCGAGCGGGTCAGTCGTGAAGTCGGCATTACCGTTTCGGCAGGTGTGGCACCCAATAAGTTTTTGGCCAAAATTGCCAGTGACTGGAACAAGCCCGATGGCCTATGTGTGATCACGCCGGACAAAGTCGACAGCTTTGTGCAGCAGCTACCGGTGAAAAAAATCCATGGCGTTGGCCCCCGCACCGCTGAGAAGTTGGCGGGATTGGATATTCATAGCTGCGCCGATCTTCGCACCCGCTCGCTAACTGAGCTGGTCGAACACTTTGGCCGCTTTGGCAAGCGCCTCCATGAGCTAAGCTGGGGGCGCGACGAGCGCCCGGTGAAAACCCACCGGGAGCGTAAGTCGATTAGCACTGAGCAAACCTATTCTCAGGATTTACCCACCCTGGCTGCCTGCCGCAGTGAGCTACCGGCGTTGATTGACGATTTGGAACAGCGCTATGCACGGCTTGACCCGCCGCTGGCGGTGCGTGGGCTGATCGTAAAAGTGAAGTTCAACGACTTCACCCAAACCACCGTCGAACACGCCGACCCGGCCCCTAACCTTGAGCAGTTTGAAACGCTGCTCAATGTCGGCTGGGCCAGAGGTGGACGCCCGGTGCGTTTGCTGGGTGTGGGGTATCGGCTGGCGGAAAATAGCCAGGAGCACCAGCTGTCGCTGTTTTAATAATTAGCACGTTAATGCTTAGGTTGATTGACGCTGGGCTATGAGTGGATTAAAACAGACGTATGATAGATGGGATTAACCATCGCCAATCTGACAGCAGCCAATTTAATAACGACTATTCCAACGAGCCCAACGATGCCTGCCGATGCTTCCCAACGCACCCGATTAGTGTTTGCCCACGCCAATGGTTTCCCAGGGTTAAGCTATCGCAGCCTGTTAAACCCACTGGCGGACACCTTTGATCTGCACCCACTAGATCGCCTGGGCCACCACCCTGACTACCCGGTGAACCACAACTGGGGCAATTTGGTAGATGAGCTGCTGAGCTATTTGCCTGATACGGAGGCGCCGCTGTTGGGGGTTGGTCATTCGTTGGGGGGCACACTAATGGCCATGGCGGCTGACAAACAGCCTGAACGATTCTGCGGGGTGATCATGCTTGATCCTCCGCTGATGCTGGGATCAGACGCCTGGGCCATGAAAGCCGCCAAACGCTTCGGCTTTATTGATCGTGTCACCCCGGCAGGGAAGACCCAGGGGCGGCGTACTGTGTGGCCGAGTCGGGAGGTGATGGCAAGCTCGCTGAGTCGTCGTGGTCTGTTTCGTCGCTTTACCCCGGAAGCACTCAACGACTACATTGAAGCAGGGACGCGCCTGTTGGATGACGGTAGCGCTGAGCTAACCTTTGACCCGCGTGTTGAGATCGAAATTTTCCGCCATCTGCCGGACCACCTGTCGCGTCTTCCCCAGCGGCTGGGCGTGCCGCTAGAGCTAGTGGCGGGTCAAGAGTCGCATCTGCTGACGGCGTCACGCATTAAGCGCCTGAAGCGCAAAGGCTTAGCGATCAGCGAAGTTCCCGGCACGCATATGTTCCCTATGGAGCACCCGGATGAGACCCGTGCTGCTATTTTGGCTGCCTGGCAGCGGTTAAGCGCTTCGCAACCTAAGGCCAGCCAGCCCTCAAACACAGCGTAAGGAGGCGATATGTATCTTTCCGTACAGCTTAGCTACTACCCACTGGCCGATGACTTTAAACCGGCCGTCAAAGAGGTGGTGAAGCGCCTTGAGGCGACGGGGCTGGAAGTACACCCGAATCGTATGAGCACGCAGGTTTTTGGTGAGTATGAGGCGGTAATGGCGGGATTAAGCGAGGTGATGAAGTGGTCGTTTGAGACCCATGGCAAAGCGGTATTTACGGCTAACTTCATAGAAGGGGATCGCCGACCTCAGGAGAGCTGGCGGCCGACACAGCCCTAGGTGGGTAACGAAAACGCCGCCCGATTGGGCGGCGTTTGCTTATGCACTAGCGTTTAGATTAATGATTCCAAGCAGGACTCAATAATATCCAGCCCTTCGTTGAGTACGTCGTCCTGGATAGTGACGGGCATCAGGAAGCGGATGGTGTTGCCGTACATGCCGCAGGAGAGCAGGATCAAACCCTCTTCGCGGGCTTTCTTGCACAGGGCGGCGGCGAGTTCAGCGTTTGGCGTGCGGTCTGTTTTATTGGAGACCAGTTCAAATGCCGCCATCGCGCCCATGTTGCGCACGTGGTCGATGCACTCAAACTTCTCTGCCCAACCGGTGAAGCGCTGAGAAAGCTTCTCGCCTAATGCCTGGCTTTTTTCCAGGATATGCTCTTCTTCGAACACTTCCATGACGGCCAGCGCTGCTGCACAGGCGGTGGGGCTACCGGTGTAGGTGCCGCCCAGCGAGTTGGGGCCAGAAGCATCCATCACTTTGTCGGTGCCCACGATGGCAGAGATCGGCATGCCGTCGGCCATACTCTTGGCCATGGTCATCATGTCCGGCTCAACGCCGCTATGCTCGATGGCAAACATCTTGCCGGTACGCCCGAAGCCTGACTGCACCTCGTCGACGATCATCAGCATGCCGTGCTCATCGCAGATCTCACGGATCTTGGTCAGGAAGCTTTTAGAGGCAGGGTAGAAACCACCTTCACCCAGTACCGGCTCAAGCACGATCGCGGCGGTATCTTTAGGGTTGGCGTCGGTTTTCAGGGTCATTTTCAGACCGCGAATCGCTTCGTCTTCGCTGACGCCGTGGTAGGGCACCGGATAGGGGGCACGGAACACGGTGCCCGGCATTGGGCCAAAGTCAGTTTGGTACGGGGCGACTTTACCGTTCATGGCCATGGTGTAGAAGGTACGACCGTGGTAGCCACCATCAAAACAGATGATGTTAGAACGGCCGGTTGCCGCACGCGCGATCTTCACCGCGTTTTCCAGCGCTTCGGCGCCAGAGTTGGCCAGCATGACCTTGGCGTGACCACGAACGGGAACGATGTGGCTGAGCTTTTCGGCGACTTTTACATAGCCTTCATAGGGCATCACGGTTTGACAGGTGTGCATCAGCTTATCGAGCTGAGCTTTAACCGCAGCAACCACTTTGGGGTGGCGGTGCCCAACGTTTAGTACGCCAATGCCGCCCGCGAAGTCGATGAAGCGGTTACCGTCTGCGTCCCAGATCTCAGCGTTTTCAGCGCGGTCGGCAAAGGCTGTCGCAGGGCTGGCTGCGCCAGCAGCGACGTATTTGTGTTTCAGTTCATTCAGTTCAGCATTGCTGCTCATGGCTTACTTCCTATTGATGAGAGTGTATTTCCAGCATAGCGCCTGATAGCCGTGTTTAGTAGCGTTGCTCACATGGATGACGAGGCAATGACAACACGATTACGTCCTGCCTGCTTAGCTTCATACATAGCTTTGTCGGCTCGATCAAGTAGCCGTGTGCCCGAGCCTTCAACGTAGCAGGCGATTCCCGAGGAAAGCGTCATCTTCAATTGGTGCTCTGTAAATGTATGTTGTGCCATCGTTTCACGAACGCGCTCGATAGCCAAGGAGGCCTCTTCAGCATTGACGCCGGGCATAATGACAAGAAACTCTTCGCCGCCTAATCGAATGTGCAGGTCGGTGTCCCGCAGTTCGTCGCTTACCAGCGTCGTTGTTTGCTGCAGGAGGGCATCGCCCGTGTTATGTCCATAGCTATCGTTAACGGCCTTGAAATTATCCAAGTCATAGATAGCGACGCTAAAGGGGCTGCCATATCGCTCACAGCGTTTTATCTCTTCCTCTAGGTGTTGTAACCCCGCGCGGCGATTGAGTAGTCCAGTCAGTTCATCGTGATGGGCAAGGTGGTCCAGGCGTTCGTTAACCTGCTTTAACCGCTCTTCAAGGTTTTTGCGCTGGGTAATGTCGATGATAAAGGTAACTTTGCGAGGCTCACCGTCCTCACCTTCAATGCGCGCAGCTTCAGCGATGATGGTGCGGAATTCGCCGTTTCTGGTGACCACGTCCCACTCTTGACGAAGCTCTTGGCTTTCGTTGCCTTGCATGAAATCGTCGTGCAGTGCTGACAAGATGGCACGGTTACTCTCTGGCACCACTAGCGTGAAGTGCTGACCCAAGACTTCCTCTTGCCGGTACCCATAAAACTCACAGTAAGCTGGGTTAACCATCTCAAAATGGCCGGAAGGGGAGGTAATGCAGATCCCAATAGGCGCTGCTTTAATAACATTTTCAGTATTGCGCTTTGAACGTTTAACAAGCTGATAAAGGCGCTCAGGGCTAACATCTTTCATGCGTTGCTCCTAGCCCTCCGAGCATTTGGTTTTTTAAATCCACGAGCAAAGGAGTAATGTCGTCGCCCAAGGAGTTCACCGCGGGCCTGGCGAAATAGAAACCCTGCTGATTAACAATACCTGCCCGTGCTAGCCACAATGCTTCGGCGCGGGTTTCAACGCCTTCGGCAATTAGCTTCATATCAAGCTCTTTGGCCAATAATATAATGGCATTCAACAGCGCTTGGCGGCGGATATCACTATCGCAATTCATGACTAGCTCACGATCAATTTTGAGCTTGTCCGGCGTTAAATCCGTCAGTAGATCCAGATTAGCGTAGCCATTACCGAAATCATCAAGCGCGGTTTTGAAGCCCATTGAGCGGTAGGCGTCTATGATATTGCAGAGATGCTGACGATCACGGACGCGCTCGGTTTCGGTGATTTCAAAAATGAGTCGATCCATCGGCCAGCCAACGCGCTTTGATACCTCTAACGTCGCTTGAATACAGGCTTCTGGTTCGTACACTGCATTGGGTAAAAAATTAATGGATAGGTCGGTTTGCATGTCCAGTGCACTGGCCATTTCGATGGCTTTTACCCGGCAGGCTTGGTCAAAGCGGTAGAGAAGGTCATCTGTGACCTGTGAGATCACACTCCAGGCAGATTCGCCTTGCGGACCACGTACCAGAGCTTCGTAGGTGACTACGCGAGCTAAGGAGATATCCACAATAGGCTGGAAAGCCATGGTGAATTCAAATGGTAGGTCCCCTTCACAGCGTTTACAGCCGCCATTTACGCGTGCGCACTGGCTCATAGCAGTCCCCATAAAGATTGTACTTATTCTGAATCCGCGAAGAGATCAGTGTGGGATGGCTCTGATTTTTAGCTAATAATTAACAAATTCTAATAGCTAAAAAATTACAGCTTAGACGACAATAGCATAGTGATAGGTGGCAGTAAGCATTTTTTACAGCCTAAGAATGGTAAAAATGTATAGGTTTTGTAAAATATTTACGCTACGTTTCTCATCTTTCCATACGCTAGGTTTAAGGATCGGCAAGTAGGCAAAACTTCTGCACGAACTCTGTACGAGCAGCCTTAAAAGAGGGGGCAGTAAAACTATCTGAAACCTCTAAATGATGCCTGCCTTACTCAGCGCATGGCGCTGTTCTGCCGTGATACCAAGCTCATCCAGTACGCTCTCAGTATGTTGACCCAGATGAGGCGGTGCGGTGGTGGCGCTCATTTGTAGGCCGTTAAAGCGAATGGGATTGGCAACGAGATCCACTTGACCCGCTTGGTCGTGTGACAAGGTTTGTTTAAGCCCACGGGCTTTCACATGGGGGTCGTCAAAGACACGGTCCAAGGTGTTAATAGGCCCGCAGGGTACGCCCACCGCCTCAAAAGCGGCCAGCCAGTGGTCGGTGCTGCGCTGCGCCAGGGCTGCTTCCAGCTGAGGGACAAGTAGGGCGCGGTTATTGACCCGGGCACCGTTAGTGGCAAAGCGAGGGTCTTCCGCTAAGGCTGGTAGAGAAAGCACCGTACAGAAGCGTTTAAACTGCTCGTCATTACCGACGGCCATAATCATATGACCATCCTGGGTGGCAAACGCTTGATAAGGCACGATGTTGGGATGGGCATTACCCAGCCGCTGGGGCACGTTGCCGGAGGTCAGGTAGTTTAATGCCTGATTGGCAAGCACGCCGACCTGCACATCCATCAGCGCCATATCAATATGCACCCCCTCGCCGCTATCACGGCGCTGGTAAAGCGCTGCAAGTACGGCGTTGGCCGCGTAAAGACCGGTGAAAATATCGGTAAATGCCACGCCGCTTTTCACTGGACCGCCTCCCGGCTCATCATCGGGCTTTCCGGTAAGGCTCATAATGCCGCCCATGGCTTGGATCATAAAGTCATAGCCAGCGCGGTGGGCGTAGGGGCTCTCCTGGCCAAAGCCAGTGATGGAGCAGTAGATCAGCTTGGGATTCAGCGCTTTTAGGCTGGCGTAATCCAGGCCGTAGCGCTTTAGACCGCCGACCTTAAAGTTTTCTATCAGCACGTCAGACTGGGCAACCAACTGCTTAATGACTGCTTGGCCTTCAGGCTTGGCCATATCGACGGTTACCGAGCGCTTACCGCGGTTAGCACATAGGTAGTAGGCAGACTCCTCACTGCCCGCCAGCCAAGGAGGTCCCCAGTGACGAGTGTCATCGCCACTGCCGGGACGCTCTACCTTAATAACATCAGCCCCCATATCCGCGAGCATTTGTCCGCACCAGGGACCGGCCAGCACGCGGGAGATATCGAGTACTTTAATGCCGGCCAGTGGCTTGGTTTGGTTGCTCATAAGGGCTTACTCATAAAGGCGGTTTCCTTGACTGATGGCTGTCAAAAGGCAGTTTTCCTGGATTCTGTTAACAGAAGTCGTTGCTGTTAAAAGCAGTTGCTTTAAAAACAGGCGCTGTTAAAAGAACGACTGGATACCGGTCTGCGCACGTCCCAGGATCAGGGCGTGTACATCGTGGGTGCCTTCGTAGGTGTTCACCGACTCCAGGTTGACCATATGGCGAATAACGCCGTACTCGTCGGAGACGCCGTTGCCGCCGTGCATGTCACGGGCAACCCGTGCGATATCCAGCGCTTTGCCGCAGTTGTTGCGCTTGATCAACGAGATCATTTCCGGTGCCCAGTTGCCGCTGTCCATCAAACGGCCGACCTGAAGTGCAGCCTGCAAACCCAGGGTGATTTCGGTCTGCATATCGGCGAGCTTTTTCTGAATCAGCTGATTCGCAGCCAGCGGGCGGCCAAACTGCTTACGGTCCAGTGTGTACTGACGACCGGCGTGCCAGCAGAATTCCGCTGTGCCCATCACACCCCAGGCAATTCCGTAGCGGGCCTTGTTCAGGCAGCCGAAGGGGCCTTTCAAGCCACTCACATTGGGCAGCAGGTTCTCTTCGGGAACGAAGGCGTTATCGAGCACAATCTCACCGGTAATCGACGCGCGAAGTGATACCTTGCCTTCGATCTTGGGTGTCGAGAAACCTTCCGTGCCGCGCTCGACAATAAAGCCCTTAATCTGATTGTCGTGGGCAGCCGATTTCGCCCATACCACGGCGATGTCGGCGATGGGGCTGTTGGTAATCCACATTTTAGCGCCGGTGAGGCGGTAGCCGCCGTCAACCTTTTCCGCGCGGGTAATCATGCCGCCTGGGTCCGAGCCGTGATCAGGCTCGGTCAAGCCGAAGCAGCCGACCATTTCGCCGCTGGCAAGCTTAGGCAGGAATTTATGCTTCTGCTCTTCAGAACCGTAGGCCTCGATGGGGTACATCACCAGCGACGACTGGACGCTCATTGCCGAACGGTAGCCGGAGTCGACTCGCTCTACTTCACGGGCAATCAGACCGTAGGCAACGTGGTTAACACCGGCACCGCCGTACTCGGGTGAAACGGTGGCACCCAGTAAGCCAAGCTCACCCATTTCGGTCATGATCTCGCGGTCGAAACGCTCTTCGCGGAACGCTGAAAGCACTCGGGGTTGAAGGCTTGCCTGGCAGTAGTCATAGGCTGCATCGCGGATCTGGCGCTCTTCATCGGTGAGCTGTTGTTCCAGTAGCAGTGGGTCGTCCCAGTTGAAATGAGTCATGGCGTGAATTCCTCGATTCGTTCCGCAGGCTGTATACGTTGCCCACAGCAATGGATTGGCTGCAAATCAGCATAGAGCCAATGTATCGCCGTTTGTTTAAAATATCTACATTTTTTTAAAATGCAGAGTTTAGTGAATACCTCGCGCTTTCAGAACCCGTGTAATAATCGGTACTGGCGTCATTAAGTGGTCCCGCATCAGGGTGTCGGCCTGGGCGGTGTCTCGGGCCAAAATAACATCCACCAGGGCGGCGTGTTCCTGTCGCTTAAGCGCTAACGCTTGAGGCGACATCACGGTCTCCTGTAGCCATAGATGACGGTAGCGCTCTACTTGGTCAAATAGCGTGTTGCGCATTTGCAGCAGGTGGGGGGAGTTACAGCCGCTAGCGATAGCGGTATGAAAGGCTTTATGACGCTGATCCCAGACATCCATAAGGTCATCAGGTGTGTTGATATCCGTCACTTTGGCCAGCCGGTGGGCGTTAGCCAGTACCAATGCCTCCCAGTCATCGTCGCCACGCTCGATGGCCAGGCGTAATATCAGCCCCTCGAGCTGGGCGCGGGCGTCGTATATGTCGTTGAGCTCGGCCAGCGACATCGGCGCCACTCGATAACCTCGTTGGCTGATCGCGACCACCAGGCGATCAGCCACTAATTGTGACAGCGCTTCCCGCAGCGGACCCGTGCTGGCGCCGTAATGCTCTTTTAAACGGCTCATCAGCAGCTTTTGTTCTGGCGCATAGCGGCCACGAATAATGTCATGCTTAAGTTGGCGATAAGCGCTGATGGCTAAATTTTGGCGGGGTGCGCCGGGCTCGCTAGCATGTGTATCTTTAATAGCGGACTCCTTATCATTTGGCTCCAAAACGCCGGTTTCAAAAGCATGGGACTCCATGGCAGCGTGGCTCCTGAACTGAAAGGTAAAAGTAGTAAGGTAAGAGTTAAGAGTAGTGAAAGGTTAACGGTTATTGTCGGTAAATATTAACAATTTGACATAAAATAAGACATTATCGCGAAATCTCATCATTTTTATGCTGCCTGGGCAGTTATGTCGGCTTTGCCTATTGCGCTGATAACGACCTATTAGCATCCAACGCATAAGCCGTGCTAACTTCTCCTCTACCGCTCCTGCCGACTTGAAGGTAGGTAGGAGCAGGGGCTTCAACACCTCCTTTATCGTCAAACATACCTATAAGTCCAAAAGGACGGAGGAAACGCTCATGCGAACTCTACGCTCTCTATACACCACGGCAGCAGCCGCTTCTATGCTCGCGGTCGCACTTCCGGCAAGTGCCCAACAACTCTCCATCGCTACCGGTGGTACTGGCGGCGTTTATTACCCTATCGGCGGTGGTTTCGCTGAGATGATCAACAACCATATTGAGGGTGCTCAGGCGACTGCTGAGGTGACGGGTGCCTCGGTAGAAAATATGGGCTTGATCATGCGTGGCGACGCGGATTTGGCGCTTGTATTGGCAGACACTGCTTATCAAGCGTATACCGGCAGCGGTGATTTCGAAGGCCGCCAGATCGAGAATACTCGTGCGCTGGCGTCGGTTTATCCCAACGCTGTTCAGTTGGTCACCCTGGCTGACTCTGATATTGAAACGATCGCCGATTTAGTGGGCAAGCGAGTGTCGGTGGGCGCGCCGGGTAGCGGTACCGAGCTAAATGCTCGCGCACTGTTAGAAGCCAATGGCATTAGCTATAGCGACTTCACCCCTCAGCGCCTGAACTTCAACGAAACCGCTGATGCGATCCGAGACGGCGACATTGATGCCGGTTTCTGGAGCGTGGGGCCCCCAACTAGCTCTATTCTCAACCTTGCTGCAACTCGCGATATTCGCCTGATTGGTCTTTCTGACGAAGAGATCGCCAATGCCCAGGAAGTGGAAGCGGTATTTGCGCCTTATGAGCTCGAAGCTGGCATGTATGACGGCATGGATGAAACGGTCCAGACGATTGGTATCCCCAACGTGCTTGTTGTGAATGCTGATATGGACGAAGAGCTGGCTTATCAGCTGACACAGCTGCTGTTTGAAAATATTGATGAGCTAATCGCTGTTCACCCTGCGGCGAATGACACTACCGTTGAGTTCACGATGGGCTCCACACCTGTGCCACTTCACCCAGGCGCTCTGCGTTACTTCGAAGAAGTCGACGCTGACATTCCAGATCGCCTACGCCCTTAAATTTCGGATAGCTGAATGGCTGGGCAAGGGCAACGCAATGTTTTGCCGCGCTTACTTAACAACAAGGGTTGGCTACTCGTTGCGTCATTGATTTGCTTACCACTCGCCGGAGCAGGGGCCACCCCTGCTCCGGCGGTTTCGTCTGACCGTCTGCAAGTGGTCACCGAGCAGGGTGACCTGCTGGTGGATACGCCAGCGCCTCCTGGCATGAGCTGGTGTATTAAGTGGAACCACTCGGTGAAGCAGTTCACTGTGCTGGACTGCTACCAAAACGTTGCAGGCAGGATGGTGTTAGAGCGTAGCCACCAGCCCGATTTTGCAGCGGGTTTAGGGCATACCCTTGGACGCGGTGAGCAAGTATCTGACGGAGAGGGTGGTTACTGGATTGAAGCGATTAACGAGCCAGTGGCCAACAACCGCTACGCGTTGCGTGTGGGTTCCGACGCGGTTAATCACCGTGTGGTATGGCATGACGGTGAGAATTGCCACGACATTAGCCTGAGCGACCATGTGCCCGGTCAGCGCGTTACTATCCAAATGATCACATCCAAATGATCAACACGGCGCCGCCCAGCGTGAACTAAACGTAAGCCAGACAACGTCTGACGAGGATTCCATGAACCTACCCAAGCAACCGCCAGTCATAATGCCGGGCGGTAATGCGATTCAACCCCGCATGGTGCTGTGGTCCATCACCATTGTGGCGGTGGGTCTTTCCCTGTTTCAACTCTACTCCGCCGGTATTCAACCTCTCGGACTTTTTTACCAACGCAGTATTCATCTTGCGTTGATCATGACCCTGGCTTTTTTGATGTTTCCCGCCTTTGGCCCCAGGCGTAAGCGAGGTGTGCTGGGCTGGGGGATTGATCTGCTCTTTTTGGCCGGTGCGGCGTTGACCGGTGGCTATTTAGTGATCAATTTGGATGAGATTTTCAGCCGGGCAGGATTTTGGAGTGAGACCGATATCCTGGTGGCCTGTATTGCCACCGTCACCGTACTAGAAGCCAGTCGGCGTGCGGTGGGTTTTGGTATGACGGTGATTGGCTTGCTGGCCATTGTGTATGCGTTTGCTGGGCCCCGTGGTGAGCTGCCGTGGCTGGGACAGTGGATGCCCGGGATTCTGGAGCACCGTGGTTACAGCATTGATCGTGTGGCCGGTCAGCTTTACCTGGGACAAGAGGGTATTTTTGGTCTTCCCCTGGGCGTAGCGGCCACCTATATCTTTATTTTTGTGCTGTTTGGTGCCTTTTTAGAGAGCACCGGCGCGGGCAAGTTCTTTATTGATATGGCCTATGCGGCCACCGGTCGTCAACGCGGCGGCCCAGCTAAGGCGGCGGTGTTAGCCTCGGCGGGTATGGGGTCTATTTCTGGCAGCGCAATTGCCAATGTGGTGACGACCGGTGCGTTTACGATTCCGCTGATGAAGCGACTGGGCTATAAGCCCAAGCAGGCAGGTGGCATTGAAGCAGCCGCTTCTACCGGTGGGCAAATTATGCCGCCGTTGATGGGGGCGGGGGCGTTCTTGATTGCTGAGTACACCAATACGCCGTACCTGGAAATTGTCAAAATCAGTATCCTGCCGGCGATTATGTATTTCGCGACGGTCTATTTATTTGTTCATATCATTGCGCTGAAGCAAGGCATGCAAGGGCTGCCCAAAAATGAACTGCCGCAAATGCGTCAGGTGATGAAGGATGGCTGGCACTTCTTGCTGCCACTGGCAGTGCTGGTTTGGCTGCTGGTGATGAATATGTCACCGATGCGGGTAGGTTACTACGCGGTGGTGACCATGATTGTGGTCGCCGTGCTGCGCTATGCACTGTGGTTCTTCTTTGTGGCGCCCAGGCAGGGCCAAGCGGTGACCGTTACTACCACTTTGGGCGTTATACGTGCAGGGTTGGTCAAGCTGGTAGAAGGGCTTGAGTTGGGTGCGCGCAACGCGGTGGCGGTTTCCATGGCCTGCGCCGTGGCCGGCATTATCGTTGGCGTGGTGGGCCTGACCGGCCTGGGGCTGAAGTTCTCTTCCATGATGCTGGCCTTCTCTGGCGGCAACATCGTGCTGGCTCTGGTGATGGTGCTGCTGGCGAGCCTGATACTGGGTATGGGGCTGCCGGTGACGGCGAGCTATATCGTGTTGATTGTTCTGGTGGGGCCTGCACTGACCGCTGAATTTGGGATACCGCTATTGGTCGCCCACTTGGTGGTGTTCTGGTACTCCCAGGATTCGAATGTGACGCCGCCGATAGCCTTGGCAGGCTTTGCCGGGGCGGCGATTGCAGGCAGTAAACCAATGGAAACCAGCTTCCAGGCGTGGAAGTTCGCGAAAGGTCTCTACTTGATTCCGTTGTTTATGGTCTTTAATCCCGAGATTATCATTGGCGGCCCGGTGCCGGTGGTGATCTGGAACGGGATCATCGCCATACTGGCGCTGGGGGCCTTTGCCGCTGCATTGGAGGGGTACCTGTTTACCAGGATGTCGTGGCTACCTCGCATCGCCATTACTGGTGCCATTTTTGGGGTGTTCTATCCCAATCTAATGACTGAGATAGCCGGTGTTGTGGTAATGGCTGCCGCCATTGGTGCAAATTGGCTGGCGAGCAGACGTGAAGCGCCCACGGCCCCTGCCAGTGGCTAATATAGGGTGCTGAGCACTGGGTAACCAAGCCCTAAAGCGAGTTAATGAAAGGCCTAGAGATCATATCTCTGGGCCTTTTTTATTAATAAACGTCTATTTACAGGGGGTTATTACAATTTTTGAGGGCCTACTTTATGGGTAGTCCTTGCCATCCATGCGATCAGTCTGTTTAAATATATTGATATATCTCTATATATAAAAGGATTTAAGCATGGAAGTATCTGAACAGACATTGGCGGCCCCCCTTTTTGAACCTTTCGTTTTGGGGAAAATGGCTCTCAGCAATCGCATCGTGATGGCGCCGATGACCCGTAATCACTCCCCTGGTGGTGTGCCTGGTGAAGATGTAGCAGCTTATTATAAAAGCCGTGCCGAAGGCGGTGTGGGGCTCATTATCACCGAAGGCACCTATATTGATCATCCCGGTGCTAACGGCTACCCCGGCGTCCCTGCCTTTCATGGCGAACCGGCGTTGGCAGGCTGGCAGCAGGTGGTGGAAGGTGTCCATGCCGCTGGCGGAAAGATTGTGCCGCAGCTTTGGCACGTAGGCCGCGAGCGTCGTTCCGGCGTTGAGCCAGATACCAGCGTGCCAGGTTTTGGTCCGATGGCTATCGTCGAAGACGGCGTTGAAGTGGTTCGGGCCATGAATGAAGACGATATGCATGAAGTGGCTGCTTCATTTGCCCGTGCCGCAAGTGATGCCCAGCGCATTGGCTTTGATGGTATTGAACTCCACGGTGCCCATGGCTATTTAATCGACCAGTTCCTGTGGGCTGAAAGTAACCAGCGCACGGATGCTTTTGGTGGCTGTGCGGAAAACCGTCTGCGCTTCCCGCGCATGATTGTGCGCGCGGTGCGTGAAGCGGTGGGGCCGGATTTCCCAATTATATTCCGTTTCTCGCAGTGGAAACTCTCCGACTACGAGGCGATTATCGCCGAAACCCCCGACGCGCTGGGCGAGATGCTCAAGCCGTTGGCCGCTGACGGCGTGGATATTTTCCACGCCAGCACGCGTCGCGTCTGGGAGCCAGGTTTTGAGGGCAGTGATAAAACGCTGGCGGCCTGGACGCGGGAATTGACCGGCAAGCCGGTTATTGCCGTTGGCAGCGTGGGTCTTGATAAAACGTTCCGCACGGGCCACTTTACCCGTACGGAAGACCCCACCTCTAAAAGCCGTGTCAATGTGGAAGAGCTGGCAATGTGGCGGGCGCGTGGTGATTTTGATCTGATCGCGATTGGTCGCGCGCTGCTTTCTGACCCTCAATGGGCCAATAAGGTACGCGATGGAGAGCTTGAGGCGTTATTAGACTTCGACCGCAGTGCGCTGGATACGCTTGTTCGTTAACCTCCGGGTGCGCTAGTTAACGGCTGCTACGTTGATACGTTAGGGGCAGGCTGCCTCGGCACTCTGCCCCTGAATGCGTATAATGATCTGGCTATCAACGAACGGCTGTGATCATGGATATCAATACCGTTTTAAGCGCTCTGGCCAACCCAGTGCGTCTCGACATTTTGTCTTGGCTGAAAGAGCCAGAGCGCCATTTCCCGCCGCAGAAAGATACGGCGCCAAAGGGCGGCGTATGCGTGAGTCATATTCGTGACAAGACGGGCCTTTCTCAGCCGACCATCTCGCTATACCTTTCCACCCTTTATCGTGCGGGCCTGGTCTCCTCTAAACGCGTAGGCCAGTGGACCTACTACCGCTACGAGCATGAAGTGGCAGAAGCCTTTCTGCATGAGCTTGGCGAGCGGTTATAGCGGTTATACAACCCTGCTCTCTTTAAACGACAAAACCCCACGGATGTGGGGTTTTGTCGTTTACTATCGGTGTTACTCGCCATGGTTCGCTACTAGCGACAAGGCCTAGGCTGTTGCCAGGCCTTGTCAGCGAGCTGGGAGGAGCGTTAGAAGATTGACTCGGCGGCACCTGAACCTTGCGAGCCACTGGCTTCTTCCAGCTCGCGGCTAATGCGGCGCTGCTGGTAATCCGGCAGGTGGTCCCGGTGGAACAGTTCGGACATGCCACCCGACTGATCGTCAGGTAGGCGACGGCCGGTGTCAGGATCGACGCGGGCGGTCACGATAGTGTCCGGACGCTCTGGTATCGCATTAGGCCTTCCCTCCAATGCCGCCTCCATAAACTCTATCCAGATGGGGAGGGCGGCGTTAGCGCCGTATTCAGCGATAGTTTCGTTACTGTCTTTACCTACCCATACGGTGGTCACAAGATCGCTGTTGAAGCCAGCGAACCAAGCGTCACGCTGGCTGTTGGTGGTGCCGGTTTTGCCAACGATATCGTCGCGGTTCAGGCTTAGTGCACCACGGCCAGTGCCCGAGGTAATAACGTCACGCAGCATGTCGCGCAGAATATACACGGCAGCCGGGTCAGCAACACGGTCTGCAACCGGGTATTCACGCCCATCAATTTCAACGGTCTCCTGACCTTCTGCACAGTTGGGGCAGGCTACCCTGGGGGTCGCTTCGTCAACGATTTCAGTGTCGTCGTTGCGGGTAACCCGTTCAATAAACCAAGGCGCTACCTGAAAACCACCGTTGGCCAATACGGCATAGGCATTAGTCATCTCCATCGGCGTTAAACTCGCGCTACCCAGGGCCAGCGCCAAACCGTTGGGTAGGCGCCCTGGGGCAAAGCCAAAGCCTTCTAGGTAGCTAATGGTGTGGTCCAGTCCCATGGTCTGTAGCACCCGGATAGTGACCAGGTTACGCGAGCGTGCAAGAGCTGGGCGCAACCGCATAGGGCCTTGGAAATCACGGCTAGAGTTAACCGGGCGCCACAGGGCGTTACTGCCATCATCAAGCACAACCGGTGCATCGTTAACCACGCTGGCGGCGTTCATCTCACCATCTTCCAGGGCCGCCAAGTAAATAAACGGTTTAAAGATAGAGCCTGATTGGCGCTGCGCCTGAACGGCACGGTTAAACTTACTGGCGTTAAAGTCAAAGCCACCCTGAAGGGCAAGGATCGCACCTGTGCGCGGGTCTTGAGCAACCAGCGAGCCTTCGGCATCTGGACGCTGGGAGAGCCGCAGGTTGCCGTCTTCGTTTGCGACCACGCGTACCAGGTCGCCACGCACGGCAATTTGATCCGCCGAGCTAGGCTCTGCGCCTCGGCTACGCGGGCTTAGGTAGGGACGGGCCCAGCTTAAGCCTTCCCAGGCAATCGTTTGTAATCCACCGTTGCGGGTCAGTACCTGCATTTCGCGGCCGCTGCTTTCTACCACAATAGCGGGTTGTAAAAGGCCGTAGTTTGGCGTGCGCTCAAGCACCTGAACCCAGTTGCTGACGTCGCCATCAATACCTTCAACTTCCGTTTGGCTACGCTGGGCCGCTTGACGCGCCGTCTGACGAATCTCCGGCGACTCTGATAGCTCCTCTTCCAGACCCTGAGTCGCGGTTTGCTCCTGTGCTTCAACAAGGCTGGAGGCAATTTCACGCTGCTCTGGTCCACGCCAGCCGTGGCGAAGGTCGTAAGCAATGAGGCCATTGGCCAGTGCTTGGCGGGCAAAGGGCTGAATTTCACTATCAATGGTCGTGTAAACGCGATAGCCACCGGTGTAGGCAGCGTCCCCATAGCGTTCAACGGCATACTGGCGCGCCATTTCTGAGACGTAGGCGGCGTCAACTTCTGCTTGCGTGAAGAAGCGGCGGGCAGTCACCGGCTCTTGAACGGCGGCCTGATAGGCAGCATCGTCGATGTACCCGAGACCACGCATGCGGAATAGAATCCAGTTACGGCGAATCAGCGAACGTTCGGAGTTAGCCAGCGGGTTAAACGCCGACGGTGCCTTGGGCAGGCCAGCAATCATGGCCGTTTGGGCAAGATTGAGTTCAGCTAGCGGCTTGTCGTAATAGGTTTCAGCGGCGGCTGCGATACCGTAGGCGCGATTACCCAGGAAAATCTTATTAACGTAAAGCTCAAAAATCTCTTGTTTGTTTAATACCTGCTCCATTTGAAGCGCCAGCAGGATTTCGCGGATTTTACGAGTAAAGGTTTGGTCCAGGGTCAGCATATAGTTACGTGCCACCTGCATGGTGATCGTAGAGCCGCCGGACTGAATGGTGCCCCCGCTTTGCACCAGTTCTTTCATTGCGCGGGCCAACCCGCGTGGATCCACACCCGCGTGATCAAAAAAGTTCGCATCTTCAGCGGCAATTAACGCATTAACCATATCCTGGGGGATTTCATCAAAATCCACCGCCATGCGCCGCTCTTCACCGAACTCGCCAATCAATTTACCGTCGCGGGTAAAAATACGCAGCGGCGTATGCAGCTCAAAATCCTGTAGCTGACGCACATCGGGCAGGCCCGGCGAAAAGTAAATAGCCGCCCCTACTACCGCCAGGGCGGTGGCGCCGACCAGCGATACGATAAGGAAAAACAGCGATAGAATAAGGGTTCGAAGAAACGTCATGAACGGAGAGCACCCAGAAAGTATAAAAGGATCGGCGTTTAAACGGCCGTATCACGTAAATTGGCAGCCATTATAAGAAGCAGAGGCGGCGGCCACCAGTGTTGATGTGCGGTATGTTGCTTCGAGTGTGATTTAGATAAAAATCATGTAACCTCAAACTACGCAATAAGCAGGCGGTAAGTAGGCGGAGCAGAACCGAACATGCGCTTTCTTGGAACCGGTAAAAGGTTGATCGGCGTCGATATTACTTCGGCGGCCGTTAAGCTGCTTGAGCTGAAAAAGTGCCACACGTATTACCAGGTAGAAAGCTACGCCATTATGCCATTACACGAAGGCGCAGTGGTGGAGCGGCGCATTTGCGATATGGATAGCGTTTCAAGTGTCCTTATCCGTGCTATTGAATATGCAAAACCCTCAACTCGCAAGGCCATCGTCGCCGTTCCTGCTAATACAGCGATTACCAAAATGCTCAGTTTTCCTATTGATTTAAGCGAAGAGGAAATTGAAGCGCAGATTATAACCCGGTACGACCAATTTCTCCCCTTTCCGTTCAATGAAGCCGCCTTCGATTTTCAGTGTCTTGGTCCTGCGCCCTTCGATGAAAAGCTCCAGCAGGTCTTGCTGGTTGCCTGTAAGCAGCGGGATGTCACCCAACTCACTGATACCCTGGAGCGTGCTGGCTTAGAGCCATCAATTGTGGAGGTGGAAACCTTTGCCATAGAGCGTGCGCTGGCTGAACTGTACGGTCAGTTAAAAACAGAAAATGAACCAGCGGCCAGCGTAGGCTTCGTTGATATTGGTGCCAATACGACTGCCTTTCACGTTGTCCGGGACGGACAAATTGTTTATAGCCGAGATACGCTGTTTGGCGGACGCCAACTGACGGAGGCGATTCGTCAATGCCATGGTGTAAGCATGGAAGAGGCTGATATCGCTAAAAAGCTCGGTGAGTTACCCAGCGATTACCATGCAAAAGTTGTTAGTCCCTTTGTCGGAACCGTGGTGCAGGATATTAGGCGCTCTTTACAGCTTTACTACAGCGCCGGTCGTCAGCAGGAAGTAAAACACATCGTATTGGCGGGTGGCTCCAGCGTCATTCCAGGGCTCGCCGAGCGCATGGCTGAAGGTTGTGACATGCCCGTGACCATGGCCAATCCTTTTCAGCGCATGCAGGTAAATAAACGTTTAAATCAGCAAGCCTTGATGAGTGCTGGGCCCGCCATGCTAACGGCGAGTGGTTTAGCCATAAGAATGAGTCAATGAGTATACGCATTAACCTACTTCCCTGGCGTGAGGCCAGGCGCGGTCGGCGAACACGGCACTTCTATGCATGGGTCGCTCTTATGTTGGTACTGGGAGGCGGACTCGGGTGGCTAATGGCACAGGTTTATCAGCATAAGCTGGCCGTGCAACTGCAGCGCAATACATTTATTAGTGACCAGATGGCGCGTTTAAATGCCGACATTGAGGAGGTGGCGAGTTATCAACGTAGTGCCGCCCATTTACGAGAGCAGTTAACGGTTTTTCAGGCGCTAGAGTCTCAGCGTTTGGATACCCTACAGCTATTTAACGATGTGGCTGAAAGCGTTGTGGATGGTGTGATCTATCAGCAGTTATCGAAAACCGGCAATCGCATCAGCGTCACAGGGATTGCCGAGAATGAGCGGCAAGTTTTCGAGCAACTGCGCAGTATTGCCGAGCAGCCTGGTTTAGGCGTTCCCTCCCTGTCTGCTATGGAGAGCGACCCACAAGGTGCCGGGAGAGTGTTTCGCTTTAGCGTAGAACAGAAAGCGTTAGACATACCGCCCGGTGCTTTGGCGTCAGATAGCACCCCGGCGTCACAAAGGGGTGCCCAGGAGTTGGTGCCATGAAGCCAACTTTTGCCAGGCTTAGCCGAGAGCAGTGGACGCTTGAGTGGCGGCGCCTGCGGGAGGTGGATTGGCGCGAACTGGAGATGGAGGAAGCCGGTGAATGGCCTTGGCTATTGAAGGTGTTGGTCTGCTGCCTGTCTGTGTTGGTAGCGTTCAGCGTGACGGTATGGCTGGCGGTGAGTGACCACCGCGAAGCCCTGAGGGCGGCGCAGCGTGAAGAGGTTCGGCTGTTGAGCGATTACCGCAGCAGGGCGTCTGACGTTGCTTTCTTACCGGAATTGCGCGAGCAATTCTCCTCACTTGAGGCTCAGGTGTCGCGTTTGCACACGATGCTGCCTGGCGATGCAGAGCTCCCCACGCTGTTGGATAGTATTAGCGATGCAGCCATCGACAGCCAGCTGACTATTGAAACGATTCGGCTACGTCCTGCCTTGAATCACACTTACTACGTAGAGCAGCCGCTGGATATTCAGGTGAGTGGAGGGTATCACCAGCTTGCTCGTTTTATTGCCGATGTTGCCTCTCTGCCATGGATTGTCACCCTGCACGATTTTAGCTTGATGCCGATTGAATCGCGGGGGGACACCCTGCGCCTTTCTTTGCTAGCCCATACCTATCGCGTCGTGGATGAGAATGAGCAGTCGGCTTTGAACGGGGCGCCAGCGCCATGAACCCAGTAGTCCTCATGGCGCTGGCAGTGGTAGCAGGAGGGCTATCAGGCTGTGCAGATGCTGAGTTGGATCAGCTCGACAGCACCCTCGGTGCTATGCGCCAATCACCTTCCGGACAGCCTCCTGATGCTACCGTTGCGTTACCTGATAGCCACTCGCTTGCTTATTTATATAGCGAGCGGCGAAGTCCTTTTTTGCCGCCAGGAGTGGTCAAAGACCCCGCTGCCAATCCTACCGATGGTGCGCTGGCGCCTGATCAGCAGCGCACGCCGGAGCCATTGGAGCGTTTTCAGCTGCACGAGCTGCGCCTCGTAGGTACGTTGCGCACAGGGGAGCGGCAGGTGGCCATGATTGCCTCCCCCGATGGCAACGTCATCAGTGTGCGAGTAGGCAATTATGTCGGCACTGACCATGGGCGTATCAGCCATATTGGGGCTGAGGAGGTGCAGGTGAGCGAGCGGGTGTTCAGCCCGCATGACGGCTGGCAGGAGCGTCGCGTTACCCTAGCGATCAATGCTCAGCGCAGTGCGCAACAATAGCTAAAGTAGTGCATTCTTAACTATTATTTGTTAGAACAGTGGTTGCTAAAGAAGGTTGCTAAAGAAGTTAGTTAAGCATTTTAAAAAAGCACGGCTACCTCAAGTGGCTATGCAATCACTATATCGGTAAGCGAATCATAGCCCATGGCCGTCACCGCTTGGCAAAATGCCCGTTGGATATTCAAAGCAGCACTGCTGTGTTTGTTGCTGACCTCATTGGCAGAGGCGTCAGTGCTGACCAATATCGAGGTACAGACTTTAGAAAATGGCGAGGTGGGCATTGATCTGTACTTCACTGGCGGAGTGCCCGAAGTACGCAGCTATAGTCTCGATTCACCGCCACGAGTGGCGCTGGATTTCGCCAACACTCAAAACGCCTTGGTCCAGCGGCGCCAGACTATCGGCCGTGGTGGTGTTGAACATATCACTGCCTTGGAGGGCAGTGGTCGCACGCGGTTAGTGGTGAGTCTTAACGAGCCGAAAGATTACCACTACCGCGTAATGGATGAACGGCTAAGTATTACCTTTGCTGCCGTGGCGAGCAATGTCCCGGTCGCTTTAACGTCGTTAGAGACGGATAAAAAACCACGCATTGAAAATATTGATTTTCGACGTGGGCCCGACGGTGCCGGTCGGCTATTAGTCACGCTAGACCGTGAAGGCATTGAGGCTAAGGTTCGGGAAGAAGAGGTCGGGCAAGCGGTCGTGGTATTAGACGATGTGGCAATTCCCGATTCACTGAATCACATCTACGACGTGACCGACTTCGCCACGCCAATCACTCGAATTACCCCGCGGCCAGGCCCCCGCGATACCCAGTTATCGCTAGCAATGCAGGGGGCTTATGCAATGGTGTCATCACACAGCGGTCGCACGCTCACGGTGGAGGTTCAGCCTGTTCATGACCAGCCCCAAAAGCTCCTTCAAGGAGCGGGTGAACGTTTCGATGGGGAGCGATTGAGTCTCCATGTTCAGGATATCGAAGTGCGCGCTGTACTGGCGACGCTGGCTGAGTTTACCGGTTTAAACTTGGTGGCCAGTGACAGTGTGACCGGACGGGTAACGCTCAATCTAAATGATGTCCCCAGTGATCAGGCGCTGGCGGTGATTCTGCAAAACCAGGGGCTAGCGAGCCGAGAGCAGGGCAACATCCTGATGGTGGCGCCAGCCAGCGAATTGGCCGATTTAGAGCGCCGGGAGCTAGAGACGCGCCATCAGCTTGAACTGCTCTCGCCGCTGGTCACTGAGTTCATCGAGATCAAGTACGCGCGGGCCGAAGAGTTGGCACAGCTACTGCGTGGGGGCGACGGCTTTGGGCTGCTCACCGAGCGTGGTCGGGTTAGCGTCGATCAGCGTACTAATACGCTACTGATTCAAGATACCCGTGCGCAAGTGAACGATATTTTGCGCACCCTTGAACGCCTGGATGTGGCCGTTCGCCAAGTGCAAATTGAAGCGCGTATTGTGATCGCCCGTGACACGGCCTCTCGTGAATTGGGAATTAACTGGGGCATGTCGAGCACGCGCGGCTTTCAGGAGAGCGATGGCGGCAACTTTGTCCGACGGGATATCAATCCGGCGGGCATTAATCGCGCCCAAGGTGGTCTGGCAGTGGATTTAGGCGCAGGGGTAGGGCCTGGGGCGGGCTTTAGCTTCGGTTATTTGTCGGGTGATATTTTGCTGGATCTGGAGCTGCGTGCGTTGGAAAGTGAAGGCAAGAGCCAGACCATTTCCCAGCCACGGATTATTACCGCCAACCAGCGTACCGCCAGGATCAGCCAAGGTGAAGAGCGTGCATTTCAGAGCGTGGACGGTAACAATAACCCGGACACCGACTTTAAACAGGCCGAACTTTCGTTGGAAGTTACCCCACAAATTACCCCGGATAATCGAATTATCATGGATCTGGTGATAAAAAATGACAGCTTCCGTGAATCTGAGTTTGGCGGCGAGCCGCCGATTGATACCAACCAGATTGAGACCCAGGTGCTGGTGGATAATGGTCAAACGGTAGTATTAGGCGGTATTTTGACCACTGAAGAGCTACGCCAAATCGCCAAAACTCCGCTATTGGGAGATATTCCTTTGCTAGGTAGACTGTTTCGCTATACCGAAGAGAGCAATGAGAAGGTAGAGTTGTTAGTCTTTATTACTCCACGACTCCTTGATGATGGCTTAACGGTTCGCTGATGCAGGATTTACCCAATTTATTTCTAATTGGCCCCATGGGGGCCGGCAAAAGCACCATTGGCCGCCTGTTGGCGGCGGAGCTTTCGCGTCCGTTTTATGACAGTGACCACGCCATTCAAGACCGCTGCGGGGCAGATATCCCGTGGATTTTTGATGTGGAGGGTGAGCAAGGCTTTCGCCTGCGGGAAATTCAAATGATTGATGAATTGACCCAGCTTTCTCCGGTGGTGGTGGCAACAGGCGGAGGTGCAGTGCTGCGGGAAGAGAATCGCCGGGCGCTACGCGAGCGAGGCACAGTGGTGTATCTCCTTACCACCGTAGATCAACAGCTCAAACGAACGGCGAAAGACCGCAACCGGCCGCTGTTGCAATGTGCTAATCGCGAACAGGTGCTCAACGATATGTTTGCCCAGCGTGATCCACTTTATCGGGCCACCTCGGATATTGCGGTGCGCACCGACCGCCGCAGCCCACGGGCGGTGGTCAATGAAATCCTGCGCCGGGTGCATCGGCTGGTGGATCCGCTGGAGCCCCGATCGCAGCCGCACACGCCTGAACCGCTTAACCATAAGGCATCCACATGAATTCGACAGCCATCAACTCGACAGCTAAGCCGCAGCGTACGCTGCACGTTGCTCTTGATGAGCGTAGCTACCCGATTCATATCGAGTCCGGGCTTATTGGTCGGGCCAATGCGCTGACCCCTTATTTAGCCGGGCGGCAGGTCATGGTCGTTACTAACGAGACGATCGCACCGCTTTACCTGGAAAAACTCTGCGCTAGTCTGCCTGGGCATCTGGAGGTGCGAAGCGTTGTGCTGCCCGATGGTGAGCAGTACAAAACGATTGAGCAGGTCAGCCGCATTTGGGATGCGCTGCTGGAAGCTGGGTTTAACCGTCGCTGCACCTTGATAGCGTTAGGGGGTGGGGTGATTGGCGATATGGTTGGCTATGCCGCTGCCTCTTATCAGCGCGGCGTGGCGTTTATCCAGGTGCCCACCACGCTACTTTCCCAAGTGGACTCCTCGGTGGGCGGTAAAACCGGCGTTAATCATCCGCTGGGTAAAAATATGATCGGCGCTTTCTGGCAGCCCAAAGCGGTACTGGTGGATATTGAGTCGCTTAAGACGCTGCCCCGTCGTGAGCTTTCCGCCGGACTTGCGGAGGTCATCAAGTATGGCTTGATTCGCGACGACGTGTTTTTAGCCTGGCTGGAAGCCAATATGACGGCGCTGCTGAATGTGGAGCCTGAGGTGGTGGCAGAAGCCATTGCGCGCAGTTGCCAAATTAAAGCCGATATCGTCGCTGAAGATGAGACCGAGCAAGGCGTACGTGCGCTGCTTAACCTGGGCCACACCTTTGGTCATGCCATTGAGGCGCATCAAGGCTATGGCAATTGGCTCCATGGCGAAGCGGTAGGTGCGGGTATGGCCTTGGCGGCAACGCTTTCCAAGCGGTTAGGTTGGATTAATGAAGCGGCACTCGCCCGCAGTCTAGCGATCATTAAAAGCGCTGAGCTGCCGTTAGCAGCACCGGCGAACATGACCAGCGATGACTTCTTGGCACGCATGCGGTTGGATAAGAAGAATATCGGCACCAAGTTACGTTTGGTGCTGCTCAATGGGTTAGGAGACGCCTGTATTAGCGATACAACGCCGGTTGATGTTCTGCGTAAGCTATTAGATGAATACCCGCGCTGCTGAGCACTGAAATGCCCAAATAGCTTTTAAGTAAAGAAACAGTTCCTAACTAAGCAACCGAACCTAGCGAATCGCTGAAGCATAGCCTAGCCAAATAGGCCGCAACGCCCTCATTTGTTGTTCCGTAAACGGGACAGCGAATGGGGGCGTTTTTGCATTTACGTGGTAATTGCCAGCCAAGTAATAGAACGCTGTTTTGTATAATCCGTATGCCTTATGCGCTATCGGCATGGGAAAATCGAGCGAAATTAGACTAAAGTTTAATGGAAAATAAAAAGCCTTAAATTGGCGTCTCGTTTGAGTGCAAGCGATTGAAGTGTATGTGTTTTTTTTGCAAATGAGAATGCAAATACAGGATTTGAAAAGAGTTTTTCGAAGGTTGTGGGCGCTAGGAGATTGCGCGAAGTGGCCGCGAATCGCTATGCTGATCGGCCATTTTGCTACAGCAGTGGATGTGGGAAACACCCCATTCAGGGCGGGTTATAAGCACTATAAAAAAAGCGAAACCTCCCTTTATACCATAAGCACGCTGCTAAAAAAATACGCTGACTAGAGGCACGCCCATGAATAGAGGTCTTCACCAGCCTGGCGAGTTTCGCGATAACTGTGGTTTTGGCCTGATTGCCCATATGGAAGGCCAGGCTAGCCACGATTTGCTGAAAACTGCCATTGAATCCCTGACCTGCATGACTCATCGCGGTGGTATTGCTGCCGATGGTAAAACCGGCGACGGCTGCGGTTTGCTACTGAAAATGCCCACCCAGTTTATGCAGGCGCTGGCGCAAGAGGCTTTCAATGTTGAATTGGGCGATCGGTTTGCCGTGGGCGTGGTTTTTCTGCCTAACGATGATGCTCGTGAAGCGCGAGCCCGCGACACCTTTACCCGTGAGCTAGAAGCGCGTGGGCTCAATGTGCTGGGCTGGCGTGATGTGCCTACTGATTCGAGTGTTTGCGGCCCCATGGCGCTAGACTGCCTGCCGCGCATTCGTCAGCTATTTGTACAGCCGGGCAACGGTGAGCACTTCGATGTTGACCTCTTTATGGCTCGCCGCCGTGCCGAACAAGCGCTGCGCGATGAAGAGGACTTCTATGTTTCCTCGCTGTCGTCTGAGGTAGTTTCATATAAAGGTCTGGTAATGCCGGAAGATCTACCGGCGTTCTATACGGACTTGAATGACCCGCGTCTGGAAACCGCCATTTGCGTGTTCCACCAGCGCTTCTCAACCAATACTGCGCCGCGCTGGCCGCTGGCGCAGCCGTTCCGCCTGTTGGCCCACAACGGCGAGATCAACACCATTGAGGCCAACCGTGGCTGGGCGAACTCCCGCAAAGCCAATTTCGTTAACGAGCGCCTGCCGGATATCGCCGAGCTGGATGAGATCGTTAACACCACCGGTTCTGACTCCTCCAGTATGGATAACATGCTGGAAGTGCTGCTAACCGGCGGCATGGAGTTGCATCGTGCGGTGCGCATGATGGTGCCGCCAGCGTGGCAGAATGTCGAAACCATGGATGCCGAGCTGCGCGCCTTCTACGAATACAACTCCATGCACATGGAGCCGTGGGACGGCCCGGCGGGCGTGGTAATGACCGACGGCCGCCAGGCGGTTTGTATGCTCGACCGTAATGGCCTGCGTCCCGCACGCTGGGTGATTACCAAGAACGGCTACATCACTTTGGCGTCCGAAATCGGCACCTATGGCTATAAGCCTGAAGACGTCGTCGCTAAAGGCCGCGTTGGTCCAGGGCAAATGCTGGCAGTGGATACCAAAACCGGCGAAGTGCTGCACACTGAAGATATCGATCAGCGCTTGAAGTCTGCTTACCCTTATAAGCGCTGGCTCAAGCAGGAAGCCAACTATCTGGAATCGGCGCTGACCGAACTTGCGCGTTTCCAAACCATGGATATCGACTCGCTCAACGTACAGCAGAAGATGTTCCAGGTTAGCTTTGAAGAGCGCGACCAGGTGCTGCGCCCGCTAGCGGAGAGTGGCCAGGAAGCCGTTGGCTCCATGGGTGATGACACGCCCATGGCGGTGCTGTCGAGCCGTCCGCGTCTGCTGACGGATTTCTTCCGTCAGAAGTTTGCCCAGGTCACCAACCCGCCCATCGACCCGCTGCGCGAAGCGATTGTGATGTCGCTGGAAACCTGCTGTGGTGCCGAGCTGAACGTTTTTAAAGCGACGCCCGAGCACGCCCACCGCCTGATTTTGACCACGCCGGTGCTGTCACCGCGTAAGTTTACTGCCCTGGTGAGCCAGGATGACCCGGCGTTCGCCAGCCACACGCTGTCGTTGGGCTATGATCCCGAGCAGCAGAGCCTGCACCAGGCGCTCCGGGCGCTGTGCGAGGAGGCTGAAGCACAGGTACGCGCCGGTAAAGTCATCCTGGTGCTCACCGATGCGGAGCTGGAGAAGGGGCTGATCCCCATTCAGGCTGCCTTGGGCGTGGGCGCTGTGCACTCCCACCTGGGCCGTTTGGCGCTACGCCCCAATGCCAACATCGTGGTGGAAACCGGCTATGCCCGTGATGCTCACCAAATGGCGGTATTGTTCGGCGTGGGCGCTACGGCGGTGTATCCGTGGCTGGCCTATCAGGTCATGGCGGATATGCACCGTACTGGCGAGCTGACCGGCAATCCGGCCGATGGCCGCGAGAACTATCGCAAAGGCCTTCAGAAGGGCCTGTTCAAGATTCTGTCGAAAATGGGGATTTCGACGCTGGCCTCTTATCGTGGCTCAATGCTGTTCGAAGCGGTGGGTTTGTCAGATGAGGTGATGGATCTGTGCTTCGTGGGCATGGCGTCTCGCATTCAAGGGGCCGGTTTTGCCGAGCTTCAATTGCAGCAGGTACTGCTTGCCAAGGACGCCTGGATTCCCCGTAAAGGGATTTCCCAGGGAGGCATGTTCAAATATGTTCATGGACATGAGTATCACGCCTACAATCCCGACGTAGTAATGACGCTTCAGGCAGCCGTGCAGGAAGGCAGCTACACCAAGTGGAAGAAGTTCGCCCAGTTGGTGAACGAGCGTCCGGTGGCCACCATTCGTGACCTCCTCCAGCTCAAGCCTGCTGAGACGCCGATTTCGATAGATGAAGTGGAGCCTGTTGAAGAGCTCTTGCCCCGCTTTGATAGCGCAGGCATGTCGCTGGGCGCACTCTCGCCGGAAGCCCACGAAGCGCTGGCCCAGGCCATGAACGAGGCCGGTGGTCGCTCCAACTCCGGTGAAGGCGGTGAAGATCCGGCCCGCTACGGCACTATTCGCAGCTCGAAAATCAAGCAGATCGCTTCCGGTCGCTTTGGTGTTACGCCGGCGTATCTGGTCAATGCCGAAGTGCTGCAGATCAAAGTTGCTCAGGGCGCCAAGCCCGGTGAGGGCGGTCAGCTGCCCGGTGGTAAAGTGAACCAGTTGATTGCCCGGCTGCGCTACGCAGTGCCTGGGGTCACGCTGATTTCGCCGCCGCCCCACCACGATATTTACTCTATCGAGGACTTGGCCCAGCTGATTTTTGACCTTAAACAGGTCAACCCCGACGCTCAGGTGTCGGTGAAGCTGGTCTCCGAGCCGGGAATTGGCACGATTGCCACCGGTGTGGCCAAGGCCTACGCGGATCTGATTACCGTCTCCGGCTACGATGGCGGTACGGCAGCGAGCCCGCTGACCTCGATCAAGCACGCCGGTTCGCCCTGGGAGCTGGGGCTGCCGGAAGTCCACCAGGCGCTGCGAATCAATGGCCTGCGTGACAAGATTCGCCTGCAGACCGACGGCGGTCTAAAAACCGGCCTTGACGTGGTTAAAGCCGCCATTCTAGGCGCTGAAAGCTTCGGTTTCGGCACCGCGCCCATGGTGGCGCTGGGCTGTAAGTACCTGCGCATTTGCCACCTCAATAACTGTGCTACCGGTGTGGCTACCCAGGATGATTTCCTGCGCGGCGAGCACTTCCGTGGCACCGTGGATATGGTTAAGAACTACTTCCGCTTTATCGCTGAAGAAGTGCGTGAGTTGATGGCCATGCTGGGCGTGCGCAAACTGACCGATCTGATCGGGCGCACCGATTTACTGGAAGTACTGGAAGGCAATACGCCTTCCCAGCGGAAGCTTGACCTAACGCCGTTGCTGGCCAATGACTCCGTGCCCAAAGACGCGCCGCAGTTTTGCCAAGTGAGTCGTAACGTGCCCCATGACCCGGGCGCTAAGAACCAAGAAGTCTTGGCAGCACTGAAAGATGCCATCGAAAGCCAGTCGGGCGGTACCTTTGATTTTACCATTACCAACTGTGACCGCAGCGTAGGTGCGCTAACCTCAGGTGCGATTGCCAAGCGCTACGGTGAAGAAGGGCTGGAAGCAGCGCCGGTCACGGCGAACTTCGTTGGTGTGGCGGGGCAGAGCTTCGGGGTGTGGAACGCCCGCGGTTTAAACCTTTACTTGGAAGGTGATGCTAACGACTACGTGGGCAAGGGCATGAACGGTGGCAGCATCGTAATTGTGCCGCCCAAGGTCAGTCAGTTTGAGAGTCACAAGACCGCCATTATTGGTAACACCTGTTTGTACGGCGCCACAGGCGGCACGCTGTTTGCAGCGGGCACTGCGGGCGAGCGCTTTGCAGTGCGTAACTCCGGCGCAACGGCGGTGATTGAGGGTGCGGGAGACCACTGCTGTGAGTACATGACGGGTGGTTTGGTCTGCGTGTTAGGCGAAACAGGGGTCAACTTCGGTGCAGGTATGACCGGTGGCTTTGCCTACGTGCTGGATGAAGAGCGCGCTTTTGTGGACAAGTACAACCACGAGCTGGTCGAAATCCATCGCGTTAATACGGAGTCCATGGAGGCGTATCGGCGTCACCTGCGTGAAATGATCGAGGCCTATGTCGCGGCGACAGGTTCCGCGCGTGGGGCAGCGATTTTGGAAGACTTCAGCGACTATGCGCGTCACTTCTGGTTGGTAAAACCAAAGGCGGCCAGCTTAGGTAGTTTGCTAGATCAGTCTCGGCGTCAGCCGGAATAACCCATTTGCGCCCCTTACGCTGACAGGAGAGAGATCATGGCTAACCGTTTAAATAATGATTTTCAGTTTGTTGATGTGGGTCGTAAAGACCCACAGAAGAAAGATGCCCGCACCCGCGCCAAAGAGTTTGCGGAAATTTACGAGCCATATAAACCTACCGATGCGGCCAGTCAGGCCCATCGCTGCTTGCACTGCGGTAACCCGTACTGTGAGTGGAAGTGCCCGGTACACAACTATATTCCCAACTGGCTACAGCTGGTGGTGGAAGGCAATATTATTGAAGCCGCTGAGCTCTCCCACAAAACCAATTCGCTGCCGGAAGTGTGTGGCCGCGTATGCCCGCAGGATCGTCTGTGTGAAGGCGACTGTACGCTGAATGACGGTTTTGGTGCGGTCACCATCGGTTCGGTAGAGAAGTACATCACCGATACGGCGTTTGCCATGGGCTGGCGTCCGGATATGTCCAAAGTGGTGTGGACGGATAAGAAAGTCGCCATTATTGGTGCTGGCCCGGCGGGGTTGGGCTGTGCTGATATTCTGGCGCGTAACGGCGTTAAGCCAGTGGTGTTTGATAAGTACCCGGAGATTGGCGGCCTGCTAACCTTTGGCATTCCTGAGTTCAAACTGGAAAAGAGCGTGATGGAGCGCCGCCGGTCAGTGTTTGAGGAGATGGGCGTCGAATTCCGTTTGAACACCGAAATCGGTACCGATATCGAGTTTGAGACCCTGATGCAGGAGTACGATGCGGTCTTTCTCGGTATGGGCACTTATAAGTACATGGAGGGCGGCTTCCCGGGTGAAGATCTGCCGGGCGTTTACAAGGCACTGGATTTCTTGATCGCCAACGTTAACCGCTGCTTAGGTTTTGAAAAAGACCCCAACGATTACATCTCGATGGAGGGTAAGCGCGTGGTGGTGCTGGGCGGCGGCGATACGGCGATGGACTGTAACCGTACCTCGATTCGTCAGAACGCAACCAGTGTGACCTGTGCCTATCGCCGTGATGAAGGCAATATGCCGGGTTCACGCCGGGAAGTGGCCAATGCCCGTGAAGAGGGCGTTGAGTTTCTGTTCAACCGCCAGCCCGTCGCCATTGTCGGTGAGGAAAAGGTGGAGGGCGTGAAGGTAGTGCGCACGCGCCTTGGTGAGCCGGACGAAAACGGCCGTCAGCGGCCTGAAGTAGTGCCCGGCTCTGAAGAGATCATCGCCGCGGACGCCGTGGTCATTGCGTTTGGCTTCCAGGCCAGCCCCGCGCCCTGGTTTGATAGTTCCAACATTCAGGTCGACGAGCGTGATCGCGTCACCGCGCCAGAGCACGGTCAGTACGCCTTCCAAACCAGCAACGAAAAAATCTTTGCCGGTGGTGATATGGTGCGTGGCTCTGATTTGGTGGTCACGGCGATTTACGAAGGCCGCCAGGCAGCCGAAGGCATTCTGGATTACCTGGGCGTATAGCGCCCGTCTGAAGCATAGAGCAGCACCAGGGATAGGTCGTAGCGAGGGTCTTTCGCCAGGGATGGCGAAAGTAGCGCCCAGGGATGGGTTCACAGCGCCCTCGCGGAGACCTATCGCTGGGGCGGTGGCACAAGTGTGATTAAGCTGTTGTAGTTTTGGCTGCTCAGTTCAAATTGAGCCTTAGGCGGTAATCTGCTAGTCTGTCGACCCATCCTGGCGTGGCTTTCTGCCGTGCCTTCTGATCACGTTTCGACAGGTTATCCATGACACGATATATCTTCGTGACCGGCGGCGTTGTGTCCTCTCTTGGCAAGGGCATCGCCTCCGCCTCGCTGGCGGCGATTTTAGAGGCCCGCGGCCTTAAGGTCACCATGCTCAAGCTCGACCCGTACATCAACGTGGATCCGGGCACCATGAGCCCTTTCCAGCACGGTGAGGTGTTCGTCACCGAAGATGGCGCCGAAACCGACCTGGATCTCGGGCACTACGAGCGCTTTATTCGCACCAAGATGACCCAGCGCAATAACTTTACCACTGGGCGCGTTTACGAAAACGTGCTGCGTAAAGAGCGTCGCGGCGATTACCTGGGCGGCACCGTTCAAGTCATCCCGCATATTACCGACGAGATTAAAGAGCGCGTTTACGCGGGCGGCGAAGGCTTTGATGTGGCGCTGGTGGAAATCGGTGGCACGGTTGGCGATATCGAATCGCTGCCTTTCCTGGAATCTATCCGTCAAATCCGCAGTGAGCAGGGCGCTAACCGTGCGCTGTTTATGCACCTGACGCTGGTGCCCTACATTAAAACGGCGGGCGAAACCAAAACCAAGCCGACCCAGCACAGCGTGAAAGAGCTGCGTTCCATCGGTATCCAGCCGGATATTCTGATTTGCCGCAGTGAAGTTGAGTTGGAGGAGAGCGAGCGTCGTAAAATCGCCCTGTTCACCAACGTCGAAGAGCGTGCGGTGGTGCCGCTGCAAGATGCCGACACGATTTATCGTATCCCGCTGATGCTCCACGAGCACGGCCTGGACGAGATCGTTTGCGACAAGCTGCGCCTGGAAGCCCCCGAAGCCGATCTATCTGAGTGGGTGAAGGTGCTGGACGCCAAGCTCAACCCGCTCAAGTCAGTCAGCATCGCCATGGTGGGTAAGTACATGGAGCTGCTGGATGCCTACAAGTCGCTCAACGAAGCGCTGATTCACGCCGGCATTCAAGGTCGCATTAAGGTCAACGTCGACTATATTGACTCCGAGGATATTGAGCGTCACGGCACCGAGCGCTTGGCGGGCAAAGACGCCATTCTGGTGCCCGGCGGCTTTGGCGAACGGGGCGTAGAGGGCAAGATCCTCACTGCTCAGTTTGCACGGGAGAACAAGGTGCCATATCTGGGGATTTGCCTGGGTATGCAGGTAGCCGTCATTGAGTTTGCCCGTAACGTGGCAGGCTGGGGAGACGCCAACTCTACTGAGTTTACCCACGACACCCAGCACCCGGTGGTGGGGTTAATCACTGAGTGGCTCAACCCCGAAGGCAAAATCGAGCTGCGCGATGCGGCCTCTGATTTAGGCGGCACCATGCGCTTGGGTGGCCAGGTATGCCACTTGGCATCGGGCACTAAAGCGCGCGAGGCCTACGGCTCCGACGAGATTGTTGAACGCCACCGCCACCGTTTTGAAGTCAATAACCAGTTTATTGATGAGCTTGAAAAAGCGGGGCTGGTTATCTCGGGTAAGAGCGTTGACCAGTCGCTGGTTGAAGTTATCGAGTTGGCGGATCACCCCTGGTACGTGGCCTGTCAGTTCCATCCAGAGTTCACTTCCACCCCCCGTGATGGTCACCCGCTGTTCTCAGGTTTTGTAAACGCTGCGTTGGAGCACAAAACAGCGCGCAGTCGCGCCCAGGCGCATTCTCAGGAATAAGGAGGAGCTGAATGTCTTCTCAGGATCGGTCTCAGGATGGACCACAAGAGCGTCATATTAACGTTGCCGGCTTAACCGCCGGCAATTCCTTGCCGCTAATGTTATTGGGCGGCATGAATGTGTTGGAGTCTGCCGAGCTTGCCGATGAAGTGGCCCAGGCTTATGTCACGGTCACTCAGAAGCTGGGTATGCCCTACGTTTTCAAGGCCAGCTTCGACAAAGCCAACCGCAGCTCAATCCACTCCTACCGTGGTCCCGGCATGGAAAAAGGGTTACAGATCCTTGCCGATATCAAAGCCCGCTACAACGTGCCGATCATCACCGATGTGCACGAGCCTTGGCAGGCAGAAGCCGCCGCGGAAGTTGCCGACATTATTCAGCTGCCCGCCTTTTTGGCTCGCCAAACCGATTTAGTGGTCGCCATGGCCAAAACCGGTGCGGTTATCAATATCAAAAAGCCGCAGTTTCTGGCCCCCCACGAAATGCGCCACATCCTAAGCAAGTTTCAGGAAGCGGGTAACGACCAACTGATGCTTTGCGAGCGTGGCTCAAGCTTTGGCTACAATAATCTTATTGTCGATATGCTTGGCTTTGGCGACATGAAGCAAACCGGCTATCCGGTGTTTTTCGATGTGACCCATGCACTGCAACGCCCCGGTGGGCGTGCCGACAGTGCTGATGGTCGCCGTGCCCAGGTCGCTGAGCTGGCGCGGGCAGGTGTGGCGGTTGGCCTTGCGGGGCTGTTTTTGGAAGCTCACCCAGACCCTGATAACGCCAAGTGTGACGGTCCCTGTGCACTACCGCTGGATCAATTAGAGCCGTTCTTAACCCAGTTGGCACAGTTAGATGCGCTGGTGAAAGGGTTTGAGCCACTGACGATCCGGTAATTGAAATTTAGATCATCAGTGCTTCGTGAATCAGAACGTTATATTAATAACTTTATTTGACCTACCGTAAAGGAAACTGCCATGACCAAAATTGTTGCTATTAGTGCGTTGGAAGTGCTGGATTCACGTGGTAACCCGACTGTGCAGGCACACGTGCGCCTTGCCAGTGGTGCTGTCGGTGAAGCCTGTGCCCCCAGCGGTGCCTCAACCGGTTCTCGGGAAGCATTAGAGCTGCGTGACGGCGATAAGTCGCGCTACCTGGGCAAAGGCGTGCTGAAAGCAGTGGATGCGGTCAATGGCAAAATCCGTGATGCGCTGATGGGGATGGATGCCCGAGACCAGCGTGGTCTGGATGATGCCATGCTGGCGCTGGACGGTACCGATAACAAAGCGAACCTTGGCGCTAATGCGATTCTAGCGGTTTCCCTGGCTGCCGCCAAAGCTGCGGCTAACGCCAAGGGCGTGCCGTTGTATGCCCATATTGCTGAGCTTTATGGGCAGCCGGGTCAGTACAGTATGCCGGTGCCGATGATGAACATCATTAACGGCGGCGAGCACGCTGACAACAACGTTGATATTCAAGAGTTTATGGTTCAACCGGTAGGTGCCCCGAACTTCCGCGAAGGGCTACGCATGGGCGCTGAAATTTTCCACGCGCTGAAAAAAGTGCTCTCGGCCAAAGGCCTATCCACCTCTGTGGGCGACGAGGGTGGCTTTGCGCCTGATTTAGCGTCTAACGCCGATGCGCTGGCGGTGATTAAACAAGCCGTTGCAGATGCGGGCTACGTGCTGGGTAAAGACGTTACCCTGGCGTTGGACTGTGCCTCTTCCGAATTCTACAAAGATGGCCAGTACAACCTTGCCGGTGAAGGCAAAAGCTACGACGCCCAAGGCTTTACCGATTACCTCGCTGGCCTGTGCGCTGATTACCCGATTGTCTCCATTGAAGATGGTATGGATGAATCCGACTGGGCGGGCTGGAAAGCGCTGACCGACAAGCTGGGCGATAAAGTGCAGTTGGTGGGTGACGATCTATTCGTGACCAATACCAAGATTCTCAAGCGCGGCATTGATGAGAAGATCGGTAACTCCATCCTGATCAAGTTTAACCAGATTGGCTCGCTCTCAGAGACGCTGGATGCCATTAAAATGGCCCAGGATGCGGGGTTCACCGCGGTGATCTCTCACCGTTCTGGTGAAACTGAAGACACCACCATTGCTGATTTGGCGGTGGGTACCTGCGCTGGCCAGATCAAAACAGGCTCGCTATGCCGCTCGGATCGCGTTGCCAAGTACAACCGCTTGCTGGTGATTGAGGCCGAGCTTGGTAACGTCACCTATCCTGGGCTCAAAGCCATTAAAGGGCAGTAAATCGTCAATATCGAGCGAATTTTCAGAGCGGTTTGTAAGAGATGTCTCAAGATTTTGTAAGAGATCTCTTACAAAATCCGACGAAAATCGCTCGATTTGAGGTAGAAATAGCCTGTTTTTTCGCTAACTTTAATTTAAGTTTTTGTTTTTTAATGATTTTTAAAAAAGGCGGGCCCTTGAGGCTCGCCTTTTTTTGGATTTTGGCTTTGTTGAGAAGCTCCTGGGATCTGCCACAATGCGTACAGGACTAGGGGAGGCAAGGATGCTTTAGGCAGGATGCAACGGGAAGAACGTCGGATGCGCTGGGTGTAACAGTGATGTGAGCCCTGGCAAGGAAGACATCTTAGGAGTTTGATCCAGGGAGTGGTCAGAGGAAGTGCTTGGAGCGGGCGGCCTACGGGCCGCCTTTTTTTTGCCTGCAGGTTGGTGGCAAATCGAGTTGGTGGTAAATCAAGTTGGTGGCAAATTCAGGCAGAAAAAAACCAGCCAAGGTGGCTGGTTTGATACATAGGCGCTGGATTTAGACAAGCTAACCAGAGGTTGCTTAGCGCTCTAGCTTCTCAAGCTTGCCCGGTTTTCCGTCCCACTCTTCGGCGTCCGGCAGCGGATCTTTTCTTTCAGCAATATTGGGCCATACATCAGCCATCTCAGCGTTGATCTCGATAAATGCTTCCTGCCCCTCGGGCAACTCATCCTCGGAAAATATCGCCTCGGCGGGGCACTCGGGCTCACACAGCGCGCAGTCGATACACTCGTCCGGATGAATGACCAGAAAATTCGGGCCCTCGTAGAAACAGTCGACCGGGCAGACTTCCACACAGTCGGTGTATTTGCACTGGATGCAGTTCTCGGTAACGACAAACGTCATCTTGCTATCCCTCTTGCAGGGCCGAGGGTCTCTCAGCCATGGTCAATCGTGAATGGTTATAAATCAGCCGTTTTTTATAAGCTAAAAGTTTGAGCGACATTCTAGAGGTGCGCCTACCCGTCGGCAAGCGCCATATGATTTCAGAGCTATCTCAGTTGGCAGCAGTGCCGAGTACAGGTTTCCCGAGGGCGCTGTGAACCGATCCATGGGAACAGGCCCTCGCTTCGACCTTCACTGGCACTAAACGCTCACTAATGGCCTTCCAGGTTATGAGTACTATTAGACCAGCTCTCGCCACTGATACAACAGCGCCAGCGCTTCCCGCGGCGTTAAACCATCCATATCCACGTTTTCCAGCGCCTCGACCACGGGATGCGGAGCGGCAGCGAAGAGGTCGTTCTGCTGCGGCACGTCCCGCGGTGCTTTGGCCGTATTATCTACATCCCGCTGCTCTAGGCTTATCAGCTTCTCACGAGCACGTTTAATCACATGATTTGGCACGCCCGCTAACTGCGCCACTTGCAAGCCGTAGCTCTGGCTGGCCGGGCCCGCCTCAATGCGATGCATAAACACAATGCTGTCGCCATGCTCGGTGGCTGTTAAATGGATATTGGCCACCCCTTCCATATGCTCAGGCAGCGCCGTCATTTCAAAGTAATGCGTTGCAAACAGCGTTAGCGCGCGCCCTTTGGCCAGGTGTTCGGCGCTGGCCCAGGCCAGCGATAAGCCGTCAAAGGTGCTGGTGCCGCGGCCAATTTCATCCATCAGGATCAAGCTTTGCTGGGTAGCGTTGTGGAGGATATTGGCGGTTTCGGTCATTTCGACCATAAAGGTGGAGCGCCCGCCTGCCAAATCATCCGATGAGCCAATGCGGGTAAAGATACGGTCAAGCGGGCCGATCTCAGCGGCATCGGCGGGCACAAAGCTACCGCAGTGGGCCAGCAGGGCGATGAGCGCCGTTTGACGCATATAGGTCGATTTACCGCCCATATTGGGGCCGGTAATAATCAGCATATGCTGGTCTGGATTGAGCGTCACGTCGTTGGGTACAAAGGGCGTTTCGCTGACCTGTTCAACCACCGGGTGGCGCCCGGCGTCGATTTGAATGCCGGTAGTTTCGCTGAGCGTGGGGCGAACCCAGTTCAGCGCCTCGGCGCGTTCCGCAAAGGCGCACAGTACGTCCAGCTCCGCCAACGCTTGAGAGGTACTCTGCAGCGCGTGCAGGCTATCGTTGAGATCGCCAAGCAGACGATCGTAAAGCCACTTTTCACGGGTCAGCGCACGGGACTTCGCCGATAGCGCCTTATCCTCAAACTCCTTAAGCTCGGGAATAATAAACCGTTCGGCGTTTTTCAGCGTTTGGCGGCGAATATAGTCAGCCGGTGCCTGCTGGGCTTGGGAGCGGGGCAGTTCAATAAAGTAGCCGTGTACCCGGTTGTAGCCGACTTTGAGATTGGCAAGGCCAGTGCGCTCACGTTCGCGAATTTCTAGCTGAATAAGATAGTCACCAGCGTTTTCAGCCATACCGCGATGCTCATCGAGCTCAGCATCAAAACCATCGGCTATGACACCGCCATCGCGGATCACCACCGGCGGGTTTTCCACCAGCGCGCGAGTGAGCATATCGGCCATTTCCGGGTAGGGGCGAATATGCGGGCGAAGGTTATCCAAGGCGCTGCCGCTCTCTACCTCGCTTAGCTGCTGCTCCAATTCGGGGAGGGTTACCAGTGCATCGCGCAGGCGCGCCAAATCGCGCGGACGGGCGCTATACAGCGCAACGCGAGCAAGGATGCGCTCTACGTCACCGACGGCGCTTAAGGTCTCACGCAGCGGCATATAGGCGGCATCCAGGCTTAACAGCGCCACGCCTGCATGGCGGGCCTGGACGATCTCGCGTTGGCGCAGCGGGCGGTTGAGCCAGCGTTTTAGCAGCCGCGAGCCCATGGCGGTGGTACAGGTGTCCAGTACACTGGCCAGGGTATTGTCACCACTACCGCCAAGGTTGATGTCGATTTCCAGGTTGCGCCGACTGGCGGCGTCGATAACGACCGCATCGTCACGATTTTCTACGCTGATCGCGGTTACGTGGGGCAGGCGCGAGCGCTGAGTGTCTCGGGCGTAGTCGATTAGTACCCCCGCGGCAATCAGCGCGGTGGTTAAGTGGGCGCAGCCAAAGCCGCGTAAGTCCTGTACTTCAAACTGATCACAGAGGCTGCGGGTGGCGCTGTCTAGGTCAAACAGCCACTCGCCCTGGCGGCGCAGGCTGCGCTTTTGCGACCAGGCATCGGGTAGCGTGAGGCTTTCGGGCACCAGCAGCTCGGCGGGGGAAAGGCGAGTCAGTTCCGCCAGCATCTCCGCTTCGCTCTCCACTTCCAGTACGTTAAAACGCCCGCTGGAAAGCTCTAGCCAGGCAAGGCCCCAGCTCTCTTTGCCGGGGGAAACAGACACCAATACGTTATCCCGACGTGCATCAAGCAGTGCTTCATCGTGGAGCGTGCCGGGGGTGACAATACGTACCACCTGGCGATCAACAGGCCCTTTGCTGGTGGCGGGGTCGCCGATCTGTTCGCAAATGGCTACCGACTCGCCGCCAGCGACCAGGCGCGCTAGATAGCCTTCAGCGCTGTGGTAGGGTACACCCGCCATGGGGATCGGTTTGCCACCCGACTGACCACGTTGAGTGAGGGTAATATCCAGCAGCGCAGCGGCGCGTTTGGCGTCGTCAAAAAAGAGTTCATAAAAATCCCCCATGCGGTAAAACAGCAATACCTCGGGGTGCTCGCGTTTGATCTTTAAATACTGGGTGATCATTGGCGTGTTGGGGGGGAAGGCCTGTGACATGGGCATCCTGATTGAGCGTGGCGTAAGCCGTCTCGACTTACGGCATGTGCAAGTTCTTTAAGAAAGCTAAACGCAGTATTCTACGCTGAACTGACGACTCACTTGAAGGAGCGACGATAGTGACCAGTGAAACTAGCCTGAAAAGTCTTGATTTAACGCAGTTGGCGCAGCGCCTTGGGCAGCTTTGCAAACAGTTAGGTGTGGAGATCACTGCCGCTGAATCATGCACAGGCGGTGGCATTGCCAGCATGATTACCTCCACAGCAGGCAGTTCAGCTTACTTTACGACCGGCTATGTGACCTATTCAAATGCAGCGAAGACCCGCCTGCTAGGCGTGCCAAACGCTATACTGGAAGCGCACGGGGCCGTCAGCGAAGAAGTGGTGAAAGCCATGGTGTTAGGCGCCTGTCGTGATAGCGGTGCAGGCTTAGGCGTTGCCGTTAGCGGTGTTGCCGGGCCGGATGGCGGTAGCGCTGAAAAGCCAGTGGGAACGGTATGGCTAGCCTGGGGAGACATGAACTCTCAGCAGGCAGCGTGTTTTCACTTTCCTGGTGACCGCCAAGCCGTGCGTGAGTTGGCCGTGCGGGAAGCCCTGGCAGGGCTGCTGATACGACTCGCTGAGCGTGAAAAAATAAGCGCCAAGAAATAGCCTAAAGAAAAAGGTTTGCAGGGACGGAGTTGTTAAGGAAGGGTTCGCAGGAAAATAGTTGTGAGAAAGCGTGATCAAAGATTTGTTTAACGCTCAAACTTTGGCATACTACTGGCTAATTATACAGCTTGTTATGAGGAATCACTGAATGGCTCAGGATGACAACCGCAATAAAGCGCTAAACGCTGCACTCACCCAAATCGACCGTCAGTTCGGCAAGGGCACCGTCATGCGTCTAGGCGACGCACCGCGCGTGGTCATGCCGTCGGTTTCTACCGGTTCATTGGGCTTGGATATCGCTCTTGGCATCGGCGGCCTGCCGTTTGGCCGCGTGTGCGAAATCTTTGGTCCGGAATCTTCGGGTAAAACGACCCTGACCCTTTCGGTGATTGCTCAGGCGCAAAAGCAGGGCAAAGTGTG
>NZ_REBQ01000030.1 GCF_007692655.1 Halomonas sp.
TTAAATGATCCACACTGCGACTTGATGCTTTGTCGCGCGTGGTAGGTATTCGGCGAGGTAGGTATTCGACGATAAAAATATTGTACAGAACTTCTTGTGGGTGTATTTCTATGTATAAGAAATGCCACTGGAAGGAAGTTCTATGTTCGTGCCTAATGCCAAAGATGTGCCGCTCGCCAAGCGTGCTGCTCAAACTGTCCTGCTGCTAGCGGGTTTACTGCTGGCGCCCTGGGCCATGGCGAGTAGCGTGACAGAGAGAGGCGAGTCCTTTGACCGTATCGTCGAAGCAGACGGCCAACGCTATGCGCTGATCGGCAGCGGTGTGTTCCGTTATATGATCTGGACGGCCTATGCCGGTGCTTATTACCAGTTGGAAGGTGAAGCGGACCCGCAGCCATTGGGGGACATACCGCGCCGCCTGGAGCTGGCTTATTTTCATGCTATTGATGCCAGCGATTTTGCTGAGGCCACTGAGAAAACCCTCAAAGACTCGTTGACGCTGTACGAATTTAATCAAATTGAAGCACCTCTTGAGCGTCTGAATCAGGCTTACCGCGATGTTGTACCTGGCGACCGATACCTGCTCAGCTGGAACGGTGAGCAGCTTCGCCTTGCGCTCAATGGTGAAACGGTGTTTGAAGACGATGACAGCGACTTCGCTAGCGCGATTTTTGGTATTTGGTTAGGTGAGCGTCCGCTAGGTGAGCGCTTTCGAGATGCGCTGTTAGGCACTAACTAATCCAGCAGGCGACACTCCTGAGTAGAAGAAACAGGCTAGGCGCGGCTACACTGGCAGCCTGATCGCACAGGAGCAGCCAAGTGAAGGCATTGATTCAGCGGGTAAAACGCGCCAGCGTCGAAGTGGAAGGTAAGGTTGTTGGCAGTATCGACCACGGCTTGCTGGCGCTGGTAGGCGTTGAGAAGCACGATGACGCAGCAGCGGTGGAGAAGCTGCTGCATAAACTGCTTCACTATCGGGTGTTTAGCGATGCCGATGGCAAAATGAATCAAAACCTGCAGCAGGTAACCGGCGGCTTGCTGCTCGTTTCCCAGTTCACTCTGGCCGCAGACACGCGCAAAGGGCTACGGCCTGGCTTTTCAAGCGCTGCCCCGCCAGCCCTGGGTGAAGAGCTGTTTAACTTGCTGGTTACCCAGGCTCGCACTGCATGGCCACATGTCGCCACCGGTGAGTTTGGCGCTGATATGCAGGTATCCCTCATCAACGACGGCCCGGTCACGTTTTTACTGGAAAGCTAATCAGCTCAGTCTCGGCCGAGCGTTAGCTGATCGCCTCTTCGCTAGCCATTAGCTCGGCTTCCATGGTTTCAAGCGACTCTTCGGCGCTTAGCCACTGTCGCTCGGCTTCCTCCAGGCGCGCCTTGATCTCTGCCTGCTGGCTAAGCGTTTTGGTCAGTTCGGCTTTGCGCGCGCTATCGGTGTAAAGTGCCGGGTCGGCCAGCACTTGCTCAACGTCTTCTAGCGCCTGCTGCGCCTGTTCCATGGCCTTTTCTGCTTGGTCACGCTGCTTTTTCAACGGGCGAAGCTTTTCGCGCAGCTCTGCCGCTGCTTTGCGGGAGGCCTTACGCGCTTCACGGCTATCGCCACCGGGCTGCTCATTTTGGCGCTCCGCTTTTTCACCGCGGGAATCTCGACGGCTCTCTTCCAAGCGTGCTTTCAGCCATATCCGATAATCTTCCAGGTCGCCGTCGAAGGGTTCAACGCGATTATCCGCAACGCGCCAGAACTCATCTACCGTGGCGCGTAGCAGATGACGGTCGTGAGAAACCAGAATAACGGTGCCTTCAAAGCTTGCCAGCGCCTGGGTTAACGCCTCGCGCATCTCTAAATCGAGGTGGTTGGTGGGCTCATCCAGCAGTAACAGGTTGGGTTTCTGCCAAGCGACTAACGCTAGGGCCAGGCGGGCTTTCTCACCTCCCGAGTAGTTGGCTACTTTTCCAAACGCATCGTCGCCTTTAAAGCCGAAGCCGCCCAGGAAGTTGCGGATATCTTGATCGCTAGCGGTCGGGGAAAGACGCTGTACGTGGACAAAAGGGGTAGATGATACGTCTAAGCTCTCAAGCTGATGCTGGGCGAAGTAGCCAATGGCCAGATGCTCGCCGGGCACGCGCTTGCCTGCCAGCAGTTCGAGTTCACCGGTCAACGACTTAATGAGCGTCGATTTACCCGCGCCATTGGGCCCCAATAAGCCAATGCGGCTGCCGGGGAGCAGTGTAACGTTGACCTTATCCAGCTGCACATTGCTCTCTGCGCCATCCTTGCCACGATAGCCGAGCTGCGCTTGGTCCAGCACCAGAAGGGGGTGCGAGGTTTTATCGGCAGCAGGTAACTTGAAGTGGAAAGGAGAATCCACGTGGGCGACCGCTATCTCTTCCATGCGTTCGAGCATTTTGACCCGGCTTTGCGCCTGCTTTGCCTTGGTCGCCTGGGCCTTAAAGCGGTTAATAAAACGCTCAATCTCTTCCCTGCGCGCCTGCTGTTTGGCGGCTTCCGCCTGCTGCAGGGCAAGCTTTTCAGCGCGAGTGCGTTCAAACTGTGAGTAGTTACCGCGATAAAGCTCCAGGGTTTGGCGATGCATATGGACGATGTGGTCGCACACGGCATCTAAAAAATCGCGATCGTGGGAAATCAGCAGCAGGGTGCCAGGGTAGCGGGTCAGCCACTGTTCCAGCCACAGTAGGGCGTCCAGATCCAAGTGGTTGGTAGGCTCATCCAACAGTAATAGATCCGATGGCATAAACAGCGTGCGGGCGAGGTTAACCCGCATCCGCCAGCCACCGGAAAATGCTGAGAGTGGGCGGGCCAGATCCGTCTGTACGAACCCTAGACCCACCAGCAGCTGCGCCGCGCGGGACTCTGCGCGGTAGCCATCCAGGGTTTCAATCAAACCATGCAGCTCGGCTTCCCGGTGGGCTTCCCCTGCTTCACGGGCGGCCAGCAAGTCAGCCTCTGCCTGGCGTAGTGCGATGTCGCCATCAAGTACATATTCAATAATAGGGCGGTCAAGAGCGTCCACCTCCTGAGCCATGTGAGCGATGCGTTGGCCACCGCTCATCTCAACATCGCCCTGGTCGGGAGCCAGCTCGCCCAGCAGTAGTTTGAATAAGCTCGATTTACCGGCGCCGTTTGCCCCGATAATGCCGGCCTTGACCCCGTTATTGAGGGTAACGTCAGCGTTGTCGAGTAGCGTTTGCGTGCCGCGTTGCAGGGCGACTTGGCGCAGTGCGATCATGCCTTCTCCCGAAAAAAGTGGGTAATACGATGCTAGATTCTACCCGATTGCAGCGCCTACAGCAGATACCGTTATGGGATTTTGCACTTGGCCTCTACGCTAAGCCTGGCGTAGAGGCGGCCTGCCTGACGCTACAAGAAGAGGCAGGGCTGGATGTGTGCGAGCTGTTATTTCACTGCTGGCTCTATTCTAACGGTTTAGAGGCCATTCCTGCAGCGATCGCTCGCCAGCGTGAACAGCGTCGTCGTTGGCAGTGCAGCGTAACGGAGGTGTTGCGTGGCTTACGCCGCGATTTAAAAGCTTCGGCAGCGACGAGCGAGTCCGTTGCGGCGCTGCGCGAGACGATTAAACAGGCAGAACTGATGGCCGAACGTGAGAACCTTCAACGTTGGCAAGCGTGGGTTTGGGAGGCGCCGAATACTGAGCAACGTGTAGAGAACGTTGCAGAAGTATCGCTAGATGCGGCTAACTGGCTGCGAAAACAGCTGATTTATAACGAAAACGGTCTTCAGTCAGCGGCCTGCTTTAATCGCCAGACAGCATCGCTTAAGGCGCTACAAACGCTTACTTACCAGCTTGACCCCCATCAAGGAGCGCGCTAGCCTGAAATCAGGATATTTTTTAAATACCTAGTGCTGTTTGTCCGCAAACAGGCAATGAAGGGGAGTGCTAACAACGTCCTTGCTGCCTGTTTGTGAATATCGTTTAGCAAATAACGATCAGCAAATAACAGTGTCACGCTGAGAAACGCGGGACTTAACTGGTTTTTAAAAACTAACTCTTAAAAACTAGGATTTTGCGCATTCGACAGCGCTTACCACTGCAAGGGGAACATCGCATGAAGACAAGCAAATCCGTTTTTACTCGTTCTGTATCTACTAAATTAATCACCACGGCGAGCGTTAGCGCGCTGCTAGTGGGCCTTTCCAGCGCTGCCTACGCAGATAACTGGCGCTACGCGCACGAAGAGTACGAAGGCGACGTGCAAGATGTTTTCGCCATGGCGTTCAAAGAACACGTTGAAGAAAATTCAGATCATACCGTCCAGGTTTATCGTTTTGGCGAGCTGGGCGAATCTGATGACATCATGGAGCAAACCCAAGCGGGTATCCTGCAGTTCGTCAACCAGTCACCTGGCTTTACTGGCGCATTGATTCCTGAGGCCCAGATCTTCTTTGTTCCCTATCTGCTGCCCACTGATACAGAAACCGTTGTTGAGTTTTTCAACACCAGTACAGCGATTCACGAAACCTTCCCAGAGCTTTATGCCGAGCAGGGGCTTGAGCTGCTGAAGATGTACCCGGAAGGCGAAATGGTGTTAACGCTTGATGAGCCTATTACGACACCGGAAGAGCTGCGCGGTAAAAATATCCGCACCATGACCAACCCGCTATTGGCGGAAACTTATCGTGCCTTCGGTGCCAGCCCAACACCGCTGCCCTGGGGCGAAGTTTACGGTGGTCTGCAAACGAACATCCTACAAGGCCAGGAAAACCCGATTTTTTGGATCGAGTCAGGTGGTCTATATGAAGTATCGCCTAACCTGATCTTTACTGGGCACGGCTGGTTCACCACCGCGATGATGGCCAACCAGGACTTCTACAACAGCCTCTCTGAAGATGATCAGGAGTTGGTGCGCGAAGCCACTGAGGTTGCTTATGAGCACACCATTGAGCACATCTCAGGCTTGGCTGATGAGTCACTGGCCAAAATCGAAGAAGCGTCTGATGACGTGACTGTGACACGTTTAAACGAAGAGCAGATTCAAGCCTTCCGTGATCGTGCACCGCAAGTAGAAGAGCGTTTCGTTGAACTGACCGGCGATCGCGGCGCTTCTTTACTGGAACAGTTCAAGCAAGATTTAGAAGCCGTTACCAACGAGTAAGGTATCGCTTGCTGAACGGAGCATGACTAAAGGGGTAGCCACGGGCTGCCCCTTTTGCGTTAACAGGCACTGCTTTAGTAGGGAGTAGCGTTGTTAACCGGCATTTCGGCTAATCAGCGTTGAATGCTAGCTAAACGTTACTGGTTAGAGTGTTAGTGGGTCTCTGCTGCAAAAAAACAAACAGTGCAAATGGGCTGCTAGCGCGTCCTGCTGCAGCTGAGGCGCAAGTATCTTCGGGGAATCAAAAGGAGCGACTGCGATGGATATGAGCGAAGATGATATTGCGGAAAAAGGTTATCGCTCGATGCTACCTGGCCCACTGGGGGTTTTAGATACGTGGATCAGTAGAGCTGAGGGGATCATTTTAGCAGCTGGGATCATCCTCATGGCGATTAACACCGTGGCAAACGTGATCGGGCGCTTTGTGTTTGGGGAGAGTCTGCATTTTTCCGAAGAAGTGAATCGGATGTTGATTGTCCTCATTACCTTCGCGGGTATCGGTTATGCCGCACGCCATGGCCGGCATATCAGGATGTCAGCAATTTACGATGCACTGCCTACCGGCGGTCGTCGCTGGTTGATGATTATGATCTGTCTGTTTACCGCGCTCGTGATGTTTACCCTATGTTATTTCTCCGTCGGCTACATCATGACGGTCATGGGGCGAGGTCGTAGCTTACCTTCTACCGGCATTCCTGCCTGGTGGATGTATGTCTGGGTGCCCGTAGGGTTCGCCATCACCGGCATCCAATATACGTTAACGGCCTATACGAATGTGATTTCGAAAGATGTCTATCTCTCGACACACGTCGTGGATGGCTATAAAGACACTGAAACGGAAGTTTAGGCAGCGAGGAACCTACTCATGACGATGACTATCGTGACGATCATGATCGTGCTGCTGTTACTTGGCTTCCCGATGATGATTCCCTTAATGACCGCTGCCTTCGTTGGCTTTTTTATGAGCTTTGGCGGCTTGGGTCAGATGGAAACGTTAATTCAGCAAATGATGCGGGGAATTAGCCCCACGTCGCTGATTGCAGTGCCGATGTTTATTCTGGCAGCCGACATTATGACCCGGGGGCAGTCAGCAAGCCGCCTGATTGATATGGTGATGACATTTGTAGGCCATGTTAAAGGCGGGCTGGCGGTGAGCACCGCGGTATCCTGCACGCTGTTTGGGGCGGTCTCTGGCTCGACGCAAGCAACCGTGGTCGCTGTGGGTTCGCCCTTGCGCCCACGGATGCTGAAGGCAGGCTATAAAGACCCCTTTGCCCTAGCGTTAATTATCAACTCAAGTGATATTGCCTTTTTGATTCCGCCGAGCATCGGCATGATCATCTACGGAGTCATTTCACAGACGTCAATCGCTGAGCTGTTTATTGCCGGCATTGGGCCAGGCTTGTTGATCTTGCTGATGTTCTCGGCTTATAGCGTCATGTACGCCATCATCCATAAAGTCCCTACCGAACCAAAAGCCTCCTGGAAAGAGCGCGGCGTCGCCGTACAAAAAGCGCTTTGGCCGCTGGGTTTCCCGGTTATTATTGTGGGCGGTATTTATGGCGGGGTCTTTAGTCCCACTGAAGCCGCGGCAGCCTGTGTACTCTATGCAGTGTTGCTCGAGTTTGTCATTTTCCGCTCACTGAAACTGCCGGATATCTATACCATTGCCAAATCAACCGGCCTGATTACCGCCGTGGTGTTTATTTTGGTGGCAGCGGGTAACGGCTTCTCCTGGATCATTTCGTTTGCCCAGATCCCTCAGACGATACTGGCAGCGGTTGGCATAAACGAAGCAGGGCCTGTGGGCGTATTGGTCGCTATCTCCATCGCCTTCTTTGTCGCCTGTATGTTCGTTGACCCCATCGTAGTGATTTTGGTGCTTACCCCTATTTTTGCACCAGCGATTGCCGCTTCGGGGCTCGACCCTGTGTTGGTGGGGGTGCTGATCACGCTACAAGTAGCGATAGGGTCCGCGACGCCACCGTTTGGGTGCGATATATTCACTGCCATCGCGATTTTCAAGCGCCCTTACTTGGAGGTTATTCGCGGTACCCCACCGTTTATTTTCATGCTGATTTTAGCGGCCGCCCTGTTGATCATGTTCCCGCAAATCGCGTTGTTCCTGCGCGATCTCGCTTTCCGCTAAACAGCCACAAGGAGTACGCGAATGTTTAATCGCATTTTAGTCCCGGTGGATGGCTCTAAAGGCGCCTTGATAGCCTTGGAGAAAGCGGTGGGCTTACACCTGCTAACAGGGGCAGAGCTCTACCTGCTGTGTGTGTTTAAACACCATAGCCTGCTGGAAGCATCGCTTTCCATGGTACGGCCTAGTCAGTTAGATATTCCTGACGACGCGCTGAAAGAGTATGCCACTGAGATTGCCGTGCATGCCAAGTCCCAGGCCGTTGAGTTAGGCGCTGACAGCGCGAGCTTACGCGCGTTTGTGAAGGGCGGTCGTCCTTCGCGAATCATTGTGCGTTTTGCCCGTAAGCGAGAGTGCGACCTGATTGTGATAGGCGCACAGGGAACCAACGGCGATAAAAACCCCTTGCTTGGCAGTGTATCGCAGCGCGTGGCTGGCGCTGCGCACTGCCCGACATTGGTTGTTTAAATCGACTTAACCTACCGACAATCTAAACCTACCGACAATAGTGTGGTCTCACTAACACCCACCGTCCTGAAGAACTGCCTTGAAGATGCAGCCAGGGGCGGCGGGTGTTAGTCTTTGGCTACATTGATTGGCGTACAGCGCCGCTATAAAAGGATGTTTTATGAAAGTATTGCTCTCGACAACGGCTCTCACTGGTTTGCTTTTGGTGGCTCCTTTTGCAGCGGCAGCGCCAGAGACCGATGAACAGCGTTTGGCATACAGCTTAGGGGTTACCCTGGGGGAAAGTATGCAAGCTGACATCGAAGACCTCGATTTGGATGCGTTTACCGATGGCATGAGCGATGTTTTTGAAGGTAATGAGTTAGCGCTGACAGAGGAAGAGATGACCGAAGCGCTGATGGCCTTCCAAGAGCGGTCCATGCAGGCGCGTGAGGCGGAAGCCGACGAGATGGCGCAGATGAGTCTCGAAGAAGGCGAAGCCTTCCTAGCCGAGAATGCAGAGCGTGACGAAGTCACCGTGACAGACTCCGGTCTTCAATATGAAGTGCTGGAATCAGGCGATGGGGCGACACCAGGTCCTGAAGATACCGTTGAAGTGAACTATGAAGGGATGCTGCTAGACGGCACTATATTTGATAGCTCGTTTGAGCGCGGTGAGTCCGTCAGCTTCCAGACCAACCAAGTCATCGAAGGCTGGCAGGAAGCGCTGCAGCTAATGAGTGTGGGTGACAGCTGGTTACTTTATATTCCTGCACACCTTGCCTACGGTGAAAATGGTCAAGGTCCTATCGGTCCTAACGAAATGTTGACCTTTCGCGTTGAACTGTTAGGCGTCGAATAAAGCATGCATCCGGCCACTTCCACTAAGCGTGACTTAACTGCCTTGATGCTGTTTTGTATGGGATTGAGTGCGCCGCTCATCGCCCAGGCTGACAATGCTGAACTGCCCGCCTTGGGTGCCGCAGCGGATCAAACCAGCGTCGTGGGTCTTTCCGCCGGTGGCTACATGGCAAATCAGCTAGCGGTGGCGTGGCCGGAACGCTTTAGCGGCGTTGGCGTGCTGGCAGCAGGGCCGTGGGGCTGCGCGCAAGGCTCGCTGAGCCTTGCGCTTAACCAATGCATGATGACGCGTCGTGGCGCGCCCTCTGTGGATGAACTGGAGGCACGCCACAACCGCTATATGGCCCAGGAGCAGGTGGGTAGCGCTGAAGCGTTGAGCCAGCTTAGGGTGTTTGTGTGGCATGGCGAAGACGACGAGGTGGTTGAACCCGAGCTGAGCATGCTGTTGGCAAAGCAGTGGGAGCGATGGCTTGCTTCACCTGACCAATTACGCGCTGAGCGTAGCGAAAACACAGGGCACGGCTGGCCTGTGCGCTTACCCCGTGACTCTACTTCAGGTCCGCAAGAGTGGGGTAATTGCCGCCAGGGTGGCGGTAGTTATGTGCTGGCCTGTAACGAGAACCTGGCTAATGACATGCTTGATTGGCTCTACCCTGACCGTGAACGTATTGGGTCTGGCGAGCACGATAGCCAAGAGGAGAGCAGTGCTAGTGAACAGCACAGCGGATTGATGGCTTTCGATCAATCAGAATTTGCGGTGAAAGGCCTGGCCGACACGGGCTATGTGTTTATTCCAGAGGGCTGCGAAGCAGGCAACTGCCCGGTGACCATCGCGCTGCACGGCTGTCAAATGACTCAAGAGGCGATCGGAGATACCTTTGTACGCCACACAGGTTTAAATGAGTGGGCGGCTTCGCATCAACAAATAGTGCTGTATCCGCAAACAGAAAATAGCATGGCGAACCCCCAGGGATGCTGGGACTGGTGGGGGTTTGCTGAAAGCACATGGCAATTGAGCCCTCTTCATGACACCCGTGAAGGAACACAAAGCCGTGCGCTGATGGCGATGCTTGATCGGTTGCAGGAAGTTCCTGAAGAGACGCCTGGAAACGATTAACTGCCCAGCTCGTTTTCCAATGCTGATATTAAACCGTGAGGCGTGGGTGAGTAGAGTACCCGCTGTAAAACATCCCCTTCACGGTTAACCAGAAACAGCGTCGCGCTATGGTCAATGGTGTACTCCATCGCTGACTCCGGCGCTTCAACACGCCGCCAGATCACGCCGTAGCGTGCAGCTAATTCCTCCAATTGTTCCTCATTGCCCACGACGCCGATAAACCTCTCACCGAAGAAATTCATGTACTCCTGCATGCGCTCAACGGTATCGCGTTCTGGGTCGACGGTGACCATTACCGGCACGACACGTTGGCTATGCTCATCGGACAGCTGGGCTAAAGCCTGGCGCTTAACGGCTTGCGTCATCGGGCAAACATCCGGGCAATAGGTGAAGCCAAACGACACAACCGCTACCTGGTCTTCTTCAAGCTGGGTGAGTGAGAAATCACCATGAGTGGAGGGTAGCTCGATAGGGCCCCCGGCGATGCCGCTATCATCAGGGGCTAACGCATATTGATACAGGCCTACCCCGCTGACCGCGATTAATACGGCGGCTAACCCAGCGCCTAGCCATAACGGTTTACTTTTCATATGCGTTAACTCCGAATGACGTCAAAATCAAACCAGCTGCCCACCTTACCCTCGGCGGTTTCCAGTATGACACGGGCTCGCCAAGGCATAACGTTTTGAGTGCAAATGCCCACTTGGCCCTGACCGTGAAAATGGCTAGGCGAGCTGGCAGTAAGGCCAAAACGGTGCAGTCCTAAATCCATATCTCGGCCAACAAAATCCACCTCAACATGAGAGGCTTTAACGCCATCTACCTCGACTTCCAGTGGTAAGATCTGTAATGCGTCAATCCGGCCATTGGCTTGAATTTGCAGGGTAATACGCCCCTTATCTCCCAATGTGGCCGAACAAGGGGCCGTGTGCAAGTCACAGTTGGGTGCCGGGGCAAACCAGGTGACATCGCTGTCGCGGTGTAACCAATGAGTAAAGGCATACCATGCGCAGGCGGCCAGCGCTAAGCCGGTAACCAATATCAATACCCTTAATACGGGAAAAGCCGCAGGGCGTGAAGGCTTTGACACTATCTTCATGGCAGAATAATCGCTACGCAAGCCGTGGGGCGGGGTGTTTACGCCATGGTAACAGTAATCGAGCCGATATCGCTGTGCTGGGATGTCGCAGGCAAAAGAGATGCATATGGAAAGTATCACCGGCGCCTTAGGCCCGCTCTTCTTATTAATACTATTGGGAGCAGTGTTTGGCTATGGGCGCTGGCCTAACGAGGCATTCTGGCCACAGCTGGAGCGGTTGATCTATTTTGTGCTATTTCCCGCGATGCTAGTGGGTACCTTGGCCACCGCCGATGTCAGTCAGGTGCCGGTGGGGCGCTTGGCATTAGTGCTCCTTGGTGCGATGGCACTGTTTGGCGTACTGCTTTGGCGCTTACGGGATTGGCTAAGGTTAACGCCCGCTGCATTTACGTCGGTATTTCAAGGAGCGGTCCGTTTTAATACCTACGTGGGGGTGGCGGGTGCTGCTGCGCTTCACGGCAGCCTAGGCGCGACAACCGCCGCCGTCGCCGTGGCACTGATGGTGCCGGTGGTTAACGTCATGTGTGTGGCAAGTTTTGTGGCTGCCGGCACTTTGGGTGGCGCCAGCGTAGGTAAAAGCGCGATGGCGTTGATAAAAAACCCACTCATTCTGGCTTGCTTAGCAGGCATTGGTCTGAATGTGACGGGCCTCGGCCTGCCAGGCTGGAGTCAAGATACGGTTGAGCTACTGGGGCGGGCGGCATTGCCATTGGGGTTGGTGGCGGTGGGGGTGGCGCTACGCCCGGCGGCGTTGTTGCGCATTGACCGCGGCGTGCTGGCCACCAATAGCGTCAAACTGCTGCTGATGCCCGCGCTGGTATTAGCCTTAACCTGGGTGTTGCAACTCGACTCTGTTAGCCGCGATGTGGCGCTGCTATTTGCTGCTCTGCCAACCGCCACCTCCGCGTATATTTTAGCCCGTCAGCTTGGCGGTGATGCCGAGCTGATGGCAGCGATTATCACTGGCCAAACGCTGCTGGCGATGATTACTCTGCCGCTTTGGTTGCGGTTAATTAGCTGATTTTTAAGGTAGCCATAAGATCTAAATAAAAAATATTCGTATTTGTATTGACGGGGTAAATGAGAATGATTATAGTGTGATTGTGTCGTTTGATGAGACGTCACGGACCAAGACAGAAACCGCCAGTTTCCTGTCATGGTTTCTCCCTCTCATTGCTAGTCACGGTCTTTTTGCCGCTCCATTGGAGCGGCTTTCTTTTTTTGTGGCCCACCTTTTTTTATCTATTTTGTGTTGATGCGGCGGCGGTAGGCCCCATTAAAAAATGTAATAAAAGTCATTCTCATTTATGTTGACAGGGTAAATGAGAACTATTACAGTGTAATTGTCAGCGTTTGATGAGACGTTGGCAACCACGGCAGCTTTAGATTTAAGCGTCATCGCTAATGTGCTGTCATGGTTTCTCCCATCATTGCTAGTCACGGTCTTTTGCCGCTCCCCTGGAGCGGCTTTCTTTTGTCTATCTCACGCACATCTATCTCACGTACATCTATCTCACGTACATCAATGAATTCTCTGCAGCATACTGCTTGTTTCCTATTGCTTACCTTCTGTTGCTTACCTTCTATGCATGTTTCACGCCTTACGGCGTCCTCTGTCGTTAGTAGAATTTATGATTACCGCCACGATGGGGAGTCAGCTTGCTCGCGTTATTGATGAGAGCCGTTCTTACGACTACGTTTTATAAGTAGCAATCGAACACGCATTTTTCATTTGCATACTAATGGAGGAGTTTGCCATGAAAGATACACAAGACCTTTTCCCTACTCGTTTGGAACGAAAATTAGGCATGTTTGAGCGCATCGATCCGGTGGTTTACGGTGATAAGTCTCAACTGGCTAATGGCCCCTTGGACAAAGCGCAAATTGACGAGTATGAAAGGAAGGGGTTTCTCTCGTTTGAAGGGTTTTACGATGCCGACGATATGCAGGTTTTTCTTCAAGAGCTACGTGAATATGAAGATGACGCCGACCTGAAACTATCAGAAGGCACCATTCTTGAACCTGGACGTGAAGAGATACGCACCGTTTTCGGTATTCATCAGGTTTCAACACGCTTCCAACGCCTGACCCAGGATCCTAAGTTGCTGGCAATCGTTAAGCAGTTGCTGGGCAGCGATGTCTACATCCATCAGTCACGGATCAACTATAAACCAGGTTTCAAAGGCAAGGGTTTTGATTGGCATTCGGATTTTGAAACCTGGCATAGCGAAGACGGCATGCCGCGTATGCGCGCACTCAGCTGTTCCATCGTCCTGACTGACAACGGCGAGTTTAACGGGCCGCTAATGCTGATTCCCGGCTCGCACCGCTACTTTGTTCCCTGTGTGGGACGAACACCGGAGAACAACTATAAAGAGTCGCTAAAAAGCCAAGAGATTGGGGTGCCGCCAGCCAGCAGCCTGCGGGAGCTGATGTTGGAGAACGATATAGAAGCACCTAAGGGGCCGGCAGGCTCACTGGTGATCTTCGAAAGCAATACCATGCATGGCTCCAATATGAATATGTCTTGCTGGCCGAGAAGTAATCTGTTTTTTGTCTACAACAGTGTTGAAAATACACTCCACGACCCTTACTGCGGCAACCGGCCCAGGCCGGAGTTTCTTGCCAATCGCTCCGATTGGGAGCCTCTTGAACCGCTTTCAGAGTAATGCCCATGCGTATCGCCGTGTTTAGTGCCAAGCCCTATGATCGTACCTTTCTTGCGCGTGCCAACACGGCGGGACGCCACTCTTTAAGCTTTTTTGATGCGCGCCTAACCGAAGATACCGCGCCTTTGGCCAAGGGATTCGACGGAGTCTGCGCCT
>NZ_REBQ01000184.1 GCF_007692655.1 Halomonas sp.
GGCGCTCCCGACATCTGACGCCCCACTATTATCACTCCTTGCGCTCAATATCCACTGCGCTTGCGTGGGTAACTGGCAAGAGTGAAGCGACCTGGGGGTTAATGACTTATCATCCACGGGCGTGCTGAAGGGAACATTTTATTCCCTTCAGCCGTATAAAACAGCTTGGGTTTATGGCGCTCGCGGTGGCAACACCCCTGTTCATGCTCGCTATGTTTGTTGCCATGCCTGGGCTCATGCGCCGCTTTTTCATTGCGAGCGAAGGCGTTACGCTTGGCCGGATCCATCATCAATAATTGTGGGGCAACCAGTAACACTCTTGGAGACAGAGCTCCGCAGTTTGGACAAGCACAGGCATCCCCCGAATCTTTAAGGGGTACCAGTTCGTGAAATAAGCCATGGGTAGAACATTTATAATCGTAGAGAGGCATACTCTTTCTCCTTCAAGGATCAGTTTCGAACGGGCAGCGATACCACGATGACGCTACCCGTCGCTAATGTATGGCTGCCTGAGTTATCTATTTGTCTTTCGATAATGGCAGATCTGCCCCCTGCTCCACTCTCGTCGTAGGCCCATTGGCATTAGGTTTCACATCAATGTCAAAAATGTCGGTTGGTAACCAGAGCGTTGCACAGGCATTGGGAATATCGACGACGCCACTGATATGCCCCTGTACGGGCGCACATCCCAGCAGCGAGTAGGCCTGAGCACCGGTATAGCCAAACTTTTTAAGATATTCGATAGCGTTGAGAACGGCCTGACGATAAGCAACATGAACATCTAAATAGTGCTGTTTACCCTGCTCATCTACCGATATCCCTTCAAAAATTAGATAATCATCGTACTTAGGCGCCATTGGGCTTGGTTTGAATATAGGGTTTTTGATGGCGTACTTCTCCATGCCCCCTTTGATCAAATTCACCCGCAAATGGATCCAGCCAGCCATCTCAATGGCGCCGCAAAAGGTAATCTCGCCATCGCCTTGGCTAAAGTGCAAATCGCCTACTGAGAGTCCACCATCCTTAACATAAACGGGGAAGTAGATAGTCGACCCGCGGGATAGGTCTTTGATGTCACAGTTACCACCATGCTCCCGGGGGGGAACCGTGCGTGCGCCTTCCGCAGCCGCTTGCTGTTTGGCCGTACCCGTCAGTTTGCCCATATGAGCGGTATCGGCAAAGGGCAGTGCCGCTAACTGAGGAATGCGATCAGGCTCGGTGTCATAGAGCTCTTTTTCGCGCTTGTTCCAGTCAGCCAGCATCTCTTTTGATGGCAGACAGCCAATTAAACCTGGGTGAATCAAGCCCGCAAACTCGACACCTGGAATATGGCGGGACTTGGTGAACATCCCATTGAAGTCCCAGATCGACTTTTGTGCCTCTGGAAAATGCTCAGTTAAAAAACCACCGCCGTTCTGCTTGGAAAAGAAACCATTGAAACCCCACTGGCTCTCTTCAAAGGTGCCAATATCAAGAATATCCACCACCAGCAAATCACCAGGTTCCGCGCCTTCAATCCCCACTGGCCCAGATAAAAAATGAACTTGGGTTAAATCAACATCGCGCACATCGTCCGCATTGTCATCGTTGTGGATTTGCCCGCCGGTCCAGTCATGGCACTCAATAATAAAATCGTCGCCAGGCTTCACCATGCTGGCCATCGGTATATCAGGATGCCAGCGATTATGGATCTGCTCGTTCTCATAGGGGGACTGGTTAAGGTCGATTTTAATGATCGTTTCAGCCATGACACCTACCTCTCAAACGTAATATCGAATAGTGGTTATGGGAAGCGGTCTCCCATATCCCACTATGTAAAATCGTTACTCAGGCAGCCATAAGCTAATCCACCACTGCCATTACGTCGTATGACGTATAGCAACGAGTTGTTTTAGGTGGGAAGGACGACAAGCCGATGCTGCTCCCTCAACTGGGCTTGGAAAGTATTCTTTTCGGGATACTGCAGCATAGCGCCCGCCAAGGCAGGTTCCAGCGTCACGCGCAGGCGCCTCGCCAAGTCGCGAGCGCCAAAGCGTGCGTCGCGACTTTCGCATAGCCAATGCCTTACGCCGTCGGTTAGCTGTAGCGTGACTTGCTGCTTCGCAAGACGTTTATCGAGCTTAGCTAGCTCTATATCCAACAGGAACGACCACCAACTATCGTCCAGTTTCTCAAACGTTAAGAGGCGATCTATTCGATTAAGAAACTCAGGATCGAAATGACGATAAAGCGCTTGTTGTTGCACACGCGCTTCTTTACGGGGCACTAGACGCAGCCAGCGACGCCACCCTTGCTCAAAGGTACTGCGATAAGCCACCACGTCAGTAGCGCCTATATTGCTGGTCATAAACACAAGCGTGTTGCGAAAATCTATTCGCCGGGTACCCCCTGAGAGTACCAACTGCCCACTGTCCAACACGTTAAGCAGGCTTCGCACTACTTCCTTTGAGGCTTTTTCCAACTCATCGAACAGTACAATGCCGGGTTTACTGTAACTGCCCTGGATGGCTTCAATGTCAAATAGGGTATGGCCCTCTTTGCTACCTACGTAACCCGGCGGGGCCCCCGTTAAAGCCGCAGCGTAGTGCTCTTGAGCCAGGGTATTCATATCGATTCGGCATAGCGCATCTGAGCGGCCATGAATGGCTTCCGCTATCAAACGCACGGTCTCCGTTTTGCCCACCCCGGTTGGGCCGAGGAAAAGATTCACTGCCAGTGGGCGCTCCTCGGCACCGATATCCGCCTTAACCACATGTAACATCGCCTCCATGGCATTGAGCACGTCTTCCTGGCCAACAATGCGTTCGCGCAATCGCTGCATCACCCTGGCAGGGTCAAACCGGAAGCGCGAAGGCCTCTCCTTGGCCCTCGTACCCTGTTCAAGACCAGCGACCTCGCGACTCTCCTCCAGGCGATCATTAATAAAGGGCATGCCTTACTCCTTATCTTCCTGCGCCACGCTCCTTGCCTTCCACCGGTAGTTCGCCCACTGGGCATTCGGCGACACCAATCGTTTTACGGGTCATGGCCTCAACGTTTTCCTGGGCCTGCTGGGCATCCATTACCCAAGTACGGTAGAAATCAAAGGGACAATCGGCTATGCCCTTATCGCCGTCACCCGAGGCGTGAATACCGCTGTAGCCCCGGTGTAATAGTTTGAACAGATGGTTTTGCGATTGATCATTAGCGCGGGCATCGCGAATCTGGCTGATGGAAAGCTGGGCGAATTGAATACCCATGTCCTCCTCACCGCATTCACCGAGTGTGCGGCCATCAAAGCCAATGAGCGCCGAGTGGCCGAAATAGGAGTAGACCCCATCGAAACCGCTGGCATTAGCCACCGCCACATAGCAGTTATTTGCCCAGGCCATCGATTTGGACATCATGACCTGCTGCTCTTTCGCCGGGTACATATAGCCCTGGCAGCGCACGATCAGCTCGGCCCCCTTCATGGCGCAATCGCGCCAAATTTCCGGGTAGTTACCGTCATCGCAGATAATCAGGCTGAGCTTCATGCCTTTGGGGCCTTCGGTTACGTAGGTAGTATCGCCGGGATACCACCCCTCGATAGGGCACCAAGGAATACACTTGCGGTAGCGCTGAACGATTTCACCCTGGTTGTCGATCAATATCAGCGTATTGTAAGGCGCTTTGTGAGGATGCTCCTCATGCCGCTCGCCGGTGAGCGAAAACACACCCCAGGTATTGGCTTCTCGGCAGGCTGCAGCAAAAATCGCCGTCTCATCACCGGGAATGGTGGCGGCAGTGGCCATCATTTCATCGTTGTCGTACATGATGCCCATGGTGCTATATTCAGGGAACACCACGAGATCCATACCCGGCAAACCGACTTTCATGCCTTTAATCATGTCGGCAATGTTGCGTGCGTTATCTAATACCTCTTCACGGGTATGCAAGCGTGGCATTTTGTAGTTCACCACGGCCACACCGACGGTATCGGCACTGCTGGAAATATCGCCATGACGCATAAGAGTGACTCCTCTGCTTGTTGAGTATTACTGGATAAACGTTGAGCATGGATAGATAAAAAAGCGGGTTATCAAACAGCCAAGTAGCTGGCGATCTTGGCCTGATTGGCGGTGGCACGGCTCTCTTCATGAATCAGTTCGCCGCGCTCAATGACCGTCAGGCGGTCGGCAATCTCCATGGTGAAACTGAGCACCTGCTCGGAAACCAGAATGGCGATCTTCTTCATCTCGCGGATCTCATTCAGCGTGCGGGCAATCTCTTTGATAATCGAAGGCTGAATACCCTCGGTTGGCTCATCGAGCAGCAATATTTTGGGTTCGGAGACCAGCGCCCGGGCAATAGCCAGCTGCTGCTGCTGACCACCTGAAAGATTGCCGCCCTTACGGTTGCGCATATCTTGTAATACCGGGAACAAGTCAAAGATCTCCCTGGGCACCTTGCGAACCTTGGCGGTTTCAAGCCCTGACTCGATGTTCTCCATAACGGTCAGGTTGGGAAAAATCATTCGCCCCTGGGGGACATAGGCTAAGCCTGCGGCAACCCGCTTATGGGCAGGCAAGCCAGTTAATTCCTGGCCATCAAGGAGGATGCTGCCCGCTTGGCTAGGCAGTACCCCAATCAACGCCTTGAATAGCGTGGTCTTGCCCATACCATTGCGCCCCATGACCGCTAGCGTTTCATCTTGGCGCATAGAGAAGTTGACGCCGTGGATAACTTCACTCTGGCCATAGCAGACTCGTAAACCGTTGACTTCAAGCATGTGACGTCCTCCGTTAGTGGCCCAGGTAAACATCGATGACGCGCTTATCCTGCTTGAGCGCTTGCATATCGCCCTCGGCAAGAATTTTGCCTTGATGCAGCACCGTCACTTTGCCGCCCAATGAGGCGACAAACTCCATGTCATGTTCGATCACGATCACCGAACGCCCCTGAGCAATCTTACGCAGCAGCTTCGCCGTCTCTTCGCGCTCACTAACGCTCATGCCCGCCACGGGCTCATCTAGCATCAACAGTTCAGGGTCTTGTATCAGCAACATGCCTATTTCCAACCACTGCTTTTGACCATGACTGAGCAAACCCGCCGGCTCTTCAAGGCGATTTTCGAGTTGGATCTCGTTGGCCACCTCATGGATACGGCGCAGCACTTGCACATCACGCTTGAAGGCCAAGGCACCCAACACACCGCGTCCTTGCGGATAGGAGACTTCTAAATTGTCAAAAACAGTCAACTCTTCGTAGATGGAAGGCGTCTGGAATTTGCGCCCCACCCCCTCCCAAACAATGCGGTGTTCCCGCATCCGAGTCAGCTCTTTGCCTTTGAATTTTATCGACCCTTCGCTAGCTCGGGTTTTTCCACAGACCATATCCAGCAGGGTCGTTTTCCCCGCCCCGTTAGGCCCGATGATCACGCGAAGTTCGTTTTTATCCATATAGAGATTCAGACCCTCTATGGCTTTAAAGCCGTCGAAGGAGACCGTTAGGTTTTCAATAGAGAGTAGAAAGTCGGTGTTGGAACTCATGGCCGTTTCTCCTTCAAGCCAGCGTTCGAACCTGATGCGTTGGCCCTCCTTTCACGCAGCCAGCTTTTTACAGGGGTCAATAAGTAGTGACCATAGCGGCCATAAACACTGGCCAAGCCATAAGGCAATACGAGCACCACGATGATGAAGACAGCACCAATCAAGAACTGCCAGAGTTGGGGATAGGCCTCAGCGAACATGGTCTTGGCAAAGCTGACGATAAGGGCGCCATAGACACCACCGACCAGGGAGAGCCGCCCGCCCACTGCAGCAAAAATCACGAACTCGATGGAGGGGACAATGCCGATGAAAGAGGGCGACATAAAGCCTACTTGAAGGGTGAACATGGCGCCGCCAATGCCAGACATGAACGCCGCCAGGCAGAAGATGAATATCTTGAAGTTAGCGACGTCGTAGCCGGAAAAGCGGACGCGATCCTCTTTGTCACGCAGTGCAGAGAGAATACGGCCATATTTGCAGTTGAGCACCCAACGCCCAATTAGCAGACAGCCAATTAATAAAATAGCGTTAAGGTAATAAAGCAGGTATCTCGCGCTATCATCACGGATATCCCACCCCATCAAGGTGCGTAGATCGGTGATGCCATTAATGCCACCGGTGTAGCCCTGCTGGCCGATGATCAGAATGGTCAGTACTACCGCTAACGCCTGGGTAATAATGGCAAAATAGACACCGCTGACCCGCCGCTTGAACATGGCGAAACCGATCACATAGGCAAAGGCCGCAGGCAGTACCAGCACCGCCATAATGGTAAAGGTCAGGCTGTTGAAGGGTACCCAGAACCACGGCAATTCGGTTATACGGTTCCAGTCCATAAAATCGGGAATGCCAGGCGTGGTCTGAATACTGGTGCTGCCCGGATCCGAGGCCTCAATTTTTAGAAACATCGCCATGGCGTAGCCACCAATGCCGAAGAAAATCCCTTGGCCAAGACTGAGTATCCCGCCATATCCCCAGCACAGCACCAAGCCTAGCGCCACAAAGGCGTACGTCAGATAACGGCCCGCCAGGTTAAGTCGATAAATATCAAACATCATTGGCATGACGACCATCAGTATTACCGCCAACAGCAAGATACTGCCTAGGCTGCCATGACGTCCCTCGAATAAACGATAAAGTCTGTTCATTGTGTTCATTAGATAGGGCTCCTTAGCGACGAACCTTGCTGGCAATAAGCCCTTCAGGGCGTATCAACAAGATGCCGATCACCGTCAGCAGCGTAAGTACTTTGGCCATAGAGGAACCCAGGAAGAACTCCATAAGCGACTGAGCCTGGGCAATGGAAAAAGCCGACGCGATAGTGCCTACCAGACTGCCTGCCCCGCCAAACACCACCACGAGGAAGGTATCGACGATGTACAGCGAACCGCTGGTGGGGCCGGTGGAAGAAATCGTGGTAAAAGCGGCACCCGCAATACCAGCAATACCGCAGCCAAGCGCAAAGGTGACACGGTCCACGCGTTTGGTGTTGATCCCCACGGCGCCGCTCATATCGCGATTTGCCGTGGTACAGCGCACCCGCAGCCCCCAGCGTGAGCGGTATAAAAACCACCAAACAGCTAAGGTCACCAGTAGGGTCAGCACGAGAATGGCGATACCGTTAAGCGGAATATCGATCATCATGGTGGGTCGATAGGAGCCCCGCAGCCACCCTGGCACCGCCACGCTCACCTCCCGCGCGCCGAAGGCGGAACGAAACCCTTGCTGCATAATCAAGGCCAACCCCCATGTCGCCAGCAAGGTATCGAGGGGGCGATGATAAAGGTGCCTGATGAGCACCAGCTCAACGATATAGCCGACGATAAAAGCGCTACCGAAGGCGATGGGAATAGCGAGAAAAAGGTAGTAGTCAGTCATCCCAGGCAAGGCGCCTAGGGTAATAGAGCACAGGTAAGTCGCGTAGGCGCCAATGACCATGAATTCCCCATGCGCCATATTGATCACGCGCATCTGGCCATAGATGATGGCTAGCCCTAAGGCCATCAACAGCAGAACACTAAAAAAGCTAACGCCAGCAAAACCTTGCATGGCAAAAATCGCCAGCAGTTCCTGGCTGCTGAATCCACTCATGGCGGCCTCCCCCTTGAAGAAAGATTAATAGTCGGCAACAAGCGACATCACAGCGGCTTGCACCGCCGTGATACGCAGCGAGGCTTACTGATAACCTTCTGGGAAAGGGTTAGGCTCGACGAGGTCGGACTCCCACACGACGGTGGCTTGGCCATCTTCGTTCCAACGGCCTATGCGCGTTTTGCTCCACAGGTGGCGGTTGGGATGCACCTTTACGTAGCCTTCCGGTGCGGTCGTTAACTCGATATCCGCCATGGCGGCAGAAACAGCGTCCACATCAAAACTACCCGCTTTCTCGACGCCTGCTTTCCACAGCCACGGGCCTAGATAGGCGGCTTGGGAAACATCGCCAATGACGCTGTCTTCTCCCCAGCGCTCTTTGAAGGCCTCCACAAAGGCAAGGTTATTTTCGTTGTCCAGACTCTGGAAATACTTCATGGAGGAGTAGAAGCCTTCGACGTTTTCGCCACCAATACCAAGCACTTCATCCTCGGTTACCGAAATAGTCAGCAACGTCTGGTTTTCAGAGTTAATCCCCGCGGCATTGAGCTGGCGAAACCAGGCAACGTTGCTACCCCCCACCACCGCTGCAAAAATCACATCTGGCCGACGCAGGCGAATACGGTTAATGTTGGAACCGAAGGAGGTATGCCCCAGGGGTGCGTAATCTTCACCGACGACTTCACCGCCAAGCACCTCTTCAATATGAATGCGGGCAATCTTCATTGAAGTACGCGGCCAAATGTAATCTGACCCTATTAAGTAGAAGGTTCGTGCGCCCTGCTCATTCCACGCCCAGTTAATGCCCGCCAATATCTGCTGAGTGGCTTCCTGGCCGGTATAGATCACGTTAGGGGACTCTTCGAGCCCTTCATAGAAGGTTGGGTAATAGAGCAGCCCGTTCTCTCGCTCCAGCACCGGTAGCATTGCCTTGCGTGATGCCGACGTCCAGGCACCAAAGATGGCGGGGACGTTATCTTGAGTGAGCAGCTTGCGCGTTCTGTCAGCGAAGGTCGGCCAGTCGCTGGCACCATCTTCGATAATCGGCACGATCTGGCGGCCAAGCACACCACCCTGGGCATTGATTTGCTCAATGGCCAACTGCTCAGCTTCAACCGATCCAGTCTCGCTAATGGCCATGGTGCCGGTCAGCGAATGCAAAATCCCCACGTGTACCGTATCGTCGGTAACCGCGAGCCCTGTTGTATTGACCTCGTCGGTAGGCGGTGCTGCCAGCACGTGAGACGACATAGCTAAGGCAACAGGCAGCGCCACGATCCCTGTTATTAATAAGCGTCGCAACTGCGACAGCGTGGAATGTTTTTTCATCATCATGGTGAGTCCCCAAGTCAGCGAAACAGGTCTGCAAAAACTAGGTCTGCAAAAACCACGGAATCTTGTTGGATTCCTCGCTACTGAGTATGGGGAGGGCACAGTGGAGCGACTATGCGGGGAATACTCCAGGCAGCTACGTCATTTGACCCATACCTGCCAATCAATCCCGCCTTTAGACTCATGAGGGCCCTTGAGACATGGACGTTGTATGATTTGGTAATGAAGTTTGCTTTACAACGAGGTCATCCCATCCTGCTGGCCGAGATTTGTTGGCCGACACAAGGTCTGCCATGACGACCACCAAGCAACGGATATTTCCGGTTAGGCGCAACTATAATCAATGGGTCGCCAACCAAACATTAGAAGATTTTGCGTTACGCTTTACCGCTAAGTCCGCACGACGCTGGAGCGCTAAACGCGTTGCACTGACGGCCCTAGGAACGATTTCGTTTCTGGCCTTAGAGGCTATCGGGGGAGTGATCACCCTCAACTACGGCATTACCAATGCCATTGCCGCCATCGCAGCCGTCACCATCGTCATCTTTCTGCTCGGGGTCCCCATTAGCTACTACGCAGCACGCTACGGAGTAGATATCGACCTGCTTACCCGCGGAGCAGGTTTTGGTTACCTGGGTTCAACGCTGACATCCCTCATCTACGCTACCTTCACGTTCATCTTCTTTGCGTTAGAAGCGGCCATCATGGCGATGGCACTGGAGGTATTATTTAACGTTCCCCTCACCCTTGGCTATATCATCAGCTCGCTGGTGGTCATTCCCATCGTTACCCATGGTTTCACCTACATTAGCCGTTTCCAGGTATGGACACAGCCCCTATGGATCGCCCTACAGCTAGCCCCCTTTATCTTCATACTGCTGCAGGATCCCCACTCGTTAGAGCGCTGGGTTGAATTCGATAATCATATGGTAGGTGGTCAAGGATTCGACTTGCTGCTGTTCGGCGCAGCCACCACGGTCATGTTTGCCCTGGTCGCCCAAATCGGTGAGCAAGTTGACTACTTACGCTTCCTCCCCGAAGCACAGCCCGGTAAACGCTTGCGCTGGTGGGCCGCCATGCTGGCGGGCGGCCCCGGCTGGATCATCATTGGCGCCATCAAGGCATTGGCGGGGTCCTTCCTGGCAGTGCTCGCCCTGCATCATGGCCTGGACATCACGCTCGCCCAGGAACCCATGCATATGTATTTGGTGGGTTTCAGCTATGTCACCACCCACCCAGCCACCTTGATGGCGCTCGCCGGTATCTTTGTAGTGCTTTCGCAGCTCAAGATTAATGTTACTAACGCCTATGCTGGCTCCATTGCCTGGTCAAACTTCTTCTCGCGGCTCACCCATAGCCATCCAGGACGAGTGGTTTGGCTGGTGTTTAATGTCATGATCGCGTTGGTGCTCATGGAGATCGGCATCTACCGCGCTTTTGAAGTCATTCTGGCCAACTACGCCATGGTGGCGATGGCCTGGATCGGCGCCTTGGTAGCTGACCTGGTGATCAACAAACCGCTAGGGCTTAGCCCTCGGCATATTGAGTTCAAACGTGCCTACCTGTACGACATCAACCCCGTTGGCTTTGGCGCGATGCTATTGGCGACGGCTGTTGCCCTCGCCGCCCGGGCGGGGTTATGGGGAGAGACCGCCGCGGCGCTGGCTTCTTTCCTAGCGCTCTTAACGGCGTTCGTCAGCGCTCCCACTATCGCCTGGCTGACCAAAGGGCGCTATTACATTGCCCGCACCCCGGAATCAGCAGCGGCGGTTAAAGGCCAAGCCTGCATTATCTGTGAGCTGCATTTCGATAGCGAAGATATGGCCTTCTGCCCTGCCTATAACGCCCCCATTTGCTCGCTTTGCTGTTCACTTGACGCCCGCTGCAACGATGCCTGCAAGCAACACGCCACCTTTCAAGAGCAGTTAATGGACTGCATGGGCGCCCTGCTCCCCAAGCGCATGCTTAAACATTTCAACTCGCGCATGGGTCATTTTGCCAGCCTTTTATTACTTGTCACGCTGGTGATTGCTGGATTTTTGGTGCTGGTTTACTACCAACTGCCCGACCTACCACCTGCAGTGGAAGAGCTGATGGCCACAACCCTGGCTAAAATATTCGCCATTTTAGTCATTGTTAGCGGCGTGGTTGCGTGGCTTTTTGTACTGGCAAGCGAGAGTCGCGTCGTGGCTCATGAAGAGTCCCACCGCCAGACCCGCATGTTACTGGACGAAATTGACGCCCATGAGGAAACGGATCGGGAGTTGCAAAAAGCCAAGGAGCTCGCCGAAGCGGCTAACCAGGCAAAGAGCCGTTATCTAACCAGTTTGAGCCATGAGCTGCGCTCCCCTCTTAATGCAGCTTTCGGCTATGCGCAGTTGCTGGAGCATGACCCCAGCATCCCCCCTGATCGTCGCAAAGCAGTGGCCACCATTCGCCGTAGTACCGAGCATCTTTCTGACTTAATTGAAGGTTTGCTGGAAATTTCCAAGATTGAGGCAGGACGCCTGGAGCTTTATCGCAATCAGGTCAGGATCAGCGCATTGGTCGATGAACTGGTTGCCATGTTTCGCCTGCAGGCCCAGGAAAAGAATATCGACTTCACCTTTGATAGCCAGGGGCGCATTCCTGAGTGGGTCATCACCGATGAAAAACGCCTGCGCCAGATCCTGATTAATCTGTTATCAAACGCCATCAAATTCACCAACCATGGCAAGGTATCGCTCAACTTCCGCTACCGGAATCAAGTAGCAGAATTCACCATTCGTGATACCGGGGTGGGCATCGACGAAGAAGATATTCAACGTATCTTCAAGCCTTTTGAGCGGGTGCGAAAACCAGGGGTTCCTGTCGTACACGGCACGGGGCTAGGCCTAACAATCACCAAGTTGTTGACTGACATTATGGGGGGTGATCTACAAGTCAACAGCTCACCCGGTTCGGGTAGCGAATTCCGCCTTTCGGTAATGCTTTCCAGCATCGTTCCCATGGAAATGGACCGGGGTATCAATCAAGTGGTCAAGGGCTATATTGGCGAGCGCCGCACCCTGCTGGTGGTTGACGATGACCCCTCACATCGCGGCTTGATCAGCGACATGCTGACACCGCTGGGGTTTACCATATTGGAAGCGCCGGATGGTGTAGCGAGCCTAACGTTAGCTAAGAGCGCGCAGCCTGACTTAATCTTAATGGATATCGCGATGCCTGGACTGGACGGATGGCAAACCGCTCGCCAACTTCGCCAGAATGGGTTTCATGGTCCCCTGGTTATGCTGTCCGCCAATGTCAGAGAGAGCCAAGCAGATGCGCTTTTTGAAGGTTTGCACAATGATTACTTGATCAAGCCCTTCAAGCTGGGAGCGTTGCTCGACACGCTATCACGACACCTTCAACTAAAATGGAACCACCATACCGCAGCGCTGCGTGATATTGACCATGCCCGTTTAACAGCGCCAGCCACGCTGGAAAGGGCATTGCGGGAAGAGTTAGTGGCACTGGCTGAAATCGGACATTTAAGCGGACTGCGTTCCCGCTTGGCTCAAGCCATGGATGACGAACGGATTCACACCTCACTGGCAAAGGCGCTGGAAAGCGCCTTGGACCGATTTGATTTCCACCAAGTAGTACGCCTGCTGGAGGAGACTTCATGACCCTGAGTCAACGTAAAGACCTCATATTAGTCGTTGATGACTCTGTCGACTCCCTGAGTATGATCCACCATGCATTGGAGCAGGCAGGCCTAACCGCCCTGGTCGCCATGGAGGGCGCCCAAGCAATCTCCATTGCCGAAAAGATGATTCCCGACTTAATCCTGATGGACGCTGTCATGCCCACCCTGGATGGTTTTGAGACGTGCCGCCGTCTTAAGCTGCATCCCGATCTCGCCGCCGTGCCGATAATATTTATGACGGGCCTCACTGATGCAGAGGATGTCGTGCGGGGGCTTGAAGCTGGCGGCGTAGATTACGTGACCAAACCGGTGCGGCCAAAGGAGCTGGTCGCAAGGATTCGCGTTCACCTCAACAATGCCCGCCTCGCTCAAAGTGCGTACACAGCCCTTGATCGATTGGGGCAAGCGTCTTTCTCCACCGATGCAAAAGGAGAGTGGCTATGGGGCACCCCCCAAGCAGAACAATGGATTAGTATCACCGAAGAGAAACGCGTATATCCCCGCAAAGAACTAGCCACGCAAATCCAATGTTGGTTAGCTCGGGTTCCCCAAACCGGCGATCAGTTAGCCCTACATTTGCCCTGCAACGCATTGAGATTACGCTATTTAGGCGAGTCCACCGCGGGTGAGCACTTATTTCGCTTACTGCATCAGGATGAAGACAGCGAGGGACTACTATTACAAAACCAGCTGCGACTCACGCGCCGCGAATCACAGGTGCTATTGTGGATTGCACAGGGCAAAACTAACCGTGAAATAGGTCAAATACTCGAATTAAGTCCACGCACGGTTAATAAACACTTGGAACAGGTTTTCCGCAAGCTGGGGGTTGAAAATCGTACCTCCGCTGCCGCCATGGCATTTCAATGTTTAACTAATAGTTAACAATATCTATCATCTCTACCTCGATAAACATCCTCACCTAATCAAGATCACTCCTTGCGTTCAATATCCACATCGCTGGCGTGGGTGAAGTCATCCAGCGCCATCATATGACCGAGCTTGCCCGCTTTGGTGG
>NZ_REBQ01000007.1 GCF_007692655.1 Halomonas sp.
GTAACAGGCAGTCGAATTATGCTGCCCGCTCACGGGTCTTGTCTGAGAGGATGGCGTAGTCTATCACGCACTAACTGTGCTTGCCTAGGCTGGCTACGTACTGCTTTCACTCATACCTGATTCTAGTCCCTAGCCTCGTTCGCCTGAGTGAAAGCCACAGCACTCCTAAGCACTAAATATTTATAGCCATAAACGCTTACTTGAAAGCGCTATCGACAAAACCACTGACGATATAAATTCTCATTCTCATAAATACCCACCACTAAACAATAGTCGTTTTTTAATGAAAATACTTTCAAATAAAGCTCAAACACTTTAGTTTTCTCACCCTATACGAATTAACACATCAACCACCAGTACAACCATCTAAAGTGGAAGGTGTGCTTTTGAATATGCGCAATTACTGCAACTAACAACCCTCCTTTAAAAGAAAGCAGTCATTGAAAAATAACTCAAATAGTAACAACTTATACATTGCTTCACTTTATTATGCCAGCTGGAGTCAAGCTATCCTTTAAACCATCGGCATGGTTTCCCACTATGCCATTAAGCACTTCAAATTAAAAAATAAATATTAGCAAGGAAACATATAATAACGAAAAACCTACGCATCAAGCACAGCTTAACGGCTGCTATGGCGCTCTTAATTCTGATGATTATGGTCATCGGTGCGTTAGCTATATCGGCGTCTCGCAATAGCCTAAACGATATCAATCGTCTAGCTGAACTCAGTGCTGAGCAAGTGAACACTGCTAATCGCATGGAAGTCAACTTGATGGAAACTCGCCTACGCATGGCGCGCTTCGTCAACTACGTCACTGCAGCAAACCCCAACGCGCCTAGCGCCCTTGAGCAAGCCCGCGAAAGCCTGGCTCGGGCCGAGCAGCGTTTTGAAGAGTTAAATCGTTATGATGTGCCCCAGGATCAGTTGCGCTACGCCACCTACACAGAGGTCATAGAGCGTTTTCAAGAGATGGTAACCCCCTCGCTACACAGCGCTATTGCTTCGGGCAACACCACTGAGATTAACAATGAGGCCCTGCACCTTGAAAATAACGCGGGTTATATGACCTCCGCCACCCGCGGCTTTACTCGCTTTGCAGAAGGGCTAGCTCAAGACATGCGGGAAGAAGCTGAAACCGCCAGCCAACGCATCATCTGGACCGTAGTGGGGCTTCTTATTCTATCGGCACTGCTGTTTACCGGCCTTCAAATTGGGCTACAGCGGCTTATTGTGGCACCGCTTAGCCGCGCCGTCGCCGTTTGCGAAAACATATCCCAAGGCGACCTTACCAGCCACATTAATGATGAAGGCCGAAATGAAGTCGGCAAGCTTTACCAAGCAATGCACGCTATGCAAGTCAAGCTGACCGATATGATGGTGACGTTGACACAAACCAGCCAAATGGTGGCCAATAGCGCGCGGGAGATTGCCAGCGGTAGTGAGGACCTAGCTTCACGCACAGAAGAGCAGGCCAGTGCGCTGCAAGAAACTGCCTCCAGTATGGAAGAGATGACCTCTACGGTTCGCCAAAACAATCAAACGGCCAGTTCTGCCAGCGACTTAACGGTAGCCGCCTCAGCTAAAGCGAGTAATGCGCGAGAAGAGGTCAACCAAACCACAGCGCTGATGAACGATATGGAGCAGCACTCCAAACATGTGCAAGACATTATTCAGGTGATTGAAAGTATCGCCTTTCAAACCAATATTTTGGCGCTTAACGCCTCCGTTGAAGCCGCTCGTGCCGGTGAACATGGCCGCGGATTTGCCGTGGTGGCAGGGGAGGTGCGAAAGCTTGCCACCAAAACGTCAGAGTCTTCCAGTCAAATTCGCAGCATTATTGATGATATCGCGGCCCGTATCAAAGAAGGCGCTCAACAATCGGAGCGTAGCGGTGAGGGGATAGAGAGCACGGTGACGGCCATCAGGCAGGTTAACGACTTGATGGAAGAGATCGCCCTGGCCGTCAACGAACAGGAAAGCGGTATTAACCAAGTCAGCACCGCCATTACCCAGATGGACTCGGCCACCCAGCAAAACGTCTCCTTGGTGGAAGAAACAAGCACCTCAGCGACATCGCTGCAAGATGAAGCCGATCGTTTAGCAGGATTAGTCGCTAACTTTAAACTAAACGAATCGGCTCACCCGACTCTCTCTTTGGTTAACCCACCAGCCATCGACCCAACAGCCAATGCCACGTTTTCCGGCACCAGACAAACCAAGCAGGCAGCGTGGGAAACGTTTTGAATAACCAGTAGTAGACCTAAAGCGCGGCTGCCAATGGATGGCGGCGCACAACCCGGCACACGGGCCTACCCACATGGTAATAGCTAGTGACGTTTGCGCTCTTAGAATGCCTAGCAGTATGGATCTCTCATCGTGAAAACTCTCTTCCTAGCCAGCCACAAAGAGGCCACTAACAACAAGCCTTTCTCACCGGCCACACTGCACTACTCGCAGGCGCGTTACCACTCGCTGTTTACGCACTATTCTGACGGCATTTTGGAGCTGGATCCCAGCGGCGTAATCGTTCACGGCAATTTGGCAGCGGCTCGCATCACAGCCATGCCGATAGAGCATCTTATCGGGAGAGAATACGTTGAGCTTATTCACCCGGAGATGCACCAAACGGCGCAAACTGCTTTTAATGCCACGCTACGAGGCGAACATCAACATTACCAAGCGTTAGCCACCTGCAGCCAAGGCCAATATGTTCAACTGGAAATTACCCATCTCCCTATCATTGCCGATAAGCGGTTAGTTGGCGTTTATGCCATTTTACGCGATATCACCCAGCGTAAGCAGGATGAGAGTGAACT
>NZ_REBQ01000107.1 GCF_007692655.1 Halomonas sp.
CCGATCATCCCGCCCAGCCTGCCGATGGTGATCTACGGCGTGATGGCCTCGGCCTCGGTGGGCCAGCTGTTCGCCGCGGGGCTGATTCCCGGGTTGCTGATGGGGGCGATGCTGATGGCGATGATCTTTATCATCTCGCGCCGCCGCGGCTATACCGCCGATGCGCGCTTTTCGTTTGGCGTGCTGGGCAGGACCTTTATGCGTGCGGGCCTGTCGCTGATGACGCCGGTGATCATCGTTGGTGGCATCATTACCGGGGTGTTCACGCCCACCGAGTCGGCAGTGGCGGCAGTGGTCTATGCGCTGTTCCTGGGTGTGGTGATCTATCGCACTCTCAGCTGGCGCAAGATGGTCAAGGTCAGCATGGAGACCATCGAGACCACGGCGATCATCCTATTTATCGTCGCCTCGGCGTCGATCTTCGCCTGGATTATGTCCAGCAATCAGGTGACCCAGCACTTGGTAGCCTTGCTAGGTCCCTTCGCTGATAGCAAGATTGCGGTGCTTTTGTTCTCCAATATCGTGCTGATCATCATCGGCTGTTTTATGGAAACCATTGCCGCCATCACCATTCTGGTACCGGTATTGCTGCCGATGGCCATTGCGGTGGGGGTCGACCCGGTCCACTTCGGAGTGATCATGGTACTCAACCTGATGATAGGCTTGCTGACGCCGCCGGTAGGCATGGTGCTCTACGTGCTGTCGCGGGTCTCCAATGTCAGCTTCGAGCGCTGCATGCGTGGCACCATTCCGTTCCTGATCCCGCTGGTGTTGTGCCTGCTGCTGGTGACCTTTATTCCGGCCATCTCGATGTGGCTGCCTACGCTGCTTTACCGCTGATTGGAGCGATTGATGTCTGATTCTCAGCAGGATTTTCGCGTCGTCCAGGACGACCTAAAGCGCTTTATGGGCGCGGCGCTTGCTTCTGCGGGGGCCAATCTACCATCTGCGGATGCGGTAACACGTGCACTGGTCACAGCATCTCGCATGGGCACAGACAGCCACGGGCTGCGCCTGCTACCCCATTATTTGCAGGCTCTTCAAGGCGGGCGAATAAACGGCGCCCCCACCATGGTATTTCATCAACGCTTAGCAGCGACAGGCTTTTTAGACGCGGACGATGGGCTGGGTCATTTAGCGGGATATACTGCCATGGAGCACGCTACTGCAATGGCTGATGTGGCTGGCATAGGTGCTGTTGCGGTGGGCAATTCAACGCACTTCGGCGCGGCCGGGTGCTATGCACTGGCAGCGGCGGAGCGTGGCTATTTGGGCATGGCGTTTTGTAACTCGGATCCGTTTGTGCTGATGCATGACGGTGCCAAACCCTTTCACGGCACTAACCCGATCGCTTTTGCGGCACCGGTGGAGGGGGAGTCGCCGTATCTATTGGATATGGCGACCAGCTCAGTGCCCTGGAATCGGGTTCAGCAGTACGGCGCTATTGGCCGCGAGCTGCCGGACCAAGTCGCTGCAGATGCCGCCGGAAAGGTGTGCCGTGCCCCAAGCGAGGTCGCGGCGCTGTTGCCACTGGGCGGCAGTGATTTTGGTTTTAAGGGCGCAGGGCTGGGGGGGATGGTTGAGATATTTAGCTCGATGCTTTCGGGCATGCAGCACGGCTTCAAACTTCTGCCTATGGGCGGGCCGGATATGGCAACGCCCCGCGGAGTCGGCCACTTCTTCCTCGTGATGAAGCCCGATGCATTTGTTGAAGAGGGTACCTTTGCCCGCGGATTGGCCGACTATTTAAAGGATCTGCGTGACCAGCCCGCTGCAAAAAATTCCAAGGTGCTGGCGCCCGGGGATCGCGAATGGCGCTGCCAAGCTAAGCGCGATGCTGAAGGTATTCCCCTCGACTTTGCCAATCAACTGGCTTACGCCGAGATCGCCGAGCAATACCAAATCGCACCGCTCTCTCCGCTGGGTTGAAAGCTTGGGTTGCGACTTGTTACAAGGAAAGTGGCTCGAAATGCAGTAAAATGGCGGAAAATTTCAGGTTAACTAGGGGTGACTGCCTATGAGCAGATACCGGATCGAGCGTAAAACGCTGTCCGAACAGGTCGCCGAACAGCTCGAGGCGGAGATTCTCGAGGGGCGGTTAAGTGAAAATGATCGGTTGCCTTCAGAAAGGGAGCTGATGGAGCAGTTTGGTGTCGGCAGGCCCGCCGTACGCGAAGCGTTGTTTCATCTCCAGCAGTTGGGGCTGATCGCCATCAACAGTGGTACTCGTGCCAGGGTAATTCGACCTACCGCCGAGGCGGTGATGGCCAGGCTTTCTGGGGTAACCCGGCAACTGCTCGCCAAGCCTGATGGCCAGCAGTATTTCCAAGAAGCTCGGGCCATGTTCGAGATATCGTTGGCGCGCTACGCCGCTAGCCATGCCAGTGAAGAGGATCTTTCCAGATTACGCGACGCTTTAGCTGATAATCGCGATGCCATTGGCAATGAAGCACGCTTCAAACGCTCCGATAACGACTTTCATGGCGTGTTGGCAAGCATTGGCCGCAACCCCATTTTCGATGCGATTCACGTAGCGCTATCGGAGTGGCTGGATGACCGGCGTGCCCAGGTGCTGCAGCAGAAGGATGAAGATAAAGCAGCCACCGCCGCGCATACTGAGATTATCGAGGCCATTGAATCCCGTGACCCAGACGCCGCCGAGGCGGCGATGCGCCGTCATCTAGATCGCCACTACGGCACCTACATGCAGCTTAAAAAACGCCTAGCACCCACGCGCGATTGACGTGATACCTCCAGGCGTCGTCCGCGAGTTTTGAATACAAAAC
>NZ_REBQ01000139.1 GCF_007692655.1 Halomonas sp.
TGTCTCACCATCAGCAAGCGCCCACATGAATTACCTGATCAAATTGTTAAAGAGCTGGTCGCTGAGGCTGTGCCCCGTTGACGTGTGGCGTATACTACCCGATTTCCTGCTAGGGTCAACAGAGAATTTTAGTTTTATCGCTAAAACTCGTTAAAGATTAGGCGCTCACCTGGGTAGCTAAGCGCAGCAGCATAACTCTTGATCCAGGACAAAATGACAGTTCTCCACTCCCGTAGGCTTATTTATAGCGACGCTAAGCCGCCGACTGTAAAAGCAAGGGAGAACAATCATGGCTATAACAGCAAAATTACTACCCACACTGGTAGCCGGTAGCATGCTGGTTACAAGCGCCGTCATCGCGGATGACGGCTTAGGAGACTACCGCAACCGTTTTGAAGCGCTGCCTCATTTACCTCCTATCCCAGCGGATAATTCCCTGACAGCGGAAAAGGTAGAGTTAGGTAATATGCTTTTTTTTGAACCGCGAATCTCCTCAAGCGGTGTTATAAGCTGTGCTACATGCCACAATCCAGCCCTTGGCTGGGCTGATCGCATTCCTCGTGCAGTAGGACATGATGGTCAAATAGGCGAACGTAATACACCCACCGTATTAAACAGCGGTTTTTTAGAATCCCAGTTTTGGGATGGACGCGAGCCTGACCTAGAGGGGCAAGCCTTGGGACCTATTCAGGCGCCGGTTGAAATGGCGATGGAGCTGGACATGGCGATAAAGCGTTTAGTGGGATTTGAGCTTTATCAGGAAAAGTTTAGTGCCGCCTATCCGGATCAAGAAGACCCAATCAATAACGATAATTTGGCGCATGCGCTTGCCTCATTCCAACGCACGCTCAACACTCCAAACTCTCCCTTTGATCGTTACTTACACGGAGACTTAAACGCAATCAGCGAACAGGCAAAAGAGGGCATGGTAGCCTTCGTCGATAACGGCTGTATTGCTTGCCATCGTGGTCCAGCGTTAACCGACAGCCAATTTCATGCAATCCAAGTGCCCGGCTCAACTGATCTAGGGCGCTACATTGTCACTGAAGAAGAGAGCGATAAATATCGCTTTAGAACACCTACGCTACGCAACGTTGCTGTCACTTACCCCTATATGAACAATGGTGCAACAGAAACGCTGGAAGAGGCAGTCGCCATTATGGGTCAGGAAATGCTTGGCAGGGAATTTGATGATGACACTATCAATAGCATTACCGCTTTTTTAGACACTTTAACTGGCGAGATGCCCAAATTTGAAGTGCCAGCACTGCCTTAAACAACTGACGCCATCAAACAAAGAGCACGGCAAAAATGGCAAAACCGCTTGGCACCCCAGTGCCAAGCGGGAAAACGTTAGTTAGTGGGCTTGTAAGCGAGCCAGCAACTCCTCACGACGCCCTGGAGTGGTAAAGGCTTCTTCAATAGCATTCTGGGTTATTTGCCGAAACACCGCTTCATCCCAACCAAACGCTTCTGCACAAGCAGTGTGATTAGCCAGCATACCGCCTCCAAAATAAGCCGGATCGTCTGAACTAATCGTCACCTTAAGCCCCTCTTTCAAAAGTCGCGGCAGGGGGTGATCGCGTAAATCCTCTACCACTTTGAGACTGACATTAGAAAGCGGGCATACGGTTAGCACCATCTGCTCACGGCGGAGACGCTCAACCAATTCATCACTTTCTAAACAGCGTACCCCGTGATCAATACGCTGAACGTCCAATATATCTAATGCCTGCTGAATATAATCTGCAGGACCCTCTTCACCGGCATGGGCAACGCAAACAAGCCCTAGCTGTTTCGCACGCTTGAATACCTCAGCAAATTTTATCGGTGGATTATTTTGCTCTGCACTATCTAAACCAATGGCATCCAACAGCTTCCAGTAGGGAGCGGCTTGCTCAAGCACCTGCAGTGCCTCTTCAGCGGGGCGGTCACGCAAAAAAGCCATGATCATACCAATGGAAAGATCAAGGGTTTCCTCAGCCTCTTGCTTGGCCTTTAGCAGCCCACCCATAAGCACTTCTAACGGCACACCGCGCTGCAGATGCGCTTGCGGATCAAAATGCATGTCGATATGCATCACGCCCTCGCCTCGCGCCCGCTTAAAGTAATCCATCGCCAAGTCATAAAAATCTTCTTCATTACGAAGTACGTTCATGCCCTGAAAATAGAGATTTAAAAACCCCTGCAAATCGCTGAACTGGTAGGCATCTTTAGCCTCTTGGACGGACGCATAAGGCAACGCAATCCCGTTGCGCTGCGCTAATGCAAACATTAACTCTGGTTCAAGAGAGCCTTCAATGTGCAAGTGAAGCTCTACTTTGGGTAGATTGCGTAAAAATTCATGCATGGAGGGCTCCTAGCGATCACATCAACGAATCGACTTCATTCAATTAGGTATTGTTGAAGTTTACCGGCATCCAGATGCCAGTGAAACTCGACCCCATGCAATAGATTCAACGAGCCAAGTTGATGGACAAAATAAATGACCGTACGGTTCGCCAGCCACTGATCCAGAGAAGTGGCAATATGCCTAGCCGTTTCCGCATCGACTCCCGCGAACGGTTCGTCAAGAATCACCAGTCCTGGGTTGCGTAACATTAACCGTGCCAAGGCAACACGTCTGGCTTGCCCCCCCGAAAGCTGCTGCCCTTTCTCTCCGACAGCAGTATCTAAGCCGTTAGGCAGACCACCCACCCAACTATCCAGCGCCACGGCAGTTAACACCTTCCAGAGGGTAGCATCGCTCGCTGAGGGATCAGCAATTCTTAAATTCTCAGCCAAGGAGGCATCAAACAGATCAATCTGCTGAGTTAGCACCGCAAAATTGTTCGCACGATGTTGCGAAGAGAGCTCCCATGGCGCGATGCCACCCACCGAAACCGCTCCCTGGGTAACTTGCAAACGCCCTACTAACACACTGGCCAACGAAGACTTTCCCGCGCCAGACTTGCCGGTAATAACGGCACGTTTTCCTTCAGGCAGATGAAAACTTACATCACTCAACGCAGGGTGCAGAGACATGGGATAAAGCAGCGACACCTGTGTAGCGTTTATTGATAGTCCAGTCCCCTCCGGTAACGCTCTCTCGGTTTCGATTGACGAAGGTTCATCGGTGAGTTCATTTAACCGCCGAACAGCCGCATAGCTGGCACCCAACTTGATGAAGCTTGCCGGCAGCGCAATAAACACTTCATTCACTCCCAGCGCAATCAATACCACCATCACCACAATAGGCGCTGCAACCAACTGCTGTGATGATACAAAGCTGGCGAACCACAGAACAGCCAATACCAGCAGGCCGGTAATAGCGCTGACAAGGCAATTAATGAGTGCCGTCTTAAGCCCTAAGCGCTGTTGGTTAAGCAGCGCTTGACTCTCTTGATCCTCGATAAGGCGCCGGTGCCATGGTGAACTTTGATAGCTCATCAACTCCGCGGACGCCTGGACTTGATCAACCACTAAGCGACGAAGAGACTGCTGATCGACCACCTGTTGGTAGCTCTGAGCAAAGCCCCACCTAGCAGCCAGCAGCGTTACGATGAACCACAATGGAACAAGCGTCACCACCATTAGCAACGCCACGCCTGGCAACCAAAAGGCTATAAAGAGCGCTACCACCGCTATGCTCAGCAAGGCGACGACCGGGGGCACAAGAATACGCAGATAAAAATTATCTAGCGTATCAATATCGGCAGTTAAGCGACTTAACCAGTCGCTGGCACGTTGCCGATGCAAGCTTGCGTCATCAAGGCGGGTTAAAAAACCAAAGACACGATAACGCAAGTCGGCAAGCAGCGTTAACACCGTATTGTGGTTGTACAGCCGCTCAATATAGCGGGCCACTGTGCGCACCAGCGCAAAAAAACGAATGCCGCCCCCAGGCACATAAACATCCAGCCTAGCGGGCAAACCCAGTGCTAAAGCAATACCAGTCAGTGCACTGGCAGTGATAAACCACCCTGACAACCCAAGCAGAGCTAGTCCAGCCAGCAACGTGATCCAAACCAGCAGAGCACCAACCAGAAAGCGCAAACGGCGGCGTATCAGTAATTTCAGCCAAGGATGAAATTCACGCAAAATGGCCATCATTCTTTCACCTCCCGCAACTGGCCATTTTCAAACACCAAGTGCCTGTGTGCCGCAGTGATGACGGCCGGGTGATGGGTGGCAATCACTAATGTGCGCCCTTCCTGAGCCAACTGAAGTAAAGCAGTGATTACAAACCGCTCTGTCTCCTGGTCTAGACTCGCAGTAGGCTCATCTAATAGCACAAGCGGCGCGTTACTAAGATAGATACGCGCCAGCGCCAAGCGCTGCGCTTGACCACCCGACAAGCCAATACCACGCTCACCAATGGCTGTCTCCAGGCCGTCAGGTAGCTGGTCAAGCAGAGGCCCGAAGCCAGAGCGCGTAAGCGCTGCAAGCATTTGCTCCTGGGATGCCTGAGGAGACGCCAAGCGTAAATTGTCAGCTAGACTGCCGTGCAGCAAGCATGGCTGCTGATCCAACCAAGCATACTGGCTATTTGCATGGCGACGATACTCACCCGAACTGGGCGAAATAAAGCCCGCAAGCAACGCTAGCAGCGTGGACTTTCCACTGCCAGACGCTCCGGTAATGGCGATAACACTTGCCTGTTCAATAGTGAGATCTAGTGGCCCGACCACATGCCCCCGACCGGGATAGGCGACGCAGGCGTTGACTAACTCAACCAACGAGGAAGCCACGTGAGGCGTTTCATGCCCATCCGTTATCAACCCAGGTTCATTTAAAATATTAACAACACTTTCAGCAGCGCCAAGCGCTGAGGCACGGTCATGGTAGTGTTGAGAAAGCGTGCGCAACGGCTGGAAAAACTCAGGAGCCAGCAACAGCACAGCCAAACCTGAGAAAAGAGTGAGCGAAGGAGATGGGCCGTATTCAATATAGCCAAGCAGTCCAAAACCGACATACATCGCGACCACAGCAATCGCCACAGAGGCAAAAAACTCCAGCACCGCTGAAGAAAGAAATGCTAGACGCAGCGTACGCATGCTTAGCCGCCGATACTCATCCGTGGCATACCAGACATCACGCTGTGCAGCCGAGGTATGGCCAAAAAGCTGCAATGTCGTCATCCCTCGCACACGGTCAATAAAATGAGCGGATAACCGCGAAACCGCCACGAACTGATCGCGATTTAGCCGCTCTGCCCCCATCCCCACTAGTGCCATGAAAAGCGGTATGAGAGGAGCAGAAAGCAACAAAAATATTGCCACCAAATAATCGAGCCAACCGACTACCAGTAATATAAGTATCGGCAGCCAAAGCGTAATCCGCAGTTGAGGATAAAAGCGAGCGAAGTAGCCTTCAAGCGCATCAATGTGCTCCACTACCTGGTTCGCCAATGAACCACTATGGCGGCTGGCAAGCCAGACGGGGCCCAGCGTAGCAAGCTTGTCCAGTACTTGAGCTCTTGCTCGCTGGCGAATACGCAGACTGGCTTCCAAGCTCAGGGTTTCATGCCCCCATTGGAAGACAGCACGCATGAGCACACTAAGAGCGAGTAAAGCAAATATCGGCAGTAACGCGATAAGCGGGCGTGCTTGCACAACCAACTGATCGATAAGCCATGCCAACCCCACGACCAATATCACTGTTTGACTACCGGCTAACACACCGCACAGTGCCGCTCCAGACAGGCGCTGGCGTTCGCTCTTTGCCAGCGCCTGTAGCCAGCTTTTTGAGGTCAGAGGCTGCTCTATTTCAATCGCCATCTGCTCAGTGGTATCCCTCGCCAACGCGTACTTTGCCGCGGAATACCCAATATGCCCAGGCTGTGTAAGTCAAGACAATCGGGATAATAAAGACAAAGCCAACCAGCAGGAAGAGCTGAGATTCCGGCGCAGAGGCGGCATCCCACAGCGTATAGTTTGGCGGCACGATGATGGGCCATTTACTTACAATCAACCCTAAGTAAGTAAATAAGTAAATGCCAATAGTGGCTAGAAAAGGCGCAGCCTCGCGACGTTTTTGCACCGAACGATAGACGATAAAAGCGCAGGCCATGGCAAGGAATGGAAAAATCCATATCAACTGAATATTACCGAACCAACGCTCCCACACCAGCGGGTTCACAAACGGCGTCCATACACTAATGATACCGAAAACGAGCAGCACAAGCGCCAGCAACATGGGGGTAATCTTATAAGCCCAATCTTGAATATGCCCTTCTGATTTCAGAATCAGCCAAGTCGCCCCCAGCAACGCATAGCCCGCCATCAGACCGAAGCCAGTTAATATAGTAAATGGTGTCAGCCAGTCGAATGCACCGCCCACATAGGCGAAGTTTTCAACGGGGAACCCCTGAATATAGGCGCCGACCACCGCTCCCTGAGCAAAAGCGGCAATCGCAGACCCCCAGCAAAATGCGCGGTTCCACCAGTGCCGGTTACGCTTAGACTTAAAGCGCAGCTCAAAGGCAACACCTCGGAATATCAGTCCCGCCAGCATCAGGAAAACGCCGATATACAGAGCTGGCAAGAAGACTGAGTAAACTAGCGGGAAGGCACCCAATAGACCCGCACCACTGAGTACCAACCAGGTTTCATTGCCATCCCATATCGGCGCGACCGAGTTCATCATTACGTCCCGGGCATCTTCATCTGGAGCAAAGGGATACAGAATCCCAAGCCCCAAGTCAAAACCATCCATCAGCACATACATCATGAGGCCAAAACCGATGATGAAGGCCCAAATCACTGTTAAATCAAACATTTCCATGTTCATGTTTAGCTCCTCACCGGGTCAACATCATCGTCAAAAGGAGTATGCGTAGCAGATAGTGGCCGCATTGGGCGTTTAAAGTTCTCACCGGTGGTTTCGCGCTCCTCAACTGGCAACATGCCGTTGCGCACAACACGCGTGAGGTAGTAAATACCTGCATAAAACACCGCGCCGTAAACCAGTACGTAGCCAATTAAGGTAAATAATGCCATGGGACCGGTAAGCGAAGGCGTCAGCCCCTCTGCATGGGTCATCATTCCATAAACCAGCCAGGGGGAACGCCCTGATTCAGTGACAACCCAACCAGCCAAGACGGCGATAAAGGGCAGCGCAATCATTCGTGTCAATGATTTCAAAAACAGCTTGCTCGAATATATACGTCCTTTGCGGCGCAACATCAGACCTGCCAACGAAACCGCAATCATTAATAGGCCAATCCCAACCATTACCCGGAAGGCCCAAAACACAATCAATACCGGTGGCTGCTCTTCCGGTGCAGCTTCGCTAATACCCGGTATCTCTCCATCAGGTGAGTGAGTCAAAATAATGCTGGCTAGGTTAGGAATACCGAACGCAAAGTGATTGGTTTGCGCTTCTTGATCGGGTATCGCAAACAGTAGCAGCGGTACATTCGTGCCCGTTTCCCAATGCCCTTCCATGGCGGCAACTTTGGTCGGTTGATACTCCAATGTATTCAGCCCGTGGAAATCACCAATAACAGCTTGAACCGGCGCTAAAAACAGCAGCAGCCACAAGCACATAGAGAGTGCACGCCGATTGGCTTCCGGATCGCGGTCACGGAGCAAGAACCACGCACTAACCCCCGCCACAACAAAGCCGCCGGTTAGAAAGGAGGCGACAGCCATATGCAAGAAACGGTAGGGGAAAGAGGGGTTAAAGATTGCCTCACTCCATGATGTCACATGAAAGCGAAAATCTATTAATTCGACGCCTGCCGGGGTATGTAACCAGCTATTGGCCGATAAAATCCAAAAAGCGGATATAAAGGTGCCTATCGCCACCATGATGGCAGCAAACAAGTGAACACCCTCAGGAACCTTACCTCGCCCAAAAAGCAACACGCCTAAGAACGCGGCTTCCAAGAAAAAGGCTGTCAGCACCTCATAACTAAGCATGGGCCCAAGAAAGTTCGAGGACGCTTGGGAAAAGTTGCTCCAGTTAGTCCCAAACTGAAACGACATGACAATGCCTGACACCACCCCCATACCAAAGACAACGGCAAATACCTTTGTCCAGAATAGAGCCAGTCGATCCCAAGCAGGATTCTCAGTCTTGTAAAACAGACCGTGAAGTAACGCTATGTAGGACGCCAAGCCAATGGTAAAAACGGGGAAGATCGCGTGAAACGACACAACGAAAGCAAACTGCAATCGCGATAACAACAGGGGATCAAGTTCCATTTCACTCTCCTAAGACCTGAATCGGTTTCCCATTTATGGGTTAACACAAGCTTAGTTGAGCCTTTTGGGCGCCACATTTTAGTTATAAGCACTAAGCTTATTTCTTTTGATTGCATTGAACTGCCGCAATCACTTGAAATTGGACAGTCATCATATAACAACATGTGACCGTCAAAGATGTGTCGCATTGACGCACAGCGCACCAAAGTAGCGCATTTCTAAAGCAATTTTACGAATTGAGAAAAACAACTCGCTATCTCGACATCACTACAATACTTACCATATATCCTGTATAGGCGATAAATAGCGCCAGCAAAGCCCCACCCTCAAAGCGATTAATCCGACGTGGACGGCCACGCCATGAAAAAGCAAAAATAATCATCAACACGGTCATTCCCGTCATGACGCTCCAGTCGCGTACTAACACTTCGCGACCTGCCTCAATCGGCGCAATGACGCCAGCCAGCCCAACAACGCCCAAACTGTTAAAAAGGTTAGAGCCAACAACGTTACCTAGCACCAAATCATGCTCTTTACGGCGTAGTGCGCTAACTGAAGATGCCAGCTCTGGCAACGACGTCCCTATGGCGACAACGGTCAATCCAATGATCAGATCGCTAACGCCAAAGCCCAGAGCAATCTCAACGGCCCCCCATACCAGGATGCGTGAGCTCGCTATTAGAAATACCAAACCTACTAGCGTCCAGAGAATGGCCTTACCTCGCGACATGGGCTTATTATCGAGCACTCCTGAGACGTCAGCTTCCAATGCATCCAAGGGCTGATTACGCGAGCGAACGATACTGACGACAATAAACACTACCAACGCAATTAATAAACAAACCGCCTCCCAGCGCGCAACAAAACCATCCAGTAGCATTAAACCTGTTACTAACATCACCAGCATTAACAGTGGCATTTCTTTGCGAATGACACTGGAATGAACGGCAAGTGGAGAAACAAGCGCCACTAAACCCAGTATCAAGCCGATATTGGCAATGTTTGAGCCGTAGGCATTACCGACTGCCAATCCTGGGTTTCCATCAAGTGCCGCTAATACCGAGACCATCATCTCAGGCGCAGAAGTACCAAAACCGATGACCAATATGCCAATTAATAAAGGCGACAGCCCAAGCCAGCGCGATGTGGCAGCCGCTCCGTCAATAAACTTCTCGGCACTCCAAACCAGCAACGCCAAACCAAGCAACACAGCTAATAAGGGAAGTAACATTTCATTTCCTTCGTGACTTAATTCCAGGCACTATTTCTATGAGAGACAGTTTTCTGGGTATGATTGCCAACCACAACACGAAACCGCTATGAGAAAATATGGTCAGAGGGCTACCCTGCACTCGCAACGACTTGCCAACCAGATAATGCGCTGCTGCACCGCTGCCTAAGCAGCTTTTTTTAGTTAAGCACTTTAATTACGTTTTTAGGCGAATTTCAGACACATAGACTTGCCAAACAGCCCATCTAACAGCTTAATCCGCCACATCCTAGTAGTTTTACAAGAAACACGCACTGAGAGTTTTAGTTTTTGCTTCGATACCGGCCAATCAAACGCCCTACTCTACCGGTCAACACCCCGCTTGTTGATCGCTTGCCACCTGAGTCGAGAACTCAGCGTAGGCGCTTGCGTGCCTGTCACGAATGCGATTGGGTGTCCGCGCTGCCACCATTAAACTCTGGCGAAAAGGCATCATGCCCACGCTGTTCACATGTGCTGGTGAAGCGTAACCGCTTCCCTGCCCAACGCAGCATGGCACTGGCTATTGCCGCGCTAACCGCGCTTTTACTAGCCATATCTTTCCCGTTTATAAGCTTTTCAGTGGGTGGCGTAGGTAATCGCATTGAGCTGTCCCAAACCGCCACCACATTGATTGGCTTTCATCAGCCGCTAGTGGCCATTGCCGTCATTATGACGATTGTGGTGTTGCCCGCGGTCTATCTTGTTGGGGTCATCTGGCTCCAATTTGGTTTACTGCAAAATCGCCCCATGCCCTATAGCCGTGATATTGCACGTTCGTTAGCACATTTAACGCCTTGGATGATGGCAGATGTATTCATTATCGGCGCGCTAGTCAGCCTGATTAAAATAGTCGGCATAGCCCAGATAGAACTGGGTATTTCATTTTGGGCATTTTGCGTTTTCGCAGTGCTATTACTGACCACAACACAATCCCTAGACGCTGACTGGATGTGGTTCTCACTTGAAGGTGAGCCACTGGCCCCCGAAGGTACCCAAACAGGGCGACCTGCTGCTGAACAAGGCTTAACAGGCTGCCCCACTTGCGGGCTAATCAACAAACTAAAGCCTCAGGGCCGAAATTACTGCATTCGCTGTCATGAAAAACTCCATCAGCGTTTACCGCACAGCCTACAACGCACATGGGCCCTCCTGGCTGCGTCCGCGATTATGTATGTGCCTGCTAACGTCTACCCCATTATGACCACCACTAGCCTTGGACACTCATCGCCTTCGACGATCATTGGGGGCGTTGTTCAGCTAATTCAAATGGGTTCCTGGCCTATCGCAGCGGTTATTTTTATTGCCAGTGTTATCGTACCCGTTGGCAAATTAGTCGCGTTAACCTGGCTTTGCTTGGTGGTTAGCCGCAGTAACGAACTGAATGCCAACAGCCGTACGCGACTTTATCGCTTAACCGAGTTCATTGGCCGCTGGTCAATGGTGGACGTTTTTGTTGTTGCTATTTTAGTGGCTTTGATTCGCGCAGGATCATTGATGTCGATTTCACCGGGTCCCGCAGCACTCGCCTTTGGCGCTGTTGTTGTGTTAACCATGTTGGCAGCGATGACCTTTGATCCGCGTTTAATCTGGGACCAGCCTCTACCTAAATCTTCCCGCCGTAAAACGGCCACCAAGGATATTGTTGATGGCTAACGAAACAACGCCGAATACCGACCCTTCAAGTGAAACTGATTTAAACAAAGCCAAGACATCACGCCAAACCCGGTTATCCCCTATTTGGGTGGTGCCAATCGTCGCTATCGCCATCGGCCTTTGGCTTGTTTATGACAACTACACAAGTCGTGGCACCCTGGTAACGCTCACCATGGACAGTGCCGAGGGCATTGAAGCGGGTAGCACTTTAATTCGCAGCCGCAACGTCGAAATTGGTCGCGTTCAGACAGTAAGGTTGTCGGATGACCTTTCTCACGCGGTAATGACCGCGCGCATTCAGCCCGGCGTTGAGGACATGCTCCGTGAAGACAGTCGCTTTTGGGTGGTTAAACCACGTATTGGTCGTGAAGGTATCAGCGGCTTAGGCACAGTACTCTCTGGTGCTTACATTCAGCTTGAGCCCGGCAGTGCAGACGAGGCACGTCGTGAATTCCCTGTGAGCGAAACCCCGCCCATAGCCCCCACTGGTTTAGCTGGGCTGCGCCTTAGCTTAACCAGTCAGTTGGGCAACTCACTACGCGTTGGGGACCCGGTCTCCTACCAGGGTTACACCGTGGGAAGAGTTGAAGAAAACCGGTTTGACCCAGCTTCACGCACCATGCAGCACCAAGTCTTCATTGAACAGCCCTATACTGAACTAGTCACCGATAGCACACGTTTCTGGACCACGAGCGGGATTGATTTTCGATTAGATGCCGACGGTGTCCGCGTCAATGTTGAGTCTCTTGAAGCACTACTCGGCGGGGGGGTCACCTTTGGCGTACCCGAAGACCTCCCTATGGGCCAGCCTGTAGAAGCCAATACCCGTTTTACCCTATATGCCGATGAAGACGCGGCGAGAGAAGGAACGTTTAACCGTTACTTAGAGTATGTACTGCTGGTGGATGAAACTGTGCGAGGGCTGACGCGTGGCGCGCCGGTGGAATTCCGCGGTGTGCGCCTGGGCACTGTCGCCGCTGTACCCTGGAACTTTACCGCTCCACAGCCGGATTCCCGCGCACGGTTTGCAATCCCCATACTGATTCGCATTGAGCCTCAACGTCTAGGCATTGAAAATAACGATATCGATTTGGATGAATGGGAAGCACGCTTCACCAGAATGTTCGGGTTAGGACTAAGGGCCTCACTGAAAAGCGGCAGCCTGATAACTGGCGCCATGTTTGTTGACTTAAACTTTCAGCGCGACCTTGCCGATCAATACGTTCCTGAACAGTTCTCTGATCGCAATGTATTTCCCACTGTTGCAGGAGGGTTTGCCCAGATACAGGCTCAGGTCACCGACTTACTTGACAAGCTAAATGCATTAGAAGTTGAGCCGTTGCTAACGGGACTGGATCGCAACTTGCAGGCCTCTGAAAGCGTACTCAATGAGGTGCGTGAGGTGAGTGTTTCCATTAACCAACTGCTCAATGATCCTGAGACCCAGGCTGTAGGTGGTAACTTAAATGCGACCCTTGATGAACTGCGCGGCACGCTGCAGGGCTTATCCCCTTCTTCACCTGCTTATCAAGAACTAACCACAGCCATTGAACGATTGGATCGCCTGATGCGTGATTTGCAGCCACTAACACGCACGTTGAATGAAAATCCCAGAGCTCTGTTGTTCGATAATCTGGACACGCAAGACCCTATTCCCCGTGCGCCGCGCGAATAAGGAACTCTCTATGTTGATAGGAACGTTGATGAGAATATTAATGGGAACAAGTATGTCTACATGGATTAAGCGCTCACTGTTGGTGTCGATCTGCCTACTGATGTCTGCTTGCGCCAGCAGTGTGACGCCGCCTGCGCGCTATATGCTCACCGGCCATCAGATGACTAGCGCGCCAGCTCAACCAGAGGGCATTCTTCGACTTAGCGCTCCTCGACTAGCTCACTATTTGGACGTAGATGGAATTGTGATGCAGTTGGACGATATTACGCTCAACGCGGCGCGTGAACACCAATGGGCGGAAGGATTAAATAGGCAGCTCGAACGAGGGTTACGCGCTCGCTTATCCCAAGCACTGCCCTCTTTACGGGTGATTAGAGCTGAGGGTAGCCAGCCCGACGCGCTGACGCTTCGCATTGACGTTGACCAGTTTCAAGGACGCTTTGATGGCCAGGCGGTAACCAGTGGCCAATGGCAGTTGGTGAACGCTGAGGGCGAGCTATTGGCCATGGAAAATTTCTATGCTGAGACAACCCTTGAGGAAGATGGCTACCCTGCGCTGGTGCGTGCGTTAAGTACAAGCTGGGATCGCACTGCCGAACTCATCGCAAATGAGATACGCGCAGGCGCTTATTTTGACTAAACTATGCTTACCTAAAGTCCATACAAGGCCGTTGACATGACGAGCGAAGCGCACCCAACAAACCTGCCTACTGAGCAATTAAGGGATGACATTAATACCCTGATGCAAACAGTGACGACGTTAATAGAGGGTGAACCAACGTTTGCAACCCTTGAGACGGCATTACACAGCCATGCTGCGCTTAGCGATCAATTGGCAATGTACTCACCGGATGCGTCCTCTGCAGCTGCACTTCAGCGCATTGAGGATTTTATTACACGCCAAGCGGGATCCTATTATCAGGCCAATGAAGCAACGCTTGACGATCAAGAGAGCAAACGTTTTATCGCTCTATTTGCCCGCCAACTACTTGCTTTAGAAGGGGTAGGGCCGGCTACAGCGCGTCAACTCTTTACGGCTGGCATTTTCACTCCTGAAGCGTTTTTCAAATTAACTCCTCAAGCCCTGGAAGCCCTTGATTTACCCTCCACCACACTGGCCCGTCTTACCCCGCTGATTAAATAAAATACCCAGCTGACACGAGACAGCTAAGTAAGCTGTCTATCTGTAACCGTGTTATCATGTTCCGCCTATTACTGGCACGATTGTTTTCGAATGTGTCCGTGCACATTAGATTACAGCGCTGTTTAGCGCTGCTTCCATGTCACCAGTCTCGGTCATACACGGCAAACCAGCAACCATCGCGGCACGTTAAATTATCTGGCAAACTTCGCTGCCGCGAAGGTGAATCAACCTCGCTTTTTGAACATTCTATCTAGTGACAACCACCACCTACCGGTACTGACTCACTAGGTGACTGCGGAGAACGCATGAGCTTTTCTGAACTTGGCCTGCACGACGATTTACTACGCGCTGTCACAGCGCAAGGGTATACCGAACCCACCCCAATTCAGCGGCAGGCTATCCCTGTCGTATTAGAAGGTCGCGATATGTTAGCCAGCGCCCAGACCGGCACTGGCAAAACAGCGGGATTTACCCTCCCGATGCTGCAACGCCTGAAAGATGGTAACCGCCCGGCAAAACGTCAGGTGCGTGCACTGGTATTAACCCCTACACGCGAACTGGCCGCCCAGGTAGGCGAAAGTGTAGCGACCTATGGTCAACATCTTTCATTGCGCTCGCATATTATCTTTGGCGGTGTTGGTCAGCAGCCCCAGATTGACGCCCTTAAAGCCGGTTTAGACGTACTCGTCGCTACGCCTGGTCGTCTACTCGACCTGCACCAGCAGGGTCACGTCGACCTTTCCAGCGTGGAAATTCTAGTGCTCGATGAAGCAGATCGCATGCTGGATATGGGCTTTATTCACGATATTAAGCGCCTGCTTCGCCTGGTTCCCAAAAAGCGTCAAAACCTGCTGTTCTCAGCGACGTTTTCCAATGAGATCCAGACCCTTGCCCAGCAGTTGCTGGATAACCCAGCCATGATTGAGGTTGCACCGCGCAACGCCACCGCAGAGAAAATCGAGCAGGCGATATATCGCGTAGACCGTGAGAAAAAACGTGAACTGCTGGCGCACCTGATACATCAAAACGGCTGGTTTCAAGTGCTGGTATTTACACGCACTAAGCACGGTGCCAACCGCCTTGCGGAACAGCTTTCAAAGCAGGACATTCCTGCCATGGCCATTCATGGCAATAAAAGCCAAGGTGCCCGGACCCGTGCGCTGACCGCTTTTAAAAGTGGCGACCTGCAGGTACTGGTAGCCACCGACATCGCTGCCCGAGGCCTGGATATCAGCGAGCTGCCCCATGTCGTCAACTTTGACCTGCCCAACGTCGCCGAAGATTACGTGCATCGTATTGGCCGTACAGGACGTGCTGGCAGCAATGGTGAAGCGGTATCACTGGTGTGTGTGGACGAGCACGCTCTGCTAGGCAGTATTGAGCGGCTGATTAAACAGACGCTACCAAAGCATATAGAACCCGGTTTCGAGCCCGATCCCACTATAAAACCTGAACCCATTGAAAACGGTCGACGCAATCAACGCCAGCCACGCGCCAAACGCAAGCCCGAAGGCCAAAGCGCTAATGCCGGTGGCGAGCGTAAACGTCGCGCACGGCGCTAGCTAGACATGCTGGAATATGCGAAGGTAAGCCCTCTGCATATTCCAAGCTGCTGTTTTGCGCATTTATTTTCAGCCTTTAGGCATGAACTTTTTCATCATGGAGTGATTATGGCGTCATCCCAAATTATGGTCGATTACCGCCAGTGGCTGACCTTTCAACGTCAAGAGCAGCTCAGCCGCGAACATCAAGGTATTGTACAGCGTTTAGAGGATGCCCGAGCCTCCGCCAATCAAGTGGTACAGGCGTATCGCAGCATGGCAGAAAAAGCCTCAATAGAGGGCGCATGCTACCGCACCATTTTTTTGCGCCAGCGCGATGATAACCATGCCCTGCCCTGTGAGGGATGGCTGTTTGTCAGGCGTGTTCTCAGCGAAGGTAATAGCACCCGCGTCAGGGTCACGCTACTTGAAACGTTTTCACTGGAAGATGGCATCATGTCACCCGGTGATAAACCAGCCCGCAAGCTCACACTAGAAATATTTGATCAAGTACACATCGATAAAGGTATGCGTACCAGCGTTCGAGTGGACTGCTTGGACGCATCACAGGATTATCATTTTATTACGTTACTTGATGCTGTTCGTGGAGACCTACGTCCTCACCTGAAATAAGCATTATCATGGCATCTCGTCGTTCAATCACGTTTATTTTACTGACGTTTGTGGTGGGGCTAAATCTGCGCCCCGCCATGTCATCTGTTGCCCCTCTGCTAACCCGCCTACAAGAAACGGCGGGACTTTCGGCGTCCGCGGCAGGCTTGCTCACCACACTTCCGGTGCTTTTTCTGGGCTTATCCGCCCCCTTTGCCCCAACCCTCGCAAAATATATTGGTAGCGAAAGAGCGCTTAGCGCGTCACTAATTTTACTCGCTACAGCCCTTGTCATACGGGTTTTGCCATTACCCGGAGTGCTATTCATTGGTTCAGCAATGGCCGGCGCCGCTATTGGTGTTGGCGGCACCCTCCTTCCGGCGCTGGTCAAACGTGAACTGCCCCATAGCGCTGATTTACTCACCGGCTTTTACACCATGGCACTCTGTTTTGGAGGCGCACTAGGGGCGGGGCTGAGCGTTCCACTCACGCAGCTACTTGGCAGCTGGCAAATGAGCTTAATGAGCTGGTCATTGCTCGCCCTGTTCGCCCTACTGGTATGGCATTTAAAAATGCCGCACACATCACGTACGGCAGCCCCCTCTCACATCAATAGCGGACTCTTTCGGCTGCTTAAGCAGCCGTTAACTTGGCACGTTATGCTGTTTATGGGCATTCAGTCTTCCATGGCGTACATCGTGTTTGGCTGGCTCCCTACCCTGTTGGTGTACCGTGGTTACAACGAGGCGGATGCTGGCTGGACGATGGCCGTATCCATTATGTGTCAGCTTGCTTCCGCCCTGAGCGCACCTTGGCTGGCACGCATGGGCCGCGACCAGCGTCCAGCCCTGCTGCTAGTGCTCTTAAGCACTGCTCTGGGGCTTTGGATGCTGCTTATCGCCCCGCTGGCGTGGAAATGGGCCGGTGCGGCGCTGCTTGGTATCGGTCAAGGGGGGAGTTTTAGCCTAGCGCTGAGCCTGCTGGTGCTTCGCACGGCTACTTCCAGGCTAGCAGGCCAGCTCTCCGGGCTTGTCCAAGGTGGGGGCTATACGCTGGCGGCAATAGGCCCCTTTGGGGTGGGTCTATTACTCCAAGCCGGTGCTGGCACCGAGCATATTGCCTGGTTATTAATTGCCCTGATCATCCTGTGCAGTGGTTTTGCACTGCTTGCCGGGCGCAATTATCGCTTAGATGACCAAAGTGGCGACCTTGTGGTGCTACGCGCCACCCAACATGGACTATTCGGGAAATGACGATGAGCCCCCACTCTTCTTTAGCAAGCACCGCACTAGATGCAGATCGTATTCTTGTTATTTATACCGGCGGCACGATCGGCATGGAACAGCACGCGCATGGGCTTTCGCCGGGCGGTGACTTCGCCGCACGCATGGCTGCTGCACTTACTCAGCTACCGATTGCTCATCAGCGATCATTACCAGCCTATGATGTTGTCAGCTATTCAACACTCATTGATTCTAGCGCCGCCACACCGCTTACTTGGCAGCAACTCGCCCACGACATTAATGACAAGCTATCCACTTACGCTGGCTTCGTGATCATTCACGGCACCGATACCCTCAGTTGGACTGCCTCAAGCCTGGCTTACCAGCTTCAAGGACTTGACCGCCCCGTCGTGCTTACCGGCGCTATGAAACCGCTTGAAACTGAACACAGCGATGGGCTGGAAAACCTCCATGGCGCCCTTCAGTTTGCCGCCAAGCCTGAACTAAAAGAGGTCGCTATTTATTTTGCGGGGAAATTACTTCGCGGAGCCAGGGCTATCAAGCAGCACAGTGAAGCATTAGATGCTTTCGCAAGCCCTAGCTATCCCCTGCTTGGCGAGCGGGTAGGCGACGACTTTGTTTACTATCCTAGCCGTGGGCTTGGCCTTCAACAGCGTGGAGCGCCCCGCTTTGAATTACCCGACTACGGCTGCGTCTGTCACGGCGAAGTGATTCGGATTGTGCTTTGGCCAGGAATTGCCGCCTGGCAGTTGGATGCATGGCTGAGTGACTCTCGCATCAAAGGCGCGTTACTGCAGCTATGGGGCGCTGGTAACTTACCTGACGCCCCTGATTTGCTGGACGTGATGGCGAAGGCCAGCGGAGAAGGCAAACTATTAGCCGCCATTAGCCAATGCCCTCAAGGCAGCATTCAATTAGGTGCTTACGCTGCTGGTCATGGCCTGAACGATGCAGGTATTCTCGCGGGTGATGACATGACACCGGAAGCAGCGTTTACCAAACTGGTTCATCTGCTGGCACAGCCACTGCCCTCAGAACTTCGGCGCCAACGGTTTATAGCTTCTCTTGTTGGTGAACGTTAACAAGTTAACGGCGTTAATAACACAGCATAAGCTGGCGTAAACTCAGATTCACGCTATGGTGTAGGTGAGTCATCCAACAGCTTGAGGGAGCACATCATTATGGAAAAACCCGTACATCACTTCAGCGAACTTTTCGAGCAGTTGGGTTTGGCATCTGATGCCAGTTCAATCGAACGGTTTATAGAGCGTAATGCCCCGCTTCCTGAATCAATGCCGCTGGCTGAAGCGCCCTGCTGGAATGAGGGACAAGCAGACTTTCTAAAAGAAGCGGTCGAAGAAGACGCCGACTGGGCTGAAGTCGTCGACCAGCTAGATGCCTCTATGCATAAATCCCACTAACAGTGTTACTGGGCCTTTAAACGCCCCGCGCCGCTTCTACGCGGCGTCTGAACCAGGCGCCTATCAGTAGTAGCAGTGCCAACGCGATCAAAGGTAAAACAACCTCAAACTGCAATGCATCCTCTTGCTCGATAGCCTCTAAAGCGCCATAAATGGCACTGCTATAAACTCCCCACTTTATTGCTAGACCAAGCGTGGCGGCCACGAGATACGTCTTAAGAGAAATACTGAGTAGTCCCGCTGCAAAGTTGATAACCGAGTGTGGAAAGCCGGGCAATATACGTAATGCACACTGGGTCATTAAATCGCTACGCTTCTCAAGCATTTGCATCACTTTCAGCGTTAGTCCTGAAGGACTCCAGCGTTTTCCAGCCCGCGCCGCAAGGTGGTAAGCCCCGAACGCGCCTGCCACACTACTCAGTGTCAGCATAACGGTGGCAATCAAGGGAGGATAAAAGGGCGCAATCAGCCACAGTCCGATACTCCCCGGCAAGCCAATGGCCAAGGTCACGGCCATAATCAACATCACCCCAATGATAACTACGGGATGGTGAGAAGCCTGTGCAGCCCATTGTTTCACTGCCATTAAATCTGGTGAGTACCACAGCCATACGTAAGCCAGCATGGCGAGACATGCAAACCCAAACGCCCAGCGCCAGGGATGTCGAGGTGCGTTATTCATTCAGGCGAGCTTCCACGCGTTCAAGAATCTGTCGGCTTACTTTTCCTACCAACGGCCTAGCCGCTTTATTAACGGCTTTCTCCATTAAACGATTGCGAATTTCGTAGGTGAGTGTCAGAGCCACTTCGGTGCCTTTATCGACTTCGCGCAGATGATAGCGACCTTGGTTTTTAACACCATCTAACGACTCCCAGGCAAGTATATAAGGCGCTTGAATATCGGTAACCTCTACGTCAAACGACCAATCCATTCCTGCTGCGCGCACATGCCACCTGTAACGGTTCTCGCCAAGCGGCTCAATCGAGCGAATCAAATCAGAGTAATCAGCAAAATCTTCAACGCGACGCAGCAGTTCAAACACGCGCTCAGGTGTTGCCTTAACAATTTCACTGTGTTCGATGGTGGCCATTGGTTTCTCTCTAACAGCATGAGCCGTAAGCGTAGCATGTTGATATTAACGCTGTCCGCCCTCGTATCACTCAGACCTTATGTGGTCTGACGTTTCAGCGCGGGCCGCATTGCCGCGCAAAAGGACCGCATGCCCTAGCCATACTAAAGACTATTGCGTAAACTGCCGCACTTCCGGACCGGATCCCGGAACGCCGCGACATTTAACCGCTGCTCGCGATTAACAAATTCTCCGACAAAGAGTGCTTCTTATGTCATCAACACTTCAAGTCGATGCGGATCCCGCATCCATTGCCGTTGTTATCTATTCCGGGGGAATGGATTCTTTTACGGTACTTCACCGCGCAATACGCGAAGGCCTAACCGTCCACGCGCTATCCTTTGACTATGGTCAGCGGCATATTCGAGAACTCGATACCGCGCGACAGGTATGTAGTGAATTAGGCATCTCCCACCAGATAGTGGATATTCGTGCAATTCACAGCCTGATAGATAATTCTGCCCTCACCAATCCGGCGCTGGCAATGCCCAACGGGGAGTACGCGGCAGAGAACCTCCGTAGTACCGTGGTGCCCAATCGCAATATGATTTTACTTTCGCTAGCCATCGCTAAAGCCGTCAATATTGGTGCAGGGCGAGTCGATTACGGTGCTCATGGTGGTGACCACGTTCTCTACCCTGATTGTCGCCCCGAGTTTGTCGAAGCAATGAATCAAGTAGCTGGCATTGCCAATTTTGAACCCGTCACGCTGCACGCCCCTTATCTCTCTGCCAGTAAAGCAGAGATCCTCCGCGAAGGTTTGGCAATGCATCTTGATTATCGCCACACCTGGACATGCTATGAAGGCAGAGAGCTCGCCTGTGGCGTTTGCGGCAGTTGCCGTGAACGTTTGGCCGCATTTGCCGCGAACGGTGCCACAGATCCATTAGCATACGAACCAAATACACTAGCAGGATCTCGTTGATGTATCACGTCAAAGAAGCGTTTTATACCCTGCAAGGCGAAGGCGCCCAGGCAGGCCGAGCGAGTGTATTTTGCCGCTTTAGTGGCTGCAACTTGTGGTCGGGCCGCGAAGAGGATCGAGCCTCGGCAAAATGCACATTTTGTGATACCGATTTTATTGGCACTGATGGCATCAACGGTGGAAAATTTTCTACTGCCTCCGCGCTTGCTGAACACATTGCAGCGCTGTGGCCCAGCGACAGTAATAATGCTGTCCCCTACGTAGTGTTTACCGGTGGCGAACCCTTATTGCAATTAAACGCGGCTTTGATTGCCTCTTTGCATAGCTATGGCTTTGAGGTGGCTGTGGAAACTAACGGAACGCTGGTGCCCCCCCCAGGCATTGACTGGCTCTGCGTTAGCCCCAAAGGAAACAATCCATTAGCCGTCACCCAAGGCGATGAATTGAAACTTGTGTTCCCACAGAGAGAGGCCCCCCCCGAGCAGTTCTCAGCGCTTGGGTTTAAGCATTTTTATTTACAGCCGATGGATTTGGCGCCTCTCCACCAAAACGCCAATACCGTTGCTCAGGCCACTGCTTATTGCATGGCTCACCCGCAGTGGCGCTTATCGCTTCAAATGCACAAATTAGCAGGATTTGATTAATGGCTTTATTCGTTAACCAACTTACCCATATCGACGTCTCCTTATGGTGTTCCAAACGGGGCCTTGTGGGCTGTAGCTGGCAAGTGGATGCAGTGCTGGATGGCGAGTTGGGTGAAGACGGCATGCTGTTCGATTTTGGCGAAGTGAAACCATGGATAAAGCGTACCTTGGATGCCGGCCTTGATCACACTCTACTAGTGCCAACCGAAGCTCCAGGCATTAGCATCTCCGAATGTGCTGAAGGCATACGCGTTCACACCACTACTCCTTATGCCATGGAGGTACGTGGACCAAAAGAAGCGTTTACCCTACTGCCCTGGACAGCGATTACCACCGACAGCGTCGCGGCACATTTGAGTCATCAACTCACCACACAGCGCCCCACCAATGTTCATCGAGTGACACTGACTCTCAATGATGAAGAGATTACTGGTGCAGCCTATGGCTACAGCCATGGGCTGAAACGCCATATCGGTAACTGTCAACGCATTGCCCACGGCCACCGCTCACGGCTTTATATCTGGCAGCATGACGCGCGTCAGCCCCAGTTGGAACAGCAGTGGTCTGAATGGCTGGACAACCGTTATTTACTAGAGCAAGCGGATATTGCCACACAGCATGACGACGTGCTTACCTGTCGCTATCACGCTGCACAGGGCGATTTTGCGATCACCCTGCCGCAGCAGCAGTGTGAGGTGTTACCTGGCCCCACTACGGTAGAAAACATAGCGCTTTGGCTTGCACAAAAAGTCGCCATCGCGAGCGGTACAGCAACGCGAGTGCAAGCGTTTGAGGGAGTCAATAAAGGGGCTATCGCTACGTACTCGCCAGATGTTGCGCCATGAGTGATGGCTGTAGGGCAGGATGCGGCGCTTGCTGCATAGCACCGTCTATCAGCTCTGCTATTCCAGGTATGCCAGAGGGGAAGCCCGCTGGCATACGCTGTGTGCAGTTGGATGAAGACAACTTGTGCCGCCTATTTGGTGACCCGAGTCGCCCGTCAGTATGTGAACGCTTTCAATTTGACGTTAGCGTATGCGGCGACCAGCGTGAACACGCTATCGCCACGTTGAATTGGTTGGAGCAGGCTACCGACTAAGCAGAGCTGATCGAATAACTCCCTAAGAGTTCCTCGAACGGCGCCTAACCTTCAGTCTCCATTGGATGAGGCAGCCGACGATCCAGCAGACTGATCCAGCGCGTCAGTACCGGCGCATCGCTATGACTAACCTCGCTCAATAAGCTCCGAAAACGCTCTTTTGCATGCCGATCATTAGGCTCTATCCGCGTCAGCCACAGCTCGAGCGCCGCCAATTCCTGATGCTGGTTACCATGCTCGCGGGATTGATTAACGGCCATTTCAGTTAGTGCTTTCACTTCACTGGCCGGATGCCCAAGTAAATCACGCACTTTGGCAAGCTGTGTGGCTAGTTCAGGCAGAAATAGCGTTGTTCGTTCGCGGGCAATCACTAAGCACTGATCCAAGTAATCTTCCGCCGCATTCAGCTCACCCAGCTCAATACATGCATCTGAATACCATAATACAGGGCGCTGATAGCGGTCGCGCCCATTCAGCTCCGCCATTTGATCCAAGCTATCGCGCAGCTTAACCAATCCAGCCGGGTCTCCAGACAGAGCAAGCTGCCAACCCAGAACACACTGCGCAGCAATCTGCCATAGCTGCAGATCAGGTGTAGCGGTCATGGCTGCCGCTCGCTCAGCATGCCGTGCAGCCAAGTGAACGTGCCCCAACTGTCGATAAAGCGCGGCGGCAAATAGCAAGGCCAACGCTAAGGTGCCCGGATGACCGATTTTTTCCGCCAGTCGGATCGAAGCGGAGATTTGTCGCTCAGCGCGCTGATAATCGCCGCGAAGACATAGTGCCCACCCTTGGAAGCAGGCCGCGGACACTTGCGGGTGATCGGAGAACGGTAGCCACTCGATCATCATCTGGGCATTGAGCGGGTCGATTTCATCCAGGTGATCATGAGCTTGCTGAATACGTCCCGCCCAATATTCACAGTTAGCCCGCGCATAGTCGGCTAAACGCCGATAGCGCGGATCTTCAAGACGCGATGCAATGTCGGCAAGCGTGGAAGCCAGTGCAAACGCATCCGCATGGGCATAACGCTGGCTCCGCCCTACCCAAAGCCCCCATTTGACCAGGAATATCTGTTCTAGATCTTCAGGATCTTCCAGGCTGTCGCTACCCGATTCACGCAGCAGCTCACGGGCACGAACAAAGCTTTCATGGGCAGTCGGTGAGCCGTGACCTTCCAATGAGAACGCTGCCTGGCCTCTCACGGTAAGCAAGCTCACTTCACGCTCTATCTGATGTTCTACATGACGCAAACTCGCCAAGCCAAAATCTGCCATGCGCAGCGCCGTTCGGTTGGCGCTGACTTTAAGTGCTTCACGGGCCGCCAACTCAAAGTAACGCGCACCGCGAGCGTAATGGCCGCTGCGGCGCAGATGTGTGGCAAAGTCACCAGGATGGCGGCTAATCCACACAGGAAAACGTTCTTCAATTAACGTCACTACCTGTTGATGCAGCTTGACCCGCACGTCCCGCGGGCAAGAAAGATAAGCAGCCTCTTGCAGCAGCTGATGGCTAAACTGGTACTCTTGCTCACCGCTGTCTTTGTCGACCGGCTCAACAATTTCCAACAACCGCATGTGCTCAAGTGCTTGGTTAAGCCGCCCCTTCTCCCAACCGCTACATTCGAGTAAAAAATCTAGCCGGAAGCGTTTTCCCAATACCGCTGCAACGTGGGCAATCTCTCGATCACTTTCTAACTGATCTATGCGACTGGCCAATAGGCCTAACAGGCCTTTTGGCAGCTCATCAAAGTGGACGCTACGCCCTTCTCGGCGATCCATATCTAGACGCCTGCATATTTCCTGCATATACAGCGGCACGCCATCGCAGCGCTCGATAATCTGGTTGCGCAGACGTGGGCTCAGATGAATACGGTAGCGGCGCGAAAGCTGTGACAAGAGACGAGATGACTGCAATGCATCTAGATTGCTTAAGCTAATCTGCTGATCCCAATGCAGTTTTACAGGCAGCACATCACGACCATGGTAGCTGGCTACTAACATAAAGGCAGTATTAATAGGTAAGCGCGCTTGAAGGCCTGCTAGCACTTTGAAAGAAGGCTCATCAAGCCACTGCAAGTCGTCGATCATCAGGACAAGCGTATGGGTCATCGCTTGTCGTTCGATTAAACGATGCAGCAGCATTACCACTAACTCAACAGCCTCGCCGCTTTGGGCGAGCTGAGCGGTCTCCTTTACGTCATGTACACCCAGCGCCTCTTCTAGCAAGTGCTGGCGGTCTGCATCAAGCTGATCTAATGCCAATGTCGCCTGTAGTGTATGAACGGCCTCAATCGTTAACGTCTCTTTCAAGTACCAACTTACCAGCGTACGGGCCACTCCGTAGGGGTCTAGCACCGACATTCGCGTTGTGGGCTGCCAGCAAATCGCGGCATCGCGACTCAACTCGAGTTGGCGAAAACCCACCATCAGCGCCGATTTACCCATTCCAGAAGCGCCGCGTACCAAGACACTCTGACGTAAGCCGATACCAGCACGTGCCAGAGCATCGCGCAGGGTGCGCAATGAGGTTTCACGGCCCACTAAACTCGGCGGGAGAGCATCTCTTCCGCCTTCGTTCTGTCCTAGCACAAGGGCGCGTAAACGCACACGGCCGTCGCTGGCAACGAGACGCGACACCAGGCGTGGCTGCAAATCAAGCGCGGGAGGCATGTGTTGGCTTGCTTCCTGTGAGATCACTAACTCGCTGCCTTCCGCTGCACTCATTAATTCCAGCGAGGTTTGCGTTACCTGCCCCAGAGGATCCGCCAACTGGCGCTCAGGTAGGTAAACAACGCGTCCGCTGTGCAAGCCAGCCGCTAATTCAAATTGCGGCGCGTCACCTTCATCCTGCCAATGACGAGCACTTTCCAGCGGCAGCGCCTGGCGGCAGTGCTCATAGAGAGCGACTAACTCAGCAAGCTGATGAGCTGGGCCGTGTGTACCGAAGCACGCTAGCCCTAACCCGCCGGTGGCGCCCGGCAGCCAAAAGCCGCCCAAGTGATGGCACTGCTGCTCAAGCCAGCGTAAGAGTTCAAGCTGCAACGTGAGGCAATTGCGCGTTGCCGCACGGTCTTGCCAATCCCCTTTCAAACGCAGTCGAATAGCCATGACAGAGAGCTGTCGCAGCTCAATCTCATCTTCACGCAGTGGCTTACTGTCAGCCGCCAATGCTCGCGAAAAGGCTCCCTGCGGACTCATCATGCGCGGGTCATGATGACCATCAGACCAATAGCTGGCCAATTGTAAAAAGCTCGGCTCTGGCTGCTGCCCAGATAACGCTAGTAGCTGTAAATAGCTATTATATTGCTCATGTGCGGCGGCCATTTGATTCTGTTCAGCCAGTTGGCGAACCAAACGCTCGTGAAATGGACCATAGCCAGAAAAACGACTTACCAACGTCTCCAGAATTGCATCAGGCACATCAGAGTGCGCCTCAAGCACCTGTTCAGCAAAACGAATGACTCGCTGACGCCACTCGTTACGAACCTGCACTAACCAACGCTGGAACTCACTACAGCTTGCCAGCTGCAGCTCTTCAATCAGGTCACCTTGATAGCATGCCATTAGCGACTCAAGGGTGTCCAAATCGCGAGGACCTTCAAGCAGTTGCTGCAACGTATGCAAATCCAACTGCCAATGGCTGGGTAGCTGGAAAGCAATTGTTTGCCGAGAAACGCTTAGCACTTGGTCTGCATTCTCTCCCAGCGACTGGCGCAAGCAGTGCAATGCATGCCGTAAATTGGTTCTGCCTGAAGATAACCCTTGATCTGGCCACAGCAGTTCTGCCAGAGCGGCGCGATTTACCGGCTGGCGATGCAACAACAAATAGACGAGCAACGCCTTAACTTTGTCGTAGCTGAAATGAGTGATTGAGTCTTCGCCTTGAGTAAGCGAAAAATGGCCAAAAAGAGTTAACTGGTCAGTCTCACGAGCATCGCGCATGATAAACATCCTGCCTAGACTAGCGGTGCCTTAAGCTGGCACACCGCTATGAAAACGAAAAGCCGTATCGGGCGAAGTAATCAGCTCCGCTTCACGCGCCACAAAAAAAGCGATTCGCTCATCAATAGAGTTCGATGTTTGTTGGCGAGCAAGCATCAGATAGTCCTCAAAATGACGACCTTCTGACTTCACCAGGGTGCGATAAAACTTTGCAAGCTCTTCATCTAAATAAGGAATTAAGCACGCAAACCGCTCGCAGCTACGTGCTTCTATTAATGCACCAATGATGAGTACATCAATTAACCGCTCGGGGTCATTACTGCGTAAATGACGCCGCAGCCCTTCGGCATAGCGAGAGGCTGTCAAATGCCGATAAGCCACTCCCCTAGACACCATAAGCTCAACCACTTGCTCAAAATGCAATAGCTCTTCACGTGCCAGCTGCGACATTTTGCTTAATAGAAGCGGTTGGTCCACATAGCGATAGAGCAAGCTCATTGCTGTCGAAGCGGCTTTTTTCTCACATTGAGCGTGGTCAATGAGGAGTGTTTCTGGATTTTCCAACGCCCACTGCAACCATGCATCAGGCGTTGCGCAGGCTAAAAAATGTTGCAGACTTTCCGGCAAAAGGTCATCGGCCCTAAGCGAATGATTGGCAGTCTGCAGTGCATCTGTTTGAAGTCCACTGACATGTAACGTATTGGGTTGTATCGACATAACACCATTACCGAGCTTGTATCTCATTATTGTACAACATTTAAGCGCACATGACGCCTAGTTCCCCGTTGGATGCACTCTTCATCATTTACATCCACTACCACTAATGTAGCAACGCACTTAAAATGCTCCACACATTTATAAATGCCACAGCTTAAACCTGCTCTAAAACGTTATGAATTGAAGACTATGGTAACGCGCTGTTACGACAATCACATCCGTACACTCCTCGGTTATTCTAAAATTGGAAAAAAATTTCATGTTTTTTGACCCGACACCACCGTTGTTGAGCGCGTTTTGATTCATTGCGATCAAAATATCAACATAAAGTACAACAGCCGCTAGCGCTTACCAGCTTAACATTGTCGACAGTTTGGCGTAGAATCACCGCCATACAACCAGACGCTGTTTGTCAAGCGTATATCACATGTGTACGGCCACACTGTTCAACACTACGCGGTCATCACCGTGCAGCGTGTAGACCGTCACCATAAAGTAAATGAGAACATAAATGAGAGGGACCCAACGTGCTTGAAGCTTACCGCCAACATGTCGAGGAACGTGCCGCCGAGGGCGTCCCGCCCAAACCTCTAAACGCCGAACAGGTCGCCTCGCTCGTAGAACTACTAAAGACACCGCCTGCGGGTGAAGAGGAATTCATCCTCGATTTGATCACCAACCGGGTTCCTCCCGGCGTTGATGAAGCCGCCTATGTAAAAGCAGGATTTCTAACTGCCGTTGCTAAAGGCGAAGCCTCTTCTCCGCTCATTGATAAGGTGCATGCCGTAAAACTGCTTGGCACCATGCAGGGTGGCTACAACATCGTGTCAATGGTTGAGCTACTCGATGACGAAGAGCTCGCCCGTGAAGCTGGTGAGCAGCTCAAGCACACTCTACTTATGTTCGACGCGTTTCACGATGTTGAAACTCGCGCTAGAAACGGTAACAGCGTTGCTAAGGATGTCATTCAATCTTGGGCAGAAGCTGAGTGGTTCCTGTCTAAACCGGCGCTGGCTGACAAAATCACCCTCAGCGTCTTTAAAGTGCCCGGCGAAACGAACACGGATGACCTATCACCTGCTCCAGATGCCTGGTCTCGCCCCGATATCCCGCTACACGCCAATGCCATGCTCAAAAACGAGCGTGACGGCATTGAGCCAGTCGTGCCGGGCACGACTGGCCCGCTGAAGCAGATCGAGGACGTTAAGGCCCAAGGTTTCCCGGTCGTCTACGTCGGTGATGTCGTGGGCACTGGCTCGTCACGTAAGTCAGCGACTAACTCTGTACTGTGGTTCTTTGGTGACGATATTCCATACGCGCCTAACAAGCGTGCAGGCGGCTTCTGCTTTGGCAGTAAAATTGCACCTATCTTCTTTAACACAATGGAAGATTCTGGTGCCCTGCCGGTTGAGATGGATGTTGCTAACCTGCACATGGGCGATGTTATCGACATCTACCCCTATGAAGGCAAAGTGTGCAAGCACGATACCGATGAAGTGCTCACCACCTTTGAGCTTAAAACCCAGCTGATCCTTGATGAAGTCCGTGCTGGTGGTCGTATCCCGCTAATCATTGGCCGAGGCTTAACCGGCAAAGCGCGTGAATCACTTGGACTGCCCACTTCTGACGTATTCCGCCTACCTGACCAGCCTAAAGATACTGGTAAAGGCTTCACTTTGGCCCAAAAAATGGTCGGTAAAGCCTGTGGTTTAGACGGTGTTCGGCCGGGCATGTACTGCGAGCCCAAGATGACCACCGTTGGCTCACAAGATACTACTGGCCCCATGACCCGCGATGAGTTGAAAGACCTCGCCTGCCTGGGCTTTCAGGCAGACTTAGTCATGCAGTCGTTCTGTCATACCGCGGCTTATCCAAAACCTGTTGATGTGGATACGCACCACACTCTGCCTGATTTTATTATGAATCGCGGCGGTGTATCACTTCGCCCTGGCGACGGCATCATCCACAGCTGGCTCAACCGCATGCTGTTACCGGATACAGTCGGCACCGGCGGCGACTCTCATACTCGCTTCCCGCTGGGAATATCATTTCCTGCTGGTTCGGGCCTGGTGGCATTTGCCGCAGCGACCGGTGTTATGCCTCTGGATATGCCAGAGTCTGTCCTGGTACGCTTCAAAGGTCAGCGCCAACCGGGCGTTACGCTTCGCGACCTTGTTCACGCCATCCCGCTTTACGCCATTAAGCAAGGGCTGTTAACGGTTGATAAGTCCAACAAGATCAATGCATTCTCTGGGCGCGTATTGGAAATCGAAGGTCTTGAAGACCTAACCGTTGAGCAGGCCTTTGAGCTTTCAGATGCCTCCGCCGAACGTTCCGCCGCTGGCTGTACGATTACCCTGTCAGAAGAGAGTGTTACCCAGTACCTTAAGTCCAACATTACGCTGCTGAAATGGATGATGGGTAACGGCTATGGCGATGAACGCACTATTAGCCGCCGCATCGAAGGGATGGAAGCTTGGCTTGCCAACCCAAGCTTAATGCGTGCTGATCAAGACGCTGAGTACACCGAAATTATTGAGATTGACCTGGCTGAAATTAAAGAGCCGGTTCTCTGTGCGCCGAATGACCCGGATGATGCCCGCCTGCTATCTGAAGTGGCTGGCCAGAAAATCGACGAAGTCTTTATCGGCTCTTGTATGACTAACATCGGCCACTTCCGCGCTGCCGGCAAACTGCTTGAGAAGCAGCCTGCCGGCAGTTTAAAAACGCGGTTATGGCTTGCACCACCAACCAAAATGGATCAGCATCAGCTGACTGAAGAAGGCTACTACGGTATTTACGGACGTGCCGGTGCGCGAATGGAAATGCCGGGATGTTCACTGTGTATGGGTAACCAGGCTCGCGTTGCTGCCAAGAGCACCGTGGTGTCTACGTCTACACGTAACTTCCCGAACCGCCTGGGCGATGGTGCCAATGTGTACCTCGCCTCCGCAGAACTGGCCGCTGTTGCCGCAGTAGAAGGACGCCTACCCAGCGTTGAAGAGTACCAGCGTTATATGGGTGAGTTTGACGCTATGGCGGGCGAGATTTATCGTTACATGAATTTTCACGAAATTGAGGAGTATCAAAAAATCGCCTCAAACGTGATTCCGGTCGCTCAAGAAGCTTAATAATTGTTGTAAAAGTTGTTGTAAATCTTGAGGCCGCCCCATCGCCGATGCTCGCAACATCGCAGAAAATGTAACATTTACACTTTCTGAGTCGATGACCGAACGCCCCGCCACTGTTCTACAGGGCGGGGCGTTTTTTTGAATAAACCTTATGGGTTACTTTTAAGACTCAGATGCTAAAAATTACCGTTTGGAACTCAAGGAGCACATGATGGCGAATTTAAACGAAATAGTGACCCCTGACCTATGCGATGCATACCCAGAAGTCGCAGTGCTTGACCCAATATTTGCAAATTTTGGCGGCGTAGAAGCATTTTATGGCCCTATTCGCACCATAAAATGCTTTGAAGATAACTCGCTGGTGAAACAAGCGGTGGCCGAACAGGGTAACGGCGCAGTGCTGGTAGTCGATGCAGGCGGATCACATCGCTGCGCCATGCTCGGCGATATGCTAGCAGAACTCGCTGTCGCCAACGGCTGGGCGGGAGTGGTGATGTATGGCTGTGTGCGTGATGTTGATATTCTCGCCACCCTACCATTGGGCGTTCAAGCCATCGGCAGCCACCCCCGTAAAAGTGAAAAGCGCGGCGAAGGACAGCGTGATGAGCCACTGACATTTGCCGGTGCAACCCTCAAGCCTGGGCAATGGCTCTATGCAGATAACAACGGCATTATAGTCGCCGAGCAAGAGCTGGTGCTCCCTTAACCATCGATCCCCTTGCCAGGCGTGGCGGTTGCTGCCACCCTGGCTATTCACTCTGACAACGTAATGCCCATGCAGTCTTTGACCTCTCTTTGCTCCGCCTTACTACGTACATTGCGTGATCATCTTCGCCCACTGATCGCCTATCACCTATTTTTCACGCTGCTGGCCTCTGCGCTGCTATTGCCAGCCACTGCCTGGGTAATACGTGGATTACTTGCTCAACTCAATCGAACCGTCGTTACTAACGATGAGTTAATTGCCTTACTGTTCAGTCCATTCGGCCTAGCAGGCATGCTCGTCGTGCTCGGACTTACTTTTCTGGTTATTTATTGGCAGCAAGCGGGCATGCTCCAGGTTGCCGTCCGGCCAAGAAACAATCATTACCGGCTGGCCCTGGAAGCGCTCTGGCTGAGTACACGAAGGCTACATGCGCTAGCCGGCTTAGTCATTCTCCAGGTTGGCGCGCATGTATTACTTCTCGCCCCCTTTATGGTGGCGCTTGCTTGGCTATACAGTTTTTGGCTGAGCGGCATCGACCCTTATTATCTTCAACGCGTGCGACCACCGGCGCTGTGGTATTTCATTGCCTGTGCGTTGCCGCTGGTCGCCGCCTGGGCATGGGCAGCCTCCTGGCTCTACTTGCGCTGGTTGCTAGCACTGCCCCTTGTCGCTTTAGAGAACTGCAGCCCGTGGCATGCATTAAAGCGTAGCGTCAGGTTGACTCGCGGATGGCGCCGCTCTATTGGCGCCGCGGTGCTGCTGTTATTGGTCATTATTGTCAGCCTGCCTTTTCTTGCCACACTGCTATTTGACCGGCTATTTACACCGCTATTGTGGTTGTTACCAGAGCACAATGCCGTGCTTATCCCCGCCATGTTGGCGTACTTAATTGGCTATGTGCTGGTCGCCTTGGCAATTACTTTTTTGGGTATTGCGACCAATGCGCTTCTGACTGCCTGCCTTTATATGCAATTAGCGCACCGGGAGGCACGCCCCTCACCTCCTCCCTCAGACGCTAATGCTGGAAGACTCGCTTGGGCCGTTGAACTTAGCGTGCTGATTTTTGCCGGCCTTCAGGCATGGTGGATCCTGAATAGCTTTGAAATACGTGACAACGTGGCCGTAATTGCTCATCGCGGCAGCTCTATGGTCGCCCCGGAGAATACCTTGGCAGCCGTGAATCAAGCCCTTATTGACGGCTCAGACTATGTAGAGATCGACGTGCGCCTGACAAGTGACCAGCATGTGATGCTTTATCATGACCGTAGCCTTGCCAGGCTAACCGGTGATAATCGCGAATTTGGTGATTTAACTCGAGAAGAGCTAAGTCACTATGACGTGGGCAGCTGGTTTGGCGATGCCTTTCAAAACGAGCCCATTCCAAGCTTAGAGGAAGCGTTGGAAGCGGTCAGGGGAAAGGCAGGCTTAATGATTGATATGAAGCCTTTACCTGGTCAGGAACAGCTGCTGGCCGATGCCGTCATTGATGTGCTGAATGCTGAGAGTGATATCCGCTATCGCTGTTGGGCTACCCAACACAGCGCCTTCGATGGATATACCAACTGCGGCTTTCCTAATGCCTTTTTAGATATGCGAGTGGCAACGATGTCGCCCTCTTTATTGGCACACTTAAATGACCGGGCCCCCGAACTAAGAGTAACGTTACTCGCTCAGCTCATACTGCCTGGCACCCTGAACCGCGGCAATTTCGACGCCTTAGGTCTTAGGCATAATCGCATCACTGAAACAGAAATTCGTTTAGCACGGCTATACGGATATGAAATTCACGCTTGGACAGTGAATGATCGCGCCAGAATGTCGGCGCTGATTGATCTGGGCGTCGATGCTATTATCACCGACTACCCAGATCGTTTAACGGAGCTTATTCAAGACCGCCGGGAATTAAGTGACGGCGCACTAATGCTGGTAAAGCTGCGCAACTGGTTACGCCAATAAAAGACGAGCATTGATCAGGCGAGGCATTACTCGCCCATCACAACACCTTCGCGACGCGGGTCAGCGCCACCAAACAGACTGTCGTCCTCAAGACGCATAATGGCTTGAAGCCCGCTGGTTAACTCACGCTCGCTCACTGTGTGGCCCCGCTCGCGCAGTGAGTCAATCGTCTCTTCCGCAAAGCGCCCTTCTTCGACAAATACATCGCCACCCAATGTAATGGCATGGGGCAGGTTCAATGCTTCTTGAGCACTCAATCCCCAGTCTCTGAGCGCAACTAGCGTTCTAGCGGTGTAATGAATAATGGCTGCACCACCGGGAGAGCCCAAGCTGGCCACTAGTTCACCCGTTTCTTGGTCAAACACTAGCGTTGGGCTCATACTGGAACGAGGCCGCTTGCCAGGCTCTACCCGATTGGCAACAGGCTCCCCATCAATTTCAGGTTCAAATGAGAAATCGGTTAGCTCATTATTAAGCAAGAAACCTCCGGCTAGGCCAGTCCCCCCATCCGATAAAATACGTGAGCCAAACGCTTGCTCAATGGTGGTCGTCATCGCCACCGCATTGCCATCTTCATCAATAATACTAATATGACTAGTGCCGTACTCAGGTTGCTCCGGCTGGTTGGCCCAGCTCACCGCTAGCTCACCAGGGTTGCCCGGCTCAGCAGTGTCACCCATGCTCATTTCGTCAATCAGCGAACCGCGCTGCTGAAGATACTCGGGTGCCACCATTAGCGACCAATCACCCCCTGGGGCCTCGACAAAATCTGGATCCGCAATGTAGCGGCCGCGATCAGCAAACGCTAAGCGAGAAGCTTCCAAAAATTGATGCAGCCACCCGCTGCTTGAAGCGCCATTATCTAACGGTGCTTCAAGTAACGGCTGCTTATCAAGCATGCCTAAAATCTGCATGACGGTCAGATGACCCGATGAGGGCGGCGGAAAACCACATACTTCCCACTGCTGCCATGGAGTGCAAAGCGGCTCGCGATCGAGTGCTTCATAGCCACTCATATCCTCAAGGGACAGACTACCTGGACGCTGGGGGTGATTTTGTACTCGCTCAACAATGTCTTCAGCCACGTCACCTTCGTGCAGCCCAGCGCTACCTTCTGCGGCTATGCGCCTAAAGACCTCTGCTAAGGCAGGGTTTTTTAGGGTATCACCAACTGCAATTGGCTCCCCATCAGCGTCATAATAAAATGTTCTCGCCAAGGGGTCTTGGCGTAGGTGCTCATCATTGGCAAGACTGGTATGCAGCCGATTACTAACCGCAAACCCTTCTTCCGCTAAGGTGATCGCCGGGATAAACAGCTCTTCCCAGGTTAGCTCACCATGCTCAGCGTGAGCCTTTTCCAGCATTCGCAGCGTCCCCGGCACGCCTACTGATAGACCGCTGGCCACAGCGTCCATGAAAGCAAGCGGCTCACCATCTTCCATAAATAGCTCGCCGGTCACGTCCTGGGGCGCCGTTTCTCTACCATCGTAGGCGCGCACTTCAGCGCCATCGTAATACATTAGAAAAGCCCCACCTCCAATCCCACTCGATTGAGGCTCTACCAAGTTCAACACCAGTTGCACCGCAATGGCAGCGTCAATGGCATTGCCACCCGCTTGAAGCACTTGATAGCCTGCATCGGTAGCTAAGGGGTTAGCCGCCGCCACCGCAAAGGACTCTAATGCCCAGCCTGGCTTCTCTTCGTAGCCAGACTCTACTTCAGGGGAAATTGAGGGCGCTTCATAACTAAACCCCCAGCTATATAAAGGCAGTGCCAGTAAACCTGGCAGCACATACTTAACCCGTTTTGGGGACATCACAGCGTTCTCCCGCGACTTATGAAATAACGATCCGATCGATAATGAACCGGCCTATAACGGCGATTTGCAACGGCACGATCTCTCACCACAATCTGCAGCAGCTAGCTACTACAAAGGTAGCTTATAAAAATGCTTACGCCCGGCACAATGGCCGGGCGTAAATGAAGTGCAGATACTCCTTAAACTACTCGATTTTTTGGCCTGCGAGCATAAACCATGTTTCTAATACCGCGTCAGGGTTAAGCGATACTGAGTCGATGCCCTGCTCCATCAACCATTTAGCTAAGTCAGGATGATCTGACGGGCCCTGCCCACAAATACCCACGTACTTGCCTTTCGCTTTACACGCCTGAATCGCCATGGCAAGCAGCTTCTTAACCGCCGCGTTACGCTCGTCAAACAGATGGGCCACAATGCCAGAGTCACGATCCAGCCCTAGGGTAAGCTGGGTCAAATCGTTAGAGCCAATTGAGAAACCATCAAAATACTCAAGGAACTCGTCGGCAAGCAGTGCGTTAGCTGGCAGTTCGCACATCATGATGACTTTCAGACCCTCAGGGTCCGCATCTCCGCCACGCTGCAAACCATTAGCGGCTAACAGATCCACCACCTCACGCGCCTCATCAGTAGTGCGCACGAAGGGCACCATGATTTCGACATTGTCGAAGCCCATCTCTTCACGCACCCGTTTTAGGGCGCGGCACTCAAGTTCAAAACAGGGCCGGAACGCCTCGGAAATGTAACGTGAAGCACCACGGAAGCCCAGCATGGGGTTCTCTTCGCCAGGCTCATAAAGCTTGCCGCCAATCAGGTTCTCATATTCGTTAGACTTAAAGTCTGACAGCCGCACGATCACACGCTGCGGGTGGAAGGCCGCCGCCAGTGTTGATATACCCTCAACCAGCTTATCGACATAAAAACTAACAGGGTCGGCATAACCAGCGGTACGCAAATCGATCACCTGCTGTAAGTCGACAGGCAAGGTGTCGTACTCGAGCAGTGCTTTAGGGTGAACGCCGATCATGCGGTTAATAATAAACTCTAACCGCGCCAAGCCCACACCTGCATGCGGCAAGCTGGCAAAACCAAACGCACGGTCTGGGTTGCCTACGTTCATCATGATTTTAAACGGAATTTCTGGCATGGCATCGACGCTGGAGACTTTACAGTCAAAATCCAGCAGCCCTTCGTAGACATTCCCGGTGTCGCCTTCCGCGCAGGAGACCGTGACATCGATGCCTTCACGCAGCTGGGTAGTGGCATCGCCACAGCCAACGACGGCTGGGATACCCAGCTCACGAGCAATGATTGCCGCGTGGCAGGTACGTCCACCACGGTTAGTGACAATGGCAGAGGCACGCTTCATGATCGGTTCCCAGTCAGGATCTGTCATGTCGGTCACTAAAATATCGCCGTCATGAATCTTGTCCATATCGTCTGGGCTTAACACGACTTTGACAGCGCCACGGCCTATACGCTGGCCAATTGCGCGCCCCGTAATCAGGGTGCGGCCTTTTTCTCGCAGCTGGAAACGCTCAAGCTTACCGCCCTCTTGCTGGGAAACCACCGTTTCCGGACGTGCTTGAACGATATACAGCTCGCCGTCATCGCCATCCAGTGCCCACTCAATGTCCATTGGGCGCTGGTAATGCTGCTCAATGGTCATTGCTTGACGCGCCAGGTCCATCACTTGTTGATCGTTGAGACAGAAACGGCTGCGGTCTTGATGCGGCACATCAACGGTTTCTACCGATTTTCCCGCGCTGGCATCTTTGCCATAGACCATTTTGATCAGCTTGGAGCCGAGGTTGCGACGCAACACCGCCGGGCGTCCAGCGGCTAATGTTGGCTTATGGACGTAAAATTCATCAGGGTTCACCGCGCCCTGGACCACCGTTTCTCCCAGCCCCCAAGAGGCGGTCACAAAGACGGCCTCGCGAAACCCAGACTCGGTATCCAGGGTGAACATAACGCCTGCCGCGCCGGTTTCTGAGCGCACCATTTTCTGCACGCCCGCCGAGAGTGCGACATTCTCATGGGCGTAGCCACGATGCACACGGTAAGAAATAGCGCGATCGTTGAATAGCGAGGCAAATACCTCGTGAACGGCACGCTTAATATTGTCGAAGCCCTCGATATTGAGGAACGTTTCTTGCTGCCCTGCAAAAGAAGCATCGGGCAAATCTTCGGCGGTTGCTGAACTGCGTACGGCAACTTTTAGCTGAGGATGTTGCTGCTGCAATTTGCTATAGGCATCCTCCATGGCTGCTTCAAAGGCAGGAGGCAATGGCGTATCAATAATCCACTGACGAATCGTACGGCCAGCCTCGGCTAATGCTTTAACGTCATCAACATCCAAACGTGCAAGAGTAGCGTTAATACGCTCGTTGAGACCTTCGTGGGAGAGAAATTCACGGTATGCATGAGCGGTAGTGGCAAAACCACCGGGAACAGTCACGCCAGCACCTGAAAGATTGGAGATCATTTCACCGAGCGAGGCATTTTTACCACCCACGCGTTCGACGTCCGTCATACCCAACTGATCGAACCACAGAATATAATCTTCCACGTAACCCCCTGCTCTTAAAGATCGACACAGCCATTAAATAGTCGTTAAAACTATGGGCCGTGGACTATTGATGGGGACACACTAGCACCGTGCCTATGTATTCGCCATTGGTCTAATAGCGAAGAGAGTGGAGGATTTTTACAACACAAGGGCTTTTTAGGCCATTTGTGTAGTCAGTCGCTTTACGCATGGGTTTACCTATCGACATCACAACGTCTGCATTGCAACCTTATATCACTATCTTTTATCGCTAACTTTTATCACTACCTTTCGTCACTGCTTTTATGACAAGTTGTGCTGGCACAGGGCTCGGCTCACAATAGCGGTATGAAGGAAGGCAATCACTTACTGGCGGATGTTGCTATGACGCGTACGGCTTTTTTTATTTCTGATGGCACCGGCATTACAGCGGAAAGTTTAGGGCGCAGTCTGTTGGCCCAGTTCAGCGATGTTGATATCAACATGCTAACGAAACCCTATATTGATACGGTAGAGAAAGCGCAGGCATTAGCCGAAATTATTGAAGCGACGGCTGCTCGTGACGGCCACCGGCCGATTATCATCGATACCATTGTCGACCAGCAAATTCGTAACGTTATTCGTCAGGCATCAGGTTTCAAAGTTGACATCTTTTCGACGTTTCTGGAGCCCTTAGAGCAAGAGCTGGATACTCATTCTTCCTACAGCGTCGGACGAACGCATTCGATTGGCAGCGATGATGTCTATATGGATCGCATCCACTCAGTACATTTCGCGCTCGATAATGACGACGGGGCAAGAACCCATCAATACGATAAGGCGGATATTATCCTGGTCGGTGTTTCACGCTGCGGTAAAACCCCCACCTCCCTCTATTTGGCGCTGCAGTTTGGTATTCGGGCCGCCAACTACCCGCTGACTGAAGACGATTTAGATGAGGATGGCATGCTAAAACTTCCCAAGGCGCTATCCCCGCATCGTCAAAAGCTATTTGGACTCACCATTGATGCACGTCGTTTGGCTGCCATTCGCAATGAAAGGCGCCCGAATAGCCGGTACAGCTCAATGGATCAATGTCTGCAAGAAGTAGAACAGGCAGAGTCGCTATACCGCACCATGCATATTCCATTTATCGATGCGACCCGCTTCTCAGTCGAAGAAATATCCACGCGAATGATAGCTGAGACAGGATTAACGAGGCGCTTTTCGCCCCGTTAGCCCCTGATGTTAAAACTAGTATTACAGCCCCTTGGGAGCAAAAATACCGGGAGCGTTGCGCCAGTAACCTTTGTAATCCATACCGAAGCCAAAAACATATCGGTCGGCTACTTCTAAACTACAGTAGTCGGCCTTTAAGCCAGGTACCGCTTTACGGCTGTGCTGCTTATCCACCAGTACAGCCGTCGTGACACTCGCCGCCTGGGCTTCCTTACAATAAGCCAAAATAGCCGCCAGCGTAGCGCCCTCATCCAATATGTCATCAACAATGACCACATGGCGACCGGCCATGGGCACTTCTGGAGAAACCCGCCAGAAAAGCTCCCCCCCGCGCAGCTCATTGCGGTAACGGGTGGCATGTAAATAGTCGACTTCCAGTGGAAAGCCCAAACGGGTGAGCAGATGTCCGGTGGTGATCAAGCCGCCATTCATCACACAGTAAAAGACCGGCAGTTTATCGCCTAAGTCCCGAGTGATCGCCTCCGCCATACGATCAAGCGCCCTTTCCACCTCTTGCTGCGAAATTAAGCAGTCGGCGTTATCCATCAATTCGCGCATCGAATCCAATGACTCTAATGCGTCTTTATCTAACGTTGACATCTACCAACTCCACGGCGGGTTAAAAGCTTGAATACATTAATTAACGCATGATCCACATTATCGTTATGGGGTTCGCTGCTACGGCGCATTCGCCAACGCTTCAAGTTTCGCGTGGGTGCGCCGCCAGCGACCTAACGCGCTAAGTGCATCTATATCAGGACGCGCACGACTATAGCGCAGTTTGGCAGGGCGTTTAGCGTCGATACCTTTACACGCCTCCATCACCTCAATCGCCGCGGCCCGGTCATTGCATACCAGCAACATATCGCAACCGGCAGCCAATGCAGCCCGGGCTCGCTCCCCGGGCTCACCCGCTTCGTGGGCCCCCGCCATGCTTAAATCATCCGAAAACACACAGCCTTTAAAGCCAAGCGACTCCCGCAGCATTCCTAACCAACTGGGCGAAAACCCCGCCGGCCGGGTATCGAAGGCGCTATAAATGATATGGGCAGGCATCACACCATCCAACTCACCTGCTAACTGAGCAAACGGGACTAAATCATGCTGCTTGATCATCTCCAAGGGGCGGTCATCCACCGGCAGCGCTACATGGGAATCTGCCGCAACGCCACCATGCCCGGGGAAATGCTTACCTACAGCGGCCATGCCGGCATCGTGAAGCCCTTGAATAAAGGCTCTACCCAACTGCGCCACATGCTGGGGATCATTGCTAAAGCTACGATCGCCAATCACGCTGGAGACACCACTCTCCACATCCAGCACGGGTGCAAAGCTCAAATCCAGCCCACAGGCGGCCATTTCCATCCCCAGCAGCCAACCAGCATCTTTCGCCAGCGTAAGCCCCTCTTCTTGGTTGGCGCGATAACATTCACCGATACGCGCCATTGCAGGGAGGCGAGTTAAGCCCTCTTTTATACGCTGTACCCGCCCCCCCTCCTGGTCGACAGCCAGTAAAAGATCCGCGCGTACTCGGCGAATGTCACTGCACAGTTGACGGACTTGGTAGCCATTTTCGACATTGCGGGCAAACAAGATAACGCCCCCTACCGTCGGTTCAACCAGCAAGCGTTTTTCTGCGGCGGTCAATGCTGTGCCTTCAAGGTCGAGCATGACCGGGCCTAAAGGTTGAGTCATCGAAATAGGTCCATGGAAAAGGGCAATGATTCTAGACGATCGTCTAGCAGTGTCAAAATCTGGACAGTCAAACTAATCAGTCAAGAGCAATCAATCAAAAGACTGACGGCTACCGTGTAACCAAACCGGTGTGCCCGGCAAGGCCAAGGAAAAGATATACAATAAATCGTGATTGCGTAAGCGAATACAGCCGTGAGAAGCAGCAATCCCCATAGGCTGGTCAGGGGGCGTACCATGCAGATAGATATAACGCCGTTGCGAGTCGACCTGACCACCGCGGTTGATACCCTTTTCTAACCCACACAGCCAAAGAATTCGGGTCAATATCCAATCACGCTCTGGGTGGGCCTCGGCTAGCTCAGTATTGAAAACTTCGCCTGTCCATCGGCGGCCACGAAACACCGCATTATCAGGAGCGCCTTCACCAATAGCCGCTCGCACATAGTGCCAACCATGGGGGGTTTTACCGCTCCCATTGCGCTCTCCAACACCCGCTACACCGGTAGAAATAGCACACTCATGCAGCACTTTTGGTCCCCGCCAACAGCGCAACTGCTGATGGGTGGTATCAATTTCCAGCCAGATATTTTCAATCGGGGGAAGCTCAGCTAACCTGGGCGTTTGCATGATTTCCTTCTTCAAGCTTGCGTTCTTCAAGGGACTGAGGGAGCGGCGCATTCATGGCAGCCACCACAACGGGCCGCAGACGCTTCACTAAATCTCGCACGGTTACCTGCTCATGATAATCTTTTTCAGCAATATCACGCAGGGCATCAAGCCCAGAAAGAGTAAAAATTACCGTGCCCAGCATAAAGTGTAGCCGCCAAAAACGCTCAGCGTCAGGCAGTTCCGGCGTGGCTTTACGCACCAACTCAGTGAAGCGCGTAAACACATCACCATACTCTTGTTGGATATGGCGCCTTAAATGCCCCTGGGCCTGACTATAGGCCAGACCAAGTAAGCGCATAAACACTTTCAAACTATTACGTTCAGCAGGCACGGCTAAAACGCTAGTGGCCATGGTTTCGAGTAGGGTTTCAAGTGGAATCACTTGCCCCGAGTAGCGCGCTTCCAAGTCATCTAGCGCGGTGTGGAATCGCTGCGTAAAGGGGTCTAAGTAGCGCGAAAAAACCGCCTGAATAAGCGCTTTTTTAGAGCCGAAATGGTAATTCACAGCAGCCAAATTGACACGCGCTTTACTAGTGATGTTGCGCAGCGAGGTTTCCGCAAAACCTCGCTCTGCAAACAGCACTTCGGCAGTGTCGAGTATACGGGTAACCGTATCAGATTGAGCCATAGCGCTCTCCAGGGAAACGGGTGTTTAAAACATAGCAAAATACTATGCCATAACACCCATGGGCTCAACGCTTGATTTGTTAACGAAATGCCGCAGCGTTTATAAGAAAACGCTTAGTTTCAAACAGGTTTGTGGCTGTTAAGGGTGAAAAACTAAGCTATCAACAAGCCATATACTGGACAGAGGAACATACTGTATACTTAAACACATATAATTCATGTCGACATGACACTTGTTACCTTTTATTCACCATTTTGGAGTCTGGTATGTCGCGTCCACTAACCGCTCGCCAACAGCATGTATTTGATTTTATTGTTAAAACAATGGGCGAATTTGGCTACCCTCCCACGCGTGCTGAAATTGCCAAGGCGCTGGGCTTTCGCTCACCCAATGCCGCCGAAGAGCATTTGCGCGCCTTGGAGCGCAAAGGCGTCATTCGTATTATTCGCAACACGTCACGTGGAATTCGGCTACCTAACCAGGAGCCAACGGAAGCGTTAGACACAGCGGTCACCCCCCTGCCAGCTAACGCAGAAGCCCCGCCCACGGGTCTGCCAGTCATTGGCGAAGTCGCAGCCGGCAGTCCTATCTTGGCGACTGAGCATATTGACCGCTACTGCCCGCTGCCCCCTGAATACTTCACGCCGAAAGCGGATTACCTGCTGAAAGTGCGGGGCCTATCAATGAAAGATATCGGCATTTTAGAAGGCGATTTGTTGGCGGTTCACCGTACAGAGCGGGTGCGTGACGGCCAAATCGTTGTGGCGCGTCTGGATGATGAAGTGACAGTAAAACGCTTCAAACGCCAGGGGCATAAGGTAACGCTGTTTGCCGAAAACGCTGATTTTGCACCCATTGAAATCGACCTACGCTCACAGTCTCTCGATATCGAAGGCGTCGGCGTCGGCGTTATTCGCGGTGGCAATGGCCAAGCACTGGGCTAAGAACGGCGCTACTGTAAATCGATATAGCGGTGGTCATTAAAAGTGGCCACCCAAGCCGGATGATAGACCAGCAAAATACTTAACAGCATGCCGGTGATAAACGCTTCTGAAGGCATTAGCAGGGGTAAGAAGCGTGCATACTCTTGAGCCAGATAAACGGCGTCCGGGTCTGTTCCCGCGACGATAATCAGCAATACGGCTGTAAGGCCGCCCCCTAGCGTGGCTAAAGCGGCACCGAAGAAACCACAGGCAAATAGAAATACCATTAAGTTATCCGGTAGGCGGCGATCTACTAGCCGCCATACCACGCCGGTGATGACCGCCGGCACAATGCCTGTGACCAGTATATTAGCGCCCAACAGCTGCCATTCATTACGCCCGATCACCACCATCGCCACATTAATCAACACATTGCTAATGAGCGCCAATGGTACCTTGAACACCAACGTCATTAAGACGGTAAAGACAAGGTGCAGCGTTAGCCAGTCGACCGCTTGGGCGCGGAGCTGCCACATCAGCACCACGGCTAGGGTTGCGCCTAACCAGCGATGCTGAAGCTCTGTATCGGCTATTAATAGCCGCCAAGGCCGCCGCCAGAGTAGCCACACCATCACGCCCAGGGAAAGTAACCAGGTAAGCAGTAGCGCCCACGGCGCTAACACACTTTGCGCAAATGACATGGCAACCCCAACGATTATCGTGCGTTAAGTAACGTGTTAACTAAAGACAACGGTTTTGTTGCCATGCACCAGCACGCGATCTTCCAGATGCCAGCGTAATCCACGCGCAAGCACTGCTTTTTCAACGTCGCGGCCAAAACGTACGAGGTCAGTAGGCGTATGACAATGGCTTACTCGGTGAATATCCTGCTCAATGATCGGCCCCGCATCCAGCTCCTCCGTTACGTAGTGACAGGTAGCACCAATCAGCTTAACGCCACGCTGATACGCCTGGTGATAAGGTTTCGCGCCTGCAAAAGAGGGTAAAAAACTGTGATGGATATTGATCACTTTGCCAGCATAACGTTCGCACAGCTCGGGGGGAAGAATCTGCATGTAGCGCGCCAGTACTACGCAGTCAGCACGAACGGTGTCAATTTGATCCTGCACCTGGGCAAACGATGCCTGCTTGTTGTCAGGATCCACCGGCACATGATGATAAGGAATACCGTACCACTCGGTTAACGAGCGCATATCATCATGATTGGAGATAACGCCTACAATATCGCAGTCCAACTCACCTGCCTGCCAGCGATACAGCAAATCAACCAAGCAGTGTGATTCACGCGACACCATGAGCACAACACGCCGACGCTGCTGGGTATCCACCAGGGCCCATTGCATATTGAATTCGCTGGCCACTGGTTCAAATGCAGTGCGAAGCGCTTCTGCCGACATTCCCACTGAATCCGCTAATATCTCGTAACGCATAAAAAAGCAGCCAGTTTCTAAATCCGAATGCTGACTTGCTTCGGTAATAGAACCGCCCTGCTGGGCAATAAAGCTCGATACACGTGCAACAATACCCACTCGATCAGGGCAGGACACAACTAAGCGATAATAATGAGACATGTTTGCTACTCTTGACCTATTTCAACGCGACTTATGAAAAAAACCAGCACGCCAAACCAGTGGTGTAAGCGCATTAACTGAGCTACTGAAATGTTGGCTGGGCTATATAGTGTATCGGAAGGCCAAGGATGATTGTTAGCCGCCCCTGCCTTCCCGTATAGTTAAAGCATTACTTTTTAGGCCTTTTATAACCGATGCATTCACCACGCGTTCAAATTCGTCCCCGTCGTCGCCCACCGCTGCGCTTGCTGCCGCTGGGGGGATGCGGTGAAATTGGAATGAATCTAACGCTGTACGGGTATGATGATCACTGGATTGCCGTCGACTGTGGCATGATGATTCGCCAAGATCTTCCCAATTCTCCGCTTCAAGTGCCCAATCTTGATACGCCAAAAGCATTAGGCATCATACCCCAAGCGCTGTTTATCACCCACGGCCATGAAGATCATATTGGTGCAGTGGCTTGGCTTTGGCCGATGTGGAACTGTCCCGTCTATGCCACGCCGCTAGCGGCGGGCTTATTAAAGCTTAAATTTGCTGAACATGGGCTAAGCAGTGCCTCCATACAGGTGATTGAGCCCGGTGAGGCGCTTGAAAGCGGCCCGTTCACTCTACGCTACCTGCTCTTGACCCACTCTATTCCCGAAAGCTGCGCGTTGATGATGCTAGCGGGCGGATATCGTGTTCTGCATACCGGTGATTGGAAGCTTGATCCTGAACCACTCATTGGCACTCCCGTGAGCTCAGCACAGTTTAGAGCCCTCGCCCCCGTTGACTTGGTGGTAGGCGACTCTACCAATGCGACCATGCCCGGTCATTCAGGCAGCGAAGGAGACGTGGCCAAGGCGTTGGCCAAAACGCTGGCTAACTGCACCGGCCGCGTAGTGGTCTCTTGCTTTGCAAGCAACTTGGCACGGGTACTGGCCATAGGCCTTGCAGCTAAACAGTCTGGGCGTCGTATTAGCCTAATGGGACGCTCAATGGAACGTATGGTTAGCGTGGCTCGAGGGCTTGGCTATATGGACGATCTGCCACCGTTAGTGCCCAACCAAGACCTGGGTTATTTGCCCCCGGATGAAGTCGTCATCATTGCCACCGGTAGCCAAGGTGAGCCCCGCGCAGCGCTTCAACGACTTGCCCAGGGTAGCCACCCCTTCGTTGAACTACAGGCTGGTGATAACATCATTTTTTCGGCTAAAGCCATTCCCGGCAATGAACGCCCTATCGAACAGCTAAAAAAACGCATAGCCCAGCTCGGGGTGCATATTTACGATGAGTTCACTCACCCTGATCTGCACGCAACGGGGCACCCTGCACAGGATGAATTAATTAAGTTTTATCAGTGGGTCAAGCCGAAACACCTTATGCCCGTACATGGCGAGTCACGCCACCAGCAGGCCCATCAGGAAATTGCCAGACAGCTAAACGTCAGCGCCCCGCTAACACCGGTCAACGGTGATCTAATCTGCTTCGATAGCCATGGTCTTCGCTGCGAGGCACGCTATCCACAGCCGCCCTGTATTGTCAGCCAGAACAGCGTTGTTCCACACCCTGGACTGGAGAGTAGCGGTGCCAATAAAGCTCGCCGAGGCAGACTCTACTTAGCACTCCCGGTTACCGCCAGCGACACTGGCTGGACACGCATTGGACGGCTAATGCTTGACGCCTCCAGCGCTAGCCCTCTGGATGAAGATAGCTTTATCGACTGGCTGGACGATCAGCTTGATACCATTGCCGCTGAGACCTTGGCTGACTTGCGTCAAGCACTGCAGCCTCGGCTGATTCAATGGCTGGCGGATCATATGCAGCACCTTCCCGACGTGCACTTGCAGATCATGGCCGCAGAAATGCCTGAGACTGCCAATCGCTAGGCCCGCGCTTCAATCACGCCCCCAGCGCGCCGCGTCCTGTTGATCAGAGTGGCGCTCTTTGACCCAGTATTCACCTTGGGTGGAGTGCTCCTTCTTCCAAAAAGGCGCCTGGGTTTTTAAAAAATCCATAATAAAGTCACAGGCTTCAAATGCTTCGCGGCGGTGTGCGCTCGCTACCAGCACACGCACAATAGGGTCGCCGGGGATGAGATAGCCTACCCGGTGAATAATGCGCACCGCCTGAAGAGACCAACGCTGCCAGGCTTGTTCGCCTATATCCGTCAACGTTGCCTCAGTCATCCCCGGATAGTGCTCCAGCGTTAAACCTGTGACGTCTGGCGTTTCGTTGAAATCACGCACTAACCCAGTGAAGGTAACAACTGCGCCAATGTCGCTGCGTCCTGCTAACGCATCTTCGTAGCCGTAGGCCATCGAAAAAGGCGCCGCCTGAATCGCCACGTTTATGTCCATACTATCCCCCAGTCACCGGCGGAAAAAACGCTACTTCATCATCATCGGTAACCAATGCATCATCGTTTGCCATCACTTGGTTAATAGCACATAGCGTGCGCTGTTCAGTGAGCAGTTTGAAACGGCTATCGCGTTGGGCCAAGGCTGTTTTCAGTCCACCGATATCTCGACTTGCGAGCTCATCCAGACTCACCAACGCTTCGCTTTCGCCTAACCTCTCTCTAAGTTCGGCCAAAAATTTGATCCGCACACAGGGCGAAGGGCAGCGCTCCCCAAGGCTTACTTCTCCCGCCATACCGTCGCCGGTGACGATAGGTGCTTGAACACTCATGCGCTGATAATCACCACGCTGACCGCCCTCTTTACTATCCAGCTGGATGGCCTCAATACACATACTTTTATCAACCGCCTTACACATATCGTAAAGCGTTAAACACGCCACCGACACAGCGGTAAGCGCCTCCATTTCCACGCCAGTTCGACCATTTAAGCGACACAGGGCAACAACGTTGACACACGACTCCGCCAGATCGATTTCGAACTCCACCGAAACCTTAGACAGGGCTAGTGAATGGCACAGTGGAATCAGCTCGTGAGTGCGTTTGGCAGCTTGAATACCAGCGATACGCGCCGTTGCAAGCACGTCGCCCTTGGGCAATCCTCCGTCGCTGAGTAGCTTTAACGTTTCCGGCTGCATAACAATGCGCCCTGAGGCGATTGCTTCGCGGCGTGTCTCTTGCTTATCGCCGACATCCACCATGTTGGCTTCGCCACGCATATTGAGGTGCGTTAGAGGCATAGTGTCACCTTTCCTTTATTGAAGCCAAAAATGCTTGGAGCTATTGTATTTACAACCACTATATTTAAACCACACCACTTAAAGCCTTAGCACCTTAGGCTAAGGCTCCATTTTGGCGCTTGTCCACGCCACTATCCAGCGCGCAATCGCGTCACTATCATCAAGGTCTAACTGACTCACTGACACTGGCAACTCGATAGCGGTGGAAGGCCCTATCGCCACGGCCTCAACCCAGGGACCGGTTAAAATAGCCGGATCACCAATACCATCGCGATAGAGTACCAGCTTGGGAATAGGCCATGATTTAAAGCCCTCGACAATAACCAAATCCGGCTTGTGCGGCTCCATCATGGCAATTAACTGAACTAGATCAGGCTCTTCCTGCTTAGGCGTCTCCTGCATTAGCGCAAACCGCTGTCGCGAGGCCACCAACACCGGCGCGGCGCCAGCACTACGCAGCTTAAAGCTATCCTTACCGGGCTGATCTACTTCAAAAGAGTGGTGGGCATGCTTGATGACAGCCACTTTCAAACCCTGCTCACCCAGTAGCGGCAGCAGCTTCTCTAATAGCGTTGTCTTACCTGTGCCGCTCCAGGCAGCGATCCCCAGCACAGGGAAAGCGCTGCTTAGTTCGTTAGCCATGCTGCCGGTACTCCCAAAAAACTGCGCGCTGATTAATGGAGGGCGGCGCTACTCGCCCTCTTCCTCACGGGGTAATAGCCAGTTCAACGCGATACCTACCAGGGCAGCCAAGCTGACACCCTGCAAGGTAAACTGTCCACCGCCAAACTGCATGCCACCAATACCAAACACCAGAATGAGCGAGACCACCACTAAGTTGCGCGGCGCGGTCAATGACTGACCTGCGCGAACCAGGGTGTTCATACCTATAACGGCAATGGAGCCAAACAGCAGCGTCATAATACCGCCCATCACCGGACCGGGTATGGTTTGCAGCAGCGCACCGAGCTTAGAAACAAACGCCAGCACGATGGCGATAACCGCCGCTACCACCATGTACTTTGGGTTGAACGCGCGGGTAAGGGTTACCGCGCCCGTGACCTCCGAGTATGTGGTATTGGGCGGGCCGCCAAATAGCGCTGCCACCGTTGTCGCCAAACCATCGCCTAGCAAAGTGCGGTGCAGACCCGGCTTTTCTAGATAATTTTTGCGCGTCACCGAGCCAATAGCGACCATATCACCAATGTGCTCTACCGCGGGCGCAATGGCGACAGGAATCATAAACAGAATAGCAGCCCAGTGAAAACTGGGTGCCGTAAAACTGGGCACCGAGAACCACGCTGCCTCACGAACCGGCGTAAAGTCGACGACGCCCATTAGCAATGCTATTAAATAGCCAGTGACAATGCCGCCCATAATCGGCACCAGGCGTAGCAGCCCGCGCCCAAATACCGCCAGCAGCAGCGTCACCAGCAGGCTCGCCATGGAAAGAAAAATAGCCGCGCCATAGTCGATGTTATCACTGGTTTCACCCGTTGCCATGCTCACTGCCACCGGCGCCAGCGCTAGGCCAATCACCATAATCACCGGGCCAACCACCACCGCAGGTAATAAACGGTGCAACCAGGCAGTACCTTTTAAGCGCACGGCCTGCGAGATGACGACATAAACAAGCCCAGCCGCCATAAGCCCCCCCATGGTGGCAGACACGCCGAAGCTAGCCACAGATCCTTGAATGGGGGCAATAAAAGCAAACGAAGAGGCCAAAAATACTGGCACTGTCTGTTTGGTAACCGCATGAAACACTAGCGTTCCCGCGCCGGCAGTAAACAGCGCAACGCTTGGGTCAAGACCGGTCAGCAGTGGCACTAACACTAAGGCGCCAAAAGCAACAAATAGCATCTGCGCGCCGGTTAGCACTACCTTGGGCCAGGGTTCAGCCGGGCTGGCAGTTTCACTCATCAGGTAACTCCTCGGGAATAGGTATTAAAGGGGCAAAAAAATGCCCCTGGCGCTAAGCGCAAGGGGCATGCAATGCAGATTGTTCAGCGTGTTCCAAAAATCTTATCACCAGCATCACCCAACCCAGGGACGATATAGCCGTTTTCATCGAGACGCTCATCGATTGATGCGGTGTAAATTTCAATCTCGGGATACGCTTCCTGCACCCGTTTAATCCCTTCTGGGGCCGCCACTAACACAATCACTTTCATGTGTTCACAGCCACGCTCACGCAGCATGTCAAGGGTTGCCACCATTGAGCCGCCGGTCGCCAGCATCGGATCAATCACAATCGCCATACGCTCTTCAATATCGTTGGCAAACTTGGCAAAGTAAGGCACCGGTTGCAGCGTCTCTTCATCACGGTAAAGACCCACAACGCTCACCCGTGCACTGGGGATCAAATCCGTTACGCCTTCCAGCATGCCTAATCCTGCGCGCAATATTGGCACGACAGTGACTTTCTTACCTTTAAGCCGCTGAGTTGCAATCGGCTCGCCGTTCCATCCCTGAATCTCATGATCTTCCAGTTCCAGACCTTTGGTAGCTTCGTAGGTCAGAAGTTTAGCAACCTCACCTGCCAGCTCACGAAAGCTCTTAGTGCTCAGATCAGCTTCGCGCATCAGACCCAGCTTATGTTGAACAAGCGGGTGGTTAATGGCGTAAACACTCATGGGACTTCCTCACTGCAGGGGATTCAGAATGGCAACCAAGGTTGCATCCACTAGGCATAAAATTGCCGATATTCTACCCGCAACCACTTACCAGGTTAAGGGTTTTCAGGTAACTGCCAATCGATTGGGGTCCGCCCTTGGGCGTGTAGAAACTGATTTGCTTGAGAAAAATGCCGGGTGCCAAAAAACCCCCTGTGCGCGGAAAGTGGTGATGGATGCGGCGCTTCAAGTATCAAATGGCGCGTTTGGTCAATCAGCGCTCTCTTTTGCCGCGCATGGCTGCCCCAGAGTAAAAACACACACGGGGGTGCATGTTGACTGACGGTTTCAATAGCCCGATCGGTAAACGGCTCCCACCCCTTACCCCTGTGAGACGCCGCGTTCCCCTGCTCCACGGTAAGCGAAGTGTTGAGTAGCAGCACGCCCTGCTTTGCCCAGGCTTCCAGATGGCCATGTCGCACCGGCCTAACCCCTACATCGCTAGCCAACTCTTTATAGATATTAACCAGCGACGGAGGCACAGGAATACCAGGCTGCACAGAAAAGCATAAGCCGTGGGCCTGGTTTGGGCCGTGATAAGGATCCTGCCCCAAAATAACCACTTTCACTTCATTCAGCGGCGTCAGTTCAAAGGCACGGAACCATTGAGAAGAGTGCGGGTAGATAATTTTCTTGGCCGCTTTTTGCTGGGCCAAAAACGCTTTAAGCGCCAGCATATAGTCAGCCTGAAACTCATTGCCCAGCCACTGACTCCAGTCTTCGGGAAGTGGATTGGCCATGATTACCTCTTCATTTGGTCTACGAGTGGCTCAACGTAAGCGACGCCCATATCCCAAGGGAACTGAATCCAGCACTGCTGGGCAACTTCCGTTAGGTATTGATCCACCAGCGGACGGCCATCCGGCTTGGCGTAAATAGTCACGAAGTGAGCCTTTGGCAGCATTTTGCGCACGGCGCGAGCCGTTTTACCGGTATCCACCAGATCATCTACCAACAGCCAGCCGTCACCGTCATGATCAACGCCTTTCATTATGTCCAGGCCACCCTGATCCATATGGTCATAGCTCTTGATGCACACCGTATCAATCAGGCGGATATTGAGCTCCCGAGCAATTAGCGCAGCGGGAATTAATCCGCCGCGAGTAATCGCCACAATGCCCTTAAAATCGCGCTCGATCATCTGGTGACAAAGTGTGCGCACATCGCGATGCAGTTGATCCCATGAAACAGTGAAATGCTGATGGTAACGTTCGCTGCTCATGGATAATTACTCGTCTTCGTTGAAAGAACAAACGGCGAATACGCTGTAACCAGCGTCACGAATTTTCTGAGAACCACCCAGTTCAGGCAGGTCAATAATCGTCGCCGTTTCTACCACATGGCCACCGCTGCGCTGAATCAAGTTGGCCGCTGCCAGCATGGTGCCACCGGTGGCGATTAAATCATCCATGAGAAGAATGCGGTCATCCTGCTGAAACGCATCGGAGTGCAACTCCACTTCTGAGTGCCCGTACTCCAACGTGTAGGTCTCGCTGATCGTCTTAAAGGGCAACTTCCCCTTCTTGCGCACCGGCACAAAGCTGCACCCTAGCTCATAGGCCAAGGGGGCACCAATAATAAAGCCGCGCGCATCGATAGCCGCGATAGCATCCAGGTCCATTTCCTGATAGCGGTGTACGAAACTATCAATCAGCTTGCGAAACGCCGCGCTATTTTGTAGCAAGGGAGTGATATCGCGAAAATTCACTCCCGCCTCAGGCCAGTCAGGAACGGTGCGAATAACGGACTTGATGTAGTCGCCGTAGATGCTCATCGCGTCTCTCATTGAGTAAAAAGTGGTAAGGGTTAATCAATCCAAGAATAGAAATCTTGCCGCAAACAGCAGGGCTAAAATAATCACGGCAGGGTTCAAGTCGCTAAAACGCCCCGACAGTGCTTTGATCGCCACAAAGCTAATAAAGCCTAGCGCAATGCCCTCGGCAATTGAGAACGTCAGCGGCATTGCCAAGGCAGCAATAAGAACCGGTGCGGCATCGGTAGGATCTTCCCAGTTTGCGTGTGCCAAACTGCCCGCCATAAGCACAGCAACGTACAGCAATGCACCTGCCGTGGCATACGCCGGAATAGAGCCTGCCAAGGGCGCAAAGAACAAGCTGATCAGGAACATAACCGCAACGACCACGGCCGTGAGACCGGTACGGCCACCTGAAGCGATACCCGCCGTCGATTCAATATAGCTGGTCGTGGTCGAGGTACCTAACGCAGCACCAGCCATAGACGCCGTGCTGTCTGCCATCATGGCACGTCCGATGCGTGGCAACTTACCATCTTTATCGAGCAGTTTACCGCGATGGGCAACGCCCACCAGCGTGCCGGACGTGTCAAACAAGTCGACAAACAGGAACGCAAAAATAACGCTCAGCATGGCAATATCAAGCGCGCCTACTAAATCCATGGCCATAAAAGTGGGTGCGATCGATGGTGGCATAGACATCAGACCACCATACTCATTATGACCCAGCACCATAGCGATGACGGTAATACCTAGAATACCGATCATTACCGCGCCGGTTACTTTCAAATATGCCAGCGCTGTAATCACGAAGAAGCCCAGCAGCGCGTAGATAGCTGGCGGCTGGGAAAGATCACCCAGCGTCACAAAGGTAGCCGGATTAGCGACGACGATGCCGGCGTTTTTCAGCGCAATCATTGCCAGGAACAAGCCGATACCCGCAGCGATACCCAGCCGCAGCGACATTGGAATGGCATTTATAATCCACTCACGAACTTTGAAAATACTTAACAGCAAGAAGGTTACCCCCGAGAAGAAGACCGCGCCTAGCGCTGCTTCCCAGGTATAGCCCATGCCCAACACCACGCCATAGGTAAAAAAGGCGTTCAGCCCCATCCCCGGCGCTTGGGCAATCGGGTAGTTCGCCCACAGGCCCATAATCAAACAGCCAATCGCGGCGGCTAAGCAAGTCGCGACAAACACGGCACCATAGTCCATGCCCGCTTCAGACAGAATGCTTGGGTTAACAAAAATGATATAGGCCATCGTCAGGAAGGTGGTTATCCCGGCGATCACTTCTGTTTTGATATTGGTTTTGTGCTCGGTGAGCTTGAAATAGTTATCCAGAAGTTTCATTGAGCTTATTATCCTTAGCGATAACGCCGCACAGATATGCGGTCTGGGGCCGAGAAAAGCCGCACATATTACCCAAAGGCACCCGTTGATGCGAGCGCCTTAACTATGTCGACTAACGAAAGCAGGCATTAACCTACCGGTGAATATCAAGCAAACTTCAGGCCATTACTTAACCGATCGGTCAACCCGCAAGCGAATAAAGCCAATATTGAGGTTATAAGTCGCTTATTGAGCCAATTGTTGTCGCGCCATGACACGCTCTACGGTTTCAACGATCACCTGAGTCTGCGGATCAATCTCAATATTGACATGGTCACCGGGCGCTCGGTGTTGCAGCATCGTACGGGAGAGCGTTTCTGGAATTAAGTTGACGCTAAACTCAACCCCGCCGCTCGCCGCTGGCCGCACATCACCAATGGTTAAGCTAATCCCATCGACGCCAATATAGCCTTTTTCAAACACGAAACGGCCCAGCTTTTCTGGCAGTGAAAACCACAGCCGACGGTTATTAGGCGCCTCTTCAATCGACACGACTTCGGCCATACAAATCACATGGCCGGACATCGAATGTCCTCCGATCTCATCCCCAAAACGTGCCGCTCGCTCTATATTGACGCACTGACCAGCGGTTATTGCACCAAGATTGGTCAGGCGAAGTGTTTCACGCATTAAATCAAAACTGACGCGCTCACCCTCTATCGACGTCACGGTTAAGCACACGCCGTTATGGGCGACGGATGCACCAATCTCAAGTCCTGCCCGCATGGAGTCCGGCATTTCGACAACATGCACGCGAAACTCCTCCGATTCTTGCACCGCCACTACTTTGGCCACCCCTTGTACAATGCCGGTAAACATATCCTGCCTCCTGTTGACCTTAAGATTACCCTTTCAATGCCGCAAGCTTACTACTGGTGCATCATCTTTGTGCAGTAGTCTCGGTTATATTTGACATGCAAACCGCCTAACTTTAGACTTTCGGCGCAAATGATATGACGCCGATTTGTACCCATATTGCGGGCGTCCATCAGGTTTATAATCTGGTGAAGTGCAGCTAAAAGGGTGTGTCCAGCGTTGATGGCCGCCCATTAAGGGTGGCTTTTTTATTCCCGCCCCACACCTGCTCTCTCACCCTCTCCGTCTTCGGCCTACCAGCAAGGCAGACGCTATGATTGAACTTAGCAACGTCAGTAAAACCTATGGTAATGGCGCAGCCGCTGTCCATGCCTTAAAAAATGCCAATCTCACCGTCCCCAAAGGCAAGATTCACGGCGTTATTGGGCTTTCCGGCGCCGGCAAATCAACGCTAATACGCTGCGTCAATTTATTAGAGCGCCCGACCAGCGGCAGCGTCGTGGTGGATGGTCAAGAAATGACGCGCTTAAGCAGCGCGGCGCTCAACCGCGCACGCCATCGCATTGGCATGATTTTTCAGCACTTCAACTTACTGACCACCCGCACAGTGTTCGACAACGTTGCCCTTCCCCTGGAACTGATGGGGCAAAAGCGTCAAGCCATTCGCGAGCGCGTCGGCCCACTGCTAGACATGGTTGGCCTTACGGATAAAGCCAACCAGTATCCCGCTCAATTATCGGGTGGACAAAAACAGCGTGTTGCCATTGCTCGCGCCCTGGCCAGTGAGCCACAAGTACTGCTTTGCGATGAAGCGACCTCAGCATTAGACCCACAAACCACCGGCTCGATATTAGAACTGCTGCGCGATATCAATCGTCAATTAGGCATTACCATTTTGTTAATCACTCACGAGATGGAAGTGGTTAAATCCATCTGCCATCGGGTCAGCCTGATTTCTGATGGGAAGCTGGTAGAAGATGCTGAAGTGGGCGAATTTTTCACCGCTCCACGTACTCAGCTGGGGCGTGAGTTTCTGAACGACTTCCTTCAGTTAACGCCACCCAAAGAACTTATTGAACGGCTATCGGATACCGCGGGAGAACATACTCACCCCGTAGTGCGTTTAACCTTTTCCGGCGATGCGGTCTCAACACCGCTTATTTCGCGCCTGGCTCGTGAGTGTGGTGTTGATGTCAGCATTCTGCAAGCCAAGGTAGAGTCCATTCAAGATCGTACATTGGGCCTAATGATCGCTGAACTGCTGGGTACACCGGCACAAACCCAGCAAGCCATGACCTATCTTGAATCCCATCAACTACAGGTAGAGGTACTCGGCCATGTCCAGCGCAATGTTTAACCTTATTTTACAGGCCACGCTGGATACCCTTTATATGGTGGCGGTTTCTGGGGTGCTTTCCACGTTGGTTGGTCTACCGCTGGGCGTGATGCTTTATGTTACCCGTCCGCGCCAAATCCTGGCCAAGCCATTGCTTAATCAAGCGCTAAGCATTGTGACCAATATTGGCCGCTCAATTCCCTTTATCATTCTGATGGTTGCGATTATTCCATTCACACGCATGCTGGTCGGCACATCGATTGGCATTAACGCCGCCTCGGTGCCGCTGACCATCGCCGCCATCCCTTTTGTCGCGCGGCTAGTAGAGGGAGCACTGAACGAGCTTTCTCCCGGTTTAGTTGAAGCTGCCCAAGCGATGGGAGCAACCCCCTGGCAAATTATTTGTAAAGTGCTGATTCCAGAAGCCCGGGGCGGCATTATGACAGGACTGACCATCACGGTGGTGACATTAGTCAGCTACTCTGCCATGGCAGGTGCCGTAGGCGGCGGTGGTTTGGGTGACTTAGGCATACGCTACGGCTACAACCGCTTCAATCCAACCATTATGCTAATTACGGTGGTGATCTTAGTGGTGATGGTACAAGGCTTTCAAAGCCTGGGAGACTATTTAGTACGCAAAAGTGACCGCAAATAACACCCTTGCGACACCTTTGCTATTTATAACAAAATCGCATTAGACATTGCTTTCTTATTACCACATCATTGCCTTATTCACTAACAGCACCATTGGAGAGCCCCATGCAAAAATTGATTATTGGTAGCCTTACGGCCCTGGCCCTAGCAGTCAATGTCGCCAATGCTGAAACTCGAAGCATCAAAATGGGCACCGTCGCGGGACCTGAAACGGAAGTCATGGAAGTCGCCGCCCGCATTGCCAAAGAAGAGTTCGACCTGGACGTGGAAATCATCGAATTTACTGACTACGTCACTCCCAATGCCGCCCTGGCGGATGGCAGTTTGGATGCTAACGCCTACCAGCATGAGCCTTACTTACAGTCGATGGTAAATGATCGCGGCTACGATTTAGCGATTGCGGGCTATACCTTCGTTTACCCGATTGGCGCCTACTCAGAAAAGTATGACAGCATTGATGACCTGCCGGACGGTGCCCAAATTGCGCTGCCCAATGACCCTTCCAATGAAGGGCGTGCGCTGATTTTGATGCATAACAAAGGCCTGATCACGCTCAATGATCCGGAATTCCTCGAAGCAACACCGATTGATATCGCTGAAAACCCGCGCAACTTCCGCTTCCGCGAAATTGAAGCAGCCCAGCTTCCCCGTGTGCTACCTGATGTCGACATGGCCTTCATCAACAATACTTTTGCACAGCCAGCAGGCTTGCATTTGGAAGACGCTTTGATCAAAGAGGGCCCTGAGTCTCCTTACGTGAATCTGATCGCCGTGCGTGGCGGTGACGAAGATCGCGAAGAGATCCGCCAACTGGTTGATGCTTACCAACGCGATGAAGTCATCGCAAAAGCTGAAGAGCTATTCAAAGGCGCAGCGGTACCCGGTTGGATCGAGTAATACCACCCACTCGCCTAGGCAAATGACATCAGGCCGACACTCATATGCAAACCATATGAAAAAGTGTCGGCCTGATGCGTTAGTTGAAACAGAGCACTTAAAAAAGAGCTAAAAAAGAGAACTCATGCCACATACTGTTGACTACCCTTTCCTTAGCCGCCAGCTTGAAGCACTGCTTGACACCCGCGACTGGCTAACCAATAGCGCGCAAACCTGTGCGTTTATTTACCAACAGCTAAGCGGCCTCAACTGGGCAGGCTTCTATATTCAGCGGCAACCTGAGGTGCTGGGCCTAGGCCCCTTCCAGGGCCAACCCGCCTGCCACCCTATTCCCTTTAGTAAAGGCGTCTGCGGTGCCGCCGCTCGTAACCAGACCACCCAGCGGGTAGACGATGTCCATGCCATTGCCGACCATATCGCCTGCGATGCTAACTCCCGCTCCGAGCTAGTGGTTCCCATCCTGATAGATAATCGCCTATGGGGTGTGCTTGATCTGGATAGCCCGCTGCATGCGCGTTTTACCGAACAGGATCAAGCGGGTATAGAAGCACTCGTGGCGACCTTTATTCGCCAGACTGACCTGCCCGACCTTATAAACCCTACTATAAACCCGACCTTATAAAAGCAGCCACATAACAGCCAAACAAAAACACCCCGAGCCAAGGGCACGGGGTGTTTTTGAATGTATCTGGTAGGACCAGGCGGATTTGAACCGCCGACCTCCACGATGTCAACGTGGCGCTCTAACCAACTGAGCTATGGTCCTAAATGGGCGTATGTATCGGCGGCGATGGTAGGACCAGGCGGATTTGAACCGCCGACCTCCACGATGTCAACGTGGCGCTCTAACCAACTGAGCTATGGTCCTAAATGGGCGTATGTATCGGCGGCGATGGTAGGACCAGGCGGATTTGAACCGCCGACCTCCACGATGTCAACGTGGCGCTCTAACCAACTGAGCTATGGTCCTATAGCAATTATTGTAAGCACGTAAATCGCAATAAGTTTGTTACGCAAAAAAAAATATTGCGTAAAAGCTGTCTTACAAAACCTATGGCAATTACGGATCAATAAGCAAATACATGCCGAACAACGGATGCAAATTTTACCCACTTACCAATGAATTGCAAGCTATTTCCCACCGTTATCAATGCTTCAATACACCCTTCAAGCAACCGCATCATTTGCTTGGCCGAGCGCAGACAGTTTTCTTAGACAACCTAACGTTACTCGGGAATCCCGCCTTTAGTCAGCATGCTCGGGTCGAGCAGACGCTCCAAGGTTTCCCGATCAAGGTCGGTCTTCTCTTCTGCGACATCAATAATTGGCCTGCCCGCCTGATAGGCTTCCTTGGCAACGGCGGCGGCGGCGTTGTAACCGATTACTCCATTCAACGCAGTGACCAGAATCGGGTTACGCGCCAAGGGGCCTGTCATATTGTCTTGGCGAACGTTAAATGTCGCAATCGCGCGGTCAGCTAGTAGCCGGGAGGTATTGCTCATCAGACTAATGGAGGTGAGTAAATTGGAAGCGACTAGCGGCAGCATAACGTTCAATTGAAAATTACCACTTTGGCCCGCTACCGTGATCGCCGTATCCAAACCGATGACCTGTGCCGCTGCTTGGGCAGCGGACTCCGGAATCACCGGGTTTACCTTACCCGGCATAATCGAGCTACCCGGCTGTAACGCCTCCAGCTCAATCTCACCAAGCCCTGCCAACGGCCCAGAGTTCATCCAGCGCAGATCATTGGCGATTTTCATTATTACGCAGGCTAACCCCTTCAACTGACCCGACAGCTCAACGGCAGCATCCTGAGAAGAAAGGCTAGCAAAAAAACTGTCGTTGGGGGTAAATGACAAGCCGGTTTGCTCGCTCAACTCTTGGGCAACTCGTTCAGCAAAGCCCTCTGGTGCATTAATACCCGTGCCTACCGCTGTGCCACCCTGTGCGATCCGGCATAGCCTTTTCATGGCGCTATCAAAACGCTCAATTGCCTGGTTCACTTGGCTCGACCAAGCCCCCAGTTCTTGATCCATGCGAAGGGGCATGGCATCCATCAGATGGGTGCGGCCGGTTTTTACCACATGGCTTAGTTCACCGGCACGCCGGTCGATGGTTTCGCGCAGATGGAGTAGCGCTGGCCGAAGCGTTTCATGCACTTCGATAGCGGCTGAAAGATGAATAGCCGTAGGGATGACGTCGTTGCTCGACTGCCCCATATTGACGTGGTCATTCGGGGTTACCTCAACCCCCTCCCTGCTGGCCAGGGTTGCCAGCACCTCATTCACGTTCATATTGGTTGAGGTGCCTGAACCCGTCTGAAATACATCAATAGGGAATTGATGGTCGTGCTTGCCTACCAATACTTCACGAGCAGCCTTTTGAATCGCTTCGGAACGAGCATCATCCAGCCCACCCAGGGCTTGATTCGCACGCGCTGCCGCTAGTTTTATGCGTGTTACCGCATGAATGAAGGCGGTTGGCATCGGCGTGTGTGAGACAGGAAAGTTATTAATTGCCCGCTGGGTTTGTGCTCCGTAAAGCGCATCGGAAGGTACTTCTAGTTCACCCATGCTATCGCGTTCCGTACGTGTTGCCATGGATCGTCCTCCTCTGTTTACTGTTTAAGATAACAAGGCCATTAAGTTAACGAGGCTCAAGATAAAATGTTGCACTGCACAAAACAGCTTGCTATGCTGCACTGCAAGATAGCTAGACAAAATAGCTTGAAAAGCTAACCAATCAAAAAGCAGCGCCAACTTCAGGAGTGCTGCTTACAGCAATAATGTTTATGACACTATTTGTTCATAACACTATTGATGCAACCCCGGAGAGTATTAATATGCGCACTTTAAACACTAACGAAATGAATCAGCAGTTTGACAATATGTTCATGGCTCCTGTTCGTGCCTACATGGCTTTAAGCATCGATTACACTGAAAAAATGATCAATGCGCAAATGGATGCCAGCAAAGCCTATGCCGACACTGGCATTGCGCAAATGCGTCAAATGATGAGCGTGAAAGACGCTGAAGGCCTACGGAGCTACATGGAAGGTCAGCAAAAAGTGGTTAAAGACTTGGCAGAACGTGCTAAGGGCGACGCCGATAAGGTTGTTTCTTTACAGCAGGATTTTATCCAGAAAAGCCAAAAAATTACCGAAGATAATGTGAAGCAGGCGCAAACCGCTGCCAGCAAATTGAGCAAAACCGCTTAATACCACTCTCTGAGTGCAAATCGCTGGTAAAGCAACAGCGATAGGTTTGTGACATCTTTGTCGTTTAAAACGCCCCGTTGGCTCTTTGCCAATGGGGCGTTTTAGTTACCAGCCGAGCGCCGATTTCACAAACGGAATAGTTAGCTTGCGTTTGGCCGACAACGACGCCTTATCCAGTGTCTCTACTGCGCGGCATAGTTCGCCCAATTCACGGGGGCCACGATGCAAAATATAGCGTCCCACATCATCGGGCAGCTGCATCCCTCTTACGCTGGCACGTAACTTAATAGCGGCTAAACGCTCGCCATCATCCTGCAAGGGGTGAACATGAAAGGTAACCCCCCAGGTCAGTCGCGACGCCAAATCAGGCAGCACCACATTTAATTGGCGCGGCGACACACTGGCAGCAATGACCAGTTTTTTACCTGCATCGCGCAACCGGTTAAAAGCATGAAAGAGCGCCTCTTCCCAACGTTTACGACCGATGACACACTCCAGGTCGTCAATGGCCACGAGGTCCAGGCGCTCTATATCCTCAAGCATTAACGGCGGAAAATGGCCTAAGTCATTTAACGGTAAATAGAGCGCGCGCTTATCAGCATCAGACGCTCCATGACAAGCCGCCTGAAGCAAGTGACTCCGCCCAACCCCAGGTGCTCCCCAAAGGTAAAGAAACTGCTCGCCATGAGATGTTAATTGCTGGGCTAAGTGTTCGACCAGCGGCACATTCTCCTGGGCCACATAATAATTATCGAAGGTTGCGTCGTCGCGTAACCCTATCCCTAAGGGAAGCTGTTCCAGATGTCGGCTCATGGAGACTTCCTTTGATCATGTCGTCCCAGCTCAATGTGCTGTGAAGAACTGTCTTCAAGAATGGTCGTGTGATTATCACTATTTTTTTCGTCGTACAGTTCACTATGCTGGTAGCGGATTTTCACTTCCTTTAGCAGCACCAGAATGACGGCCGCGATAGGCAGTGCCAGTAACACACCGGTTAGGCCGAACAAGCTCCCCCCTGATAAGACAGCAAAAATTACCGCTACCGGGTGCAAGCCTATCTTATCGCCGAGGAGTTTTGGCTGCAGCACCACACTTTCGATAATTTGCCCAACGCTGAAAACAGCAATAACCCCCAATACCCCCCACAAGGAACCAAACTGGAACAGTGCCACCACGACGGCAATGATTAGCCCTACAATAAAGCCCAGAAACGGTACGATGCTCACTAAACCAGATATAAAACCGATGAGGAGACCGAAGTTAACCCCCATCAATGTTAAACCCACCGAGTAGATAACGCCTAAACACAACATGACCAACAGCTGCCCACGTAAAAAGGCGGAAAGCACTTCATCGCAGCGACGCGCCAATCTAAAACAGTCACTGGCCCACTGGCGTGGAATGAGGTCAGCAATGCTGGCGAGTAAACGGTTCCAGTCTAACAGCAGATAAAACGTCACTACCGGAATGAGCGCAACGTAAGTTATCCAGGTAGCAAACGCCATACCCGAACGGCCAATCTGACCTAACGCCTGAGCTAAGTAGCCCCCCGCATCGCGCCAGTTTTCCGTTAGCGTATCCTGAACATTACCTAGCTCAGTGGCCAAGTCATAGCCGGTCCACTCTTGCACCTGGGGAGCCAACACATTCTCTACCCAATCAAACACACCGGGCACTGCATCGCCCAACTGCTTAAATTGCTGAACAATCAGCGGTATCAAAATCAGCAGGCTCACCACCAACACAACCAGCAACACTAAAAAGACACTGCACACTGCCAGCGGCCTATTCAAGCCCCAGCGCTGAAAGCGGTTTGCCAACGGATCAGCTAAATAAGCGAGAATCATTCCCGCAATAAAGGGCATCAGTACCGCATCCAGCAAATAAATTAGGCTGCCGATCACTACCAACAGCAGGATCCCCCACCAAGAATTACGCATATATCCCTCTCAATCTTGGATTTAATCCGTGCACCTACTATGCCGGATGTGAGCGAAATTCGCTCGTTAAGCGTTACATAATGTGTGACAGCGGTGCGGCTTTGGCCGCTGAGTGTTACAATCCGCCCCAGTTATTGTCCAGCACTGGCTTGTTGCCAGCACTACCAGCACCGCTATTTGCTTCACAGGATCTGTCATGACCGAGACCTCTTCTTCTTCGGCTACTCCTTCCCTCAGCTATAAGGACGCAGGCGTAGATATCGATGCCGGTAACGCCTTGGTTGACCGCATCAAACACGTTGCCAAACGGACTACTCGCCCCGAAGTAATGGGTGGGCTGGGTGGCTTTGGCGCGCTTTGTGAAATACCGGCAGGCTATCGGCAACCCGTACTTGTTTCGGGCACAGATGGCGTAGGCACCAAGCTACGCTTGGCGATGGATCTTGGTAAACACGACACGATTGGTATTGACCTTGTCGCCATGTGTGTAAATGATCTTATCGTTGCCGGGGCCGAACCGCTGCTATTTCTTGACTACTATGCCACGGGTAAGCTCGATGTGGATATTGCTGCTGACGTTGTCACTGGCATTGGCGCCGGCTGCGAGCTGGCGGGCTGTGCCTTAGTAGGCGGGGAAACCGCTGAGATGCCGGGCATGTATGAAGGCAGCGACTACGACTTGGCAGGCTTTTGCGTTGGCGTCGTTGAGAAAGCCGATATTTTAGACGGCAGCAAGGTCGCTGAGGGGGATGTAGTGCTTGGACTGGCATCGTCCGGGCCGCACTCCAATGGCTATTCGCTGATTCGGAAAATTCTTGAAGTCAGTGACGCTTCGTTGGATACCGACATTGCAGGCAAGACGCTTGGGGACGCATTGATGGCGCCCACGCGTATCTATGTTAAATCACTGCTCTCCTTAATGCGCGGTAGCGATATTGGCGTTCATGCGCTTTCGCATATTACCGGCGGCGGACTGCTTGAAAATATCCCCCGTGTTCTACCTGACGACCTGGCTGCACATATCGATGTTAACAGCTGGCAGCGTCCAGCCGTATTTGACTGGCTACAGGCTCAAGGCAATGTGAATGAAACCGAGATGCACCGGGTCCTTAACTGTGGCATTGGCATGATCGTCGTTGTGCCTCAACACCAAGCTGAGCAAGCAGCCGCTCATCTTGAAGCCGAAGGCGAAACGGTTTACCACCTCGGCCAAATCATTAAACGCCAAGGGGAAGCCGTTATTCTGGAGAACCTCTCGGCATGACCAATACGGACTACCAAAGCGACACCATCAAGGATGTTACACCTGAGCCCCTTGGTGCACGCCGTATCGTGGTGCTGATTTCAGGTAATGGCAGTAATCTGCAGGCATTGATTGATGCTCAATCCCATGAGCGGTTGGGCGGTGGTGAAATCGTCGCGGTGATTTCCAATGTTGCTGACGCCTACGGTTTGAAACGCGCCCATGACGCAGGCATTGAAGCAGTGGCTCTTCCCCATCGCGAATATGATAGCCGCGAAGCCTATGATGGCGCGTTAATCAAAGTGATCGAGCGCCACGAGCCTGATCTCATTGTACTGGCGGGCTTTATGCGAATCTTAACGCCTCGGTTTGTGCAGCGTTTTTTGGGCCGTATGTTAAATATTCACCCGTCGCTGTTGCCTGAGTACCAAGGGCTCAATACCCATGCACGGGTGCTGGCCGATAGCGTCCCCAGCCATGGCTGTAGCGTACACTTCGTGACCGAGGAGTTAGACGGTGGGCCAGTCGTGCTGCAAGCCGAGCTCCAGGTCAGCGCTGATGACACAGCCGAAACGCTGCAGGAGAAAGTACGTGCCCGAGAGCATCTAATCTACCCTATTGCCATACAGTGGTTTTTAGAAGGCAGGCTCCAGTTCAGCGCAGAAGGCGCTAAAATGGATGGCCATCTACTACCCGAACATGGCATGCGCCTCTCTCACGCCGATGCAGCTGAAGAACTTGACGAAGAGCTTGACGACGACCTAGACGAAGCTGCGCAAGAGTAACTTAAGCATCAGGCACTAAAAAGCGCCTTACGGTTACAGCCGTAAGGCGCTTTTTTATCGCACTCGTCAGGGTTTAAGTACGCGGCAAAGTAACGCCACGCTGCCCCATATACTTCCCGCCCCGGTCTTTATACGAAGTCTCACACACTTCATCAGACTCTAAAAACAGCATTTGTGCGACGCCTTCGTGGGCATAAATTTTCGCAGGCAGGTTGGTGGTGTTAGAGAACTCGAGGGTTACATGGCCTTCCCATTCGGGCTCCAGCGGCGTGACGTTGACGATAATGCCACAGCGCGCGTAAGTGGATTTGCCTAAGCAAATGGTCAGTACATTACGCGGTATGCGGAAGTACTCTACCGTACGAGCCAGCGCGAATGAATTCGGCGGAATAACGCATACATCGCCTTTAATATCGACGAAGCTTTTCGCATCGAACGCTTTTGGGTCAACAATGGCCGAATGAATATTGGTGAAAACTTTAAATTCATCTGCACAGCGTACGTCATAACCATAGCTTGAGGTGCCATAGGAAATAACCCGCTGCTCGTTGACGTAGCGAACCTGCTCAGCTTCAAACGGCTCAATCATCGCGTCGCTTTTAGCCATACGACGAATCCAATTATCAGACTTGATACTCATGTATTACTTCATCACTCGCTAAAGGAAATAGTTGGACCGCCGCCCTGCTGGGCACTTACCGCTTCGGCTACTTTGGTGGCCATTGATGCGAAGGTCTGGCTGACGGAACCTTCCGGCTCAGACACCACACTTGGACGACCTGAATCCGTTAACTCACGGATGGACATGGTTAACGGCAGGCGCCCAAGTACTTGTGTATCGTACTCCTGCGCAATGCTGTCTCCACCGCCAGTACCAAAGATAGCCGCTTCGTGACCGCAGTTTTCACAGTGGTATAGACTCATATTTTCCACCACGCCCAGCACCGGAACGTTCACTTTACGGAACATTTCGATCCCTTTACGAGCATCTAAAAGCGCAATGTCCTGAGGCGTTGTGACAATGACAGCACCGGCAACAGGCACTTTTTGCGCCAGCGTCAGCTGAATATCACCCGTGCCCGGAGGCATGTCGATCAACAGAAAATCGAGGTTATCCCACTGAGTCTGCGTCAACATCTGCTGAAATGCGCCTACTACCATGGGACCGCGCCACACCATCGGTTCGCGGGTATTCACCATGAACGCCATGGACATGGCCTGCAGCCCATGAGCTTCCAGGGGAAGAAACTTATTATCAGCCGCCGCCTGGGGGCGAACGCCTTCTTTAACACCAAGCATCTGCGCTTGACTGGGGCCGTAGATATCCGCATCAAGCACGCCCACTCGATACCCTTGTGCTGCCAGCGCTAACGCCAAGTTCACGGTGACGGTAGATTTACCCACGCCCCCCTTACCCGATGCCACTGCGATTATATGCTTAACTCCATCCATTCAATGGCACTCCTCATTTAAGCGATTAATTATCGTTGTGTGAATGATACTCCTCGAGACCACAATCATAAACCAGCAAGCAAAAAAGCGGATGCCGGGTGAACCGACATCCGCTCTTCACACCTCAGCTAAATAGCTGTACTAGATATCAATACTAGTTCGACTAGTTAACCGGCGTTTTGCTCTGACTCTTCATCTCCGCCATCACTGTCATTCGCGCTCTCATCACCGTTGTCATCGGCATTTTCCGTTTCTTCGCCGACTGAACGCTCCGCACTAGCCAAACGGCTGTCTAAAGTAGAAAGCTCTTCACGCCATTCGTTTAACTGGTTCTCAAGGCGCTCTAACTGGTTTTCACGCTCTTCAATGTCGCTTTCAACACTGGCTACTTCTTCACGCCCCATGTCCAAAGCAACCATCAGATCGTCCATTTCAGTGCGAACTTGGCTCAAGCTCTGCTCTTCTTCCTCACGCAACGCAGTGAGGGAATCAATTTCATTTTGTAGCTCGTCACGCTCGCTGGTCAAAGAGTCACGTTCGCTCTGTATCTCAGCAAGCTCTTCCTGGGCGCTAGACACTTCCTCCTCCAAGCTGCTTACCTGCTCGTTGGCGTCGCTGATCTGGCCTTCAAGCTCGGACAACTGCTCTTCCGCAGCCGTTAACTCTTCAACGGCTTGCTGGCGCTGCTCTTCGGCTTCTTGACGCGCTGATTCAGCTTCCTGACGAGCTTCATCAGCACTCTCGCGAGCTTCTTCCACCTGCTGGAGAGAGCTTTCAGCTTCTTCACGAGTGGCAACTATTTCGTCACGCTCTTCACGCAGCGCGTTCATTTCGCCTTCCGCATTTTCTAACTGCTCGGTTAGCGTAGCGATTTCGCTCTGCAGCGTGTCTCGCTCGGCTTCTAACTCCTCAAGTCGAGCCTCAACGTCGCTGGCCTCACTCTGCGACTCATCCAGTGATGAGCGGGCTTGCGCCTGCTGCTCTTCAAGAGATGCCATTTCTTCTTCTAACGCCGCGAGGTTGGTTTCAGCCTCCTCAATTTCTGCAATACGTTGGCTCAATTGACTATTTTCTTGCTCAGCACTAGCAAGCTGTTCTTCTAGACTTTCCACGCGATCTTGGCGAGAGCCTGCATTCGACTGAGCCATAATCGCCCAGATAACGGCAATGGCTGCAATGCCCGCGATAGCTTTCACACGGTTATCTTGAAAAAGTGTTTTCATGTCCTGCTTTTTGGCAGGCGGCTGTTGATCCGAGTGGTTTGTTTCCGACATTACACATTCCTCAATAGTCTAAGCTAACATTTGTTTAAGCTAACGATAATCAGTAGCATTAATAATCCGCTAGCGGTGGCTGATTTCCCTTTCAGCATACACAGCTCACTGCATCTAGCCAGTCTGTTAGTAAAATCGTATATAAATGTTGCTCGATCGTTACCAACCCACCTTAAAAAAACTAACTCCTCTTGTCTAACAAAGCATGTTTACCCGTATGAAAACCTGATGCTTTCGCACTCAGCCTATCAAACCAGGCCAGCTTAGCGTGAAGCGATACAACGCTACCCACGACTACCAGCGTAGGTGGTTTAATCTGGTCCGCCAAGAAAGCGTCGGGCAATGTTGCCAGCGTGCCTATGTGCGTTCGGTGCTGATTGGTTGTGCCTTGCTCAATTAACGCTACCGGTGTTTCCGCCGGTAGACCGTGAGCAATAAGTTCTCGGCTCATTGTCTCAACGCTGCCCAGGCCCATGTAAAATACCAGCGTTTGCCCCGGGCGAGCCAAGGCATCCCAGTCCAACTCACTTTCAATCTGTTGCAAGTGACCGGTGATAAAACGTACGGACTGAGCATGGTCGCGGTGCGTTAGCGGAATGCCTGCATAAGCGGCGCATCCTGAGGCAGCCGTAATCCCAGGAATCACTTCAACACTGATATGTTCAGCCACCAGCGCTTCAAGCTCTTCCCCCCCTCGTCCAAAGATAAAGGGATCACCGCCCTTAAGGCGCACAACACGTTTACCCTGCTTAGCCCAAGTCACCAGGGCTTGATTGATTCCTTCCTGCGGAACGCTATGCTTAGAGGCAGCCTTGCCCACATAAAAACGCTGCGCATGGGCAGAAATAAATGCCAGTATTTCATTACTGACTAAGCGGTCGTAGAGCACCACCTCCGCCGTTTGCAAACGGTTATAGGCTTTTAACGTCAGTAGCTCTGGGTCACCCGGCCCAGCCCCCACTAAACTGACAAAACCTTTTGGCCCAACAACACCATTTTTGGGAGAAGTTTGCTCGTGTTCTGATTCCAAAAGAGACTCCAAGGAATAAAAATTTGTCTTTATATATTAAAAAGTAATTGATTATTATCATTACATGCTTGGTGCTCGCTGCCAACGGTGCAAAAAACACCAAAAACAGTTAAAAAGCATATGACTATTCCAAACAAATATAGATAACGGTCATTTTGTCCGCAATGGCTTACATCCTGATTACGTATTTAGGGTTAATCTTCACAATCAAATTTTAATTGGCATACGTTTGGAGATTCACGCATGTCCGTGAATGAAATAGATGGGCCCATCAGCGTTAGTGCAGATCAGCTTGTACCCTATATACCCGGCGTTATTTTTCAGTTTCACCGCGCTCATAATGGCCACATGCATTTCCCTTACCTTGAGGGTGGTGGAGTAGCGCTTAAGCATATTGACCGAGATGTTTTAGGGCAAAATGCAGGACAGTTAGTTGAGCAGCTGACAGGCGAAGATCATCCTAAAATCATGTCGGCGATCGAACGCTCAGCACGCTTGATGCTGCCGCTCAAAACCCGCTTTCGACTGCCGTTTCCAAAAGCTGATCCTCATTGGATTGCGGTCAGCGCAAGGCCAGAACCCGTTGCCGACGGTATTCAATGGAGCGGCATCATGATGGATATCAGCGACCAGGTAACCGAAGAGCAGCGGCTGCGTAAATTGTGCGATACAGACCCTCTCACCGAGCTGCCTAATCGACGCAAGTTAATGTTACACCTCACCCATCTAGCATCGATCAGCACGCGTCACGGAACTCCCCTGTCCATCATGATGATCGATATTGATCACTTTAAACGCATTAATGATCGCTGGGGTCATCTTCATGGTGATGAGGTTCTGAAACAGTTGGCGGTTAAGGCGAAAGCACTATTACGCTGCGAAGACATGGTCGCCCGCATGGGGGGAGAAGAGTTTATGGTAGTGCTACCACTCACGCCGTTGCAGCAATGCCACACCCTGGCTGAGCGATTACGCCAAGCGGTGAGCAGCTGTGACTTTGGCATGGGTAGTGGCCATGTAACGCTGAGTATTGGCGTCTCCGAATTCCGCTGTGGCGAAGCGCTGACCAGTTTAATTGGGCGCGCCGACCAAGCGCTCTATGACGCAAAAGATAGTGGCCGTGACTGCGTATGTCTTATACGTTAAAGGGAAGCACTCAATAGCGGAAGACAACCATGAACTCCCTTGCTGAAACCACCTGTCAGCCATGCAGTAAAGGCGCCCAACCGTTGAGCCGCAATGAGGCTCAGACATTGCTAAAAGACCTCAGTGAGTGGCAGATTGTCGAGCACGATGGCATCATAAAGCTATCACGACGTTTTATGTTTCGTGACTTTGCCAGCGCATTGGCATTTGCCCAGTCCGTTGGTGATATTGCAGAGCAGGCCGGTCATCACCCCACCCTGACGATCGAGTGGGGCAAAGCCACTGTGACGTGGTGGACCCATGCCATTAATGGCCTGCATATTAATGACTTCATTCTTGCCGCCAGAACCGACGAGGTAGCCGACTAAATGTTTGAGCATATTGAGCGAGTCCCAGGGGACGCCATTCTCGGGCTGATCGAAGCTTTCAAAAAAGATACCAATCCGCAAAAAGTGGACCTGGGTGTTGGTGTTTACCGCGACACCCAAGGCAACACACCGGTCATGCGTGCCGTTAAGGAAGCAGAAGCTCGCCTGCTCAAGAATGAAACCACGAAAACCTATATTGGTTCTCACGGCGCACCCAGCTATGGTGAAGTCGTTCTGCCCATGGTGTTCGGTGCTGAGTCTTCCGTGCTGCAGGCCAACCGCGCCAGTGCCACTCAGTCGCCCGGCGGTACCGGTGCACTGCGTTTAGCAGCCGACTTCATTGCCTCGCAGTTGCCGGGCAAAGGCATTTGGGTCAGCGACCCAACCTGGCCAAACCACCACGGCATTTTTACCGCCGCTGGCATCAAGCTGCACAAGTACCCTTACGTAGACCCGGACAACCGGCTCGATTTTGATGGGATGCGAGCAGCCCTGAAAAACATCCCTGAAGGTGATGTGGTTGTACTGCATGCCTGCTGCCACAACCCAACGGGGTTTGACCTTTCCCATGACCAGTGGCAAGAAGTGTTAGGCATTGTGCGTGAACGCAAGCTGCTACCGCTGATCGACTTCGCTTACCAGGGCTTTGGCGAAGGCCTGGACGAAGACGCTTACGGCGTGCGTCTGCTAGCTGAAAACCTTGATGAAGCCATCATCACCAGCTCTTGCTCAAAGAACTTCGGCATCTACTGCGAACGTACCGGCTGCTTAATCATGGTCGCCAAAGACAACGAGCAGATGGAAAACATCCGCTCTCAAGTCGCGATCGTTGCCCGGGAAAACTACTCCAACCCGCCGGCTCACGGCGGTTCAATCGTTAGCGAAATTCTGCACGATGCCGAACTTACCGCGCTATGGCGCGAAGAGCTTACCGAAATGCGCGACCGTATTAATACGCTGCGCCGCGATTTCGTAGAAGCACTTAAGCCCTACGGGCTGGATGAAAAATATGCCTGCGTGGCTGAGCAGCGCGGCATGTTCTCCTACACCGGCCTAACACCGGAGCAAGTTGACCGTTTACGCGATGAGTTCGGTATTTACATGGTGCGCTCTGGGCGCGCCAACGTAGCAGGCTTCTCCCACGAGAACCTTCCCTACCTTGCCAAAGCGATTGCAGCCGTCAACGACTAAACATATCAACGGCTGTCTTAACGACTGTCTCAACGCCCCACCCAATGCCCAGGTAGCCCCTGGGCATTGTGCTTATTATGCAACGATCATTTGGGACTGACGTACTCCGCCTGCCGGTGCGGGCGGGCTAAAATACGTCGCATAACTTGCCACGCCATCATACCTGCCAACAGATTTCCGATTGCGGCGCCTGCCGCCAGCCCCCACCAGCCGAACAGCTGTGAGCCCAGCCAGAGGCAGGGTAGATAGCAAATAAACAGTCGCGCACTGGATAGCAGCATGGCCCTCAGCGGCCATCCCAATGCATTACCTGCCGATACCACCAGCATGCATATCCCAAGTGCTGCATAGCTGGGCAGTAGAAAACGAATCAACAGCGTCAGTTCACTCTGCACTTCAGGATTACCCGCTAACACCATGGAGAGCAAAGGCGCCCCAAGCGCCAGTAATACACCTAGGCTTAACTGCCACACCAACGCCACCTTGATTGCTAAACTCATAAGCTGCTGAATTTGCCCCCAGTCACCGGCACCGTAACAGCGCCCCAGCCAGGGGGGAAGCGACATGGTCATGGCTAAAATCACCATCAGCGAAAGCGTTTCCAATCGGCTTGCCAAGCCCCAGGCAGCCACTTGAGTGTCTCCCAGCCCTGCGACTACCCAGATGGCCAACATTGCCGCCAGAGGTGGCATCAGCTGGCTGACCATCGCAGGGGCTGCAATGCCAGCAAACGGCCGCCACGATGTTTGAGCCTCCAGCCACAGCCCATACTGAGAAGCCCACTGGCGTTTTAGTAATTTACGGGTAGTCACCCATAGACCAACGGAAAAAGCGATCACGGTCGCCCAAGCAGCGCCTGGCAACCCCCATCCCTCCCATCCACCCACACCAAAAATCAACAGCGGGTCGAGCACCAGATTTATCAGGCTGCTTAGCACCATCATTTTGCCGGGTAACCGCGTATCGCCGTGAGCACGAAACACGCTATAGCTAAAATATAGGAGTGCCCCTAACCAAGCAGACAATAGCTGTGGGCCCCAGTAGCGCCGGATATAGGCAAGCGTCGTTTCATCCGCGCCTAATAATTGGAAGATGGGTACATGAAACACCCATAGTGCAATCGCTAAACAGCCAATCACCCCACCGCCAGCCATGAGCACCAAGCTGCTTAAGCGCCGCGCACGCGCCTCTTCCCCCGCCCCTAACGCGCGGGAGATAAGCGCCGCAATGGCAATACCCATCCCTACCTGAATGCCGATAATCAGAAACGATAGTGGAAAAGTAAACGATTGCGCAGCAAGCGGTGCCGTTCCAAGACGGGCAATAAATGCACTATCAACAAGTTGAAAACCCAATAACGCCAATACCCCAATGGCCATCGGCCAGGTTTGACGCCATAGGGTTATCGCCAACTCGCGCTGCTGCATGACAATTGCCAAGTAACCTCTCCTTTTATCCGCCCATAATGCAAAAACGCCACCACCCCCTAACGGGGTGATGGCGTTTGATTAAACGTACTCTTTACTGGCGAATACCTTCAAACGTCACGTAGAGTTCCAGCTCGTGCATTGATTCAGGGAAGTCGCTCATGTCGATACCGAAATCGCTTAGCGTCAGCATGGTGCTACCTTCGAAACCAGCACGGTAGCTACCCCAAGGGTCTTCACCTTCGCCCATCAAGGTGACTGGCATTTCAATTTCTTGAGTCTCGCCGTGCAACGTTAAATCACCGGTGACAACGCCTTCATCATCGCCAGTGGGTTCAAAGCTGGTAGAAGTAAAGGTAGCGGTGGGATATTCGCTGGCGTTGAGGAAATCATCGCTCAAGAAGTGACGATCACGCTCGGCGTGGTTGCTGTTCAGGCTATTGACCTGGACTTCAATTTCAACAGAGGAGGCTTCTAGATCTTCAGGATCGTAAGAGAACTGACCATCAAACTCTTCGAAACTGCCTAGAATATAAGAGTAACCCAGGTGATTAATTTTAAATTGAATGAAGGCGTGCTGGCCTTCGATGTCAATCTGGTAGTCATCCGCCTGTGCTTGGCTCAGCGGCACCAATGCAGCAGCGGCGACAGCAGATGCAAATGCGGTCTTTGTAAAAACATTTGTTTTGAACATAGTGATAGCTCCTTGCTTTACTTTATGGACACCGTAGAGAGCAGTATCGCACTCGCAGTGTTTAGAAAACGTCAATGTCGGTGGCTCTTTTACCTTACAAACCGTCTACCTTACTAATCTTGTACTTACTAATCTTCTACATACTAGCCATCTACCCGGTTAAACGTATACCGTGCTTGCCGTAGGGCAATATCTTACTCACCATGGCACGCCATTATGTCACGGTGCGGTGTTGTCGCTATCCTTGACGTTGCTATATGCCGGATTCAGCATACGCACCAGCGTCTTATCACGATTGAACCAGTGATGCTTTAACGCTGCAAGTGCATGTCCAGCGGCTAAAATCATGAGGGCTAAGGCAGTGTACCAATGAATATCGCCGGCTAAACTGGCTTGGTTGGGCAGCCCATGCACTAGCGCAGGCACTTCAAACCAGCCAAATACGCTGATACCACGGCCGTTAGCGGTGGAAATCAGGTAGCCACTTACCATCACCACCAGCACAAGCACATAAAGCGCGATGTGCCCCAAGTGAGCGCCCATCCTTTCCAGCCGGGTGCCCTCTACATTGGGCGACGGCTGAGCAATACGCCAAATCAAGCGAGCAAAGGTGGCAAATAGCAACAGCAACCCAATCGAGCGGTGAATCCAGGGAGCCTGGTTATACCAGGGGTCGTAATAACCGAGCCCTGTCATCCACCAACCTAGTGCAAAAAGCCCAATGATAGTTAATGCACTTAACCAGTGAAAAAAGATGGTGACCAATCCCCACCCGTTACGACTGTTCCGCAACATTGCTATTTCCTTTATTTATCGCCATCAAGCCGTGTACACCTTGAGCATACACCTTGATAGTAAAAGCATATCTTGTAACGCCCTTAAGAACCGCTGAAAAAACCAGAATGCATCATTCGTAAAAACCATTCATAGCAACTGTCCGTAGCAGTCCTACATAAAAACCTTTCACAACAACCGTCCGCCAACATAGAGTTTAGCCCCATTGTTAAAAAACCGGCCAATATCTGGGCCGGTTTAGACTAAATCAAATACGTTGTTCGAGACGTTTAACGTGCGGCTAAGGCATCCAAGCCGCGTGCTAAATCACGCTGAATATCTCGCTGGCTCTCTAACCCTACGGCAACCCGAATCAATCCTGGTACGATACCCGCCGCAGCCTTCTGATCGTCCGAAAGGCGCCCGTGGGTAGTGGTGGCTGGATGGGTAATGGTGGTTTTCACATCCCCCAAATTACCCGTTATGGATAGCATCCGTGTCGCATCTATCACCTGCCAAGCGGCTTCCTGACCGCCCTTCACCACAAACCCCAATACCGCGCCAAATCCTTTCTGCTGCTGTTTGGCAAGGGCGTGCTGGGGATGGTCTTCCAAACCACTGTAATACACTTGAGCCACCGCCGGATGAGCATCCAGCCAGCGCGCTAAGGTTAAGGCGTTTTCGCAGTGGGCATTCATACGCAGTGATAACGTTTCCAAGCCTTTGGTGAAAATCCAGGCATTGAAGGGACTCAGACAGGGTCCGCAGGTACGCACTACGCCAAACACTTCTTCTAACAGCGCATGGCTACCCACAACAGCGCCGCCAACTGCCCTACCCTGACCATCTAGGTATTTCGTCGCGGAGTGAATGATCAAATCAGCCCCTAGTGCTAGCGGCTGCTGAAGCGCGGGGGTAAGAAAGCAGTTATCAATTGCCAACAGCGCGCCATGGCGCTTCGCTAACTCCGCTAGCGCGGGTATATCAGCGACCTCTGATAGGGGATTAGACGGCGTTTCAGCAAACAGTAAGCGCGTTTTGGGGGTAATCGCCGCTTCCCAAGCAGAAACATTGGAAAGCTCGACATAGCGCGTGGTAATACCAAATTTACCCAGGTACTTATCAAATAGGCTAACCGTTGAGCCAAACAGCGAACGGGAAGCCACAATTTCATCCCCCGCCGAGAGCAGTGCCAACGCAGTGGCAAGTATTGCCGACATGCCTGAGCTGGTTGCCACACAGCGCTCGCCACCTTCCAGTGCCGCTAAACGGCGCTCAAAGGTATGCACCGTAGGGTTGGTAAAGCGTGAATAGACGTTCCCCGGCTCATGCCCACCGAACTTGCGCGCCGCTTCAGCCGCACTTTCGTAAACAAAGCTCGACGTCGGAAAGATAGGTTCAGAGTGTTCCTGCTCGAAGGTGCGCTGATGACCCGCACGGATCGCCAGCGTCTCTAATGACCATTCATCCTGGTGATTGTCTTCTTGCATGGGGCTTACCTCCTAATCGTCCAGGTCATCGTCCTGGTTATGCATATCCACCAGGGCGTGGTCACCGGCACTCTGATCTTTAGCAGAATCGTTGCGACTGGCTTCCAACGCGGTCAAGTAGGCATCGTCGATATCACCGGTAACGTAATTGCCGTCAAAAACCGAACAGTCAAACTCTTCCATTTCAGGATTCACTTCTCGGCAGGCCGCTTTTAGATCCTCAAGGTTTTGATAGAAGATACGGTCAGCACCAATCAGCTCCCCTACTTCTTCCTCTGTGCGGCCATGGGCAATCAACTCTGACGCAGCGGGCATGTCGATGCCATACACGTTGGGAAAACGAACTGGGGGGGCAGCCGACGCGAAATAGACTTTACGCGCGCCTGCGTCACGTGCCATTTGAATAATTTGCTTACAGGTCGTACCGCGCACAATCGAATCGTCTACGAGCAGTACGTTTTTGCCCTTAAACTCAACGTCAATGGCGTTAAGTTTTTGGCGGACCGACTTTTTCCGCTGCGTCTGCCCCGGCATAATAAAGGTACGACCAATATAGCGGTTCTTCATAAACCCTTCGCGGTAGGTCACCCCCAAATGCTGTGCCATTTCCAGAGCAGAGGTCCGCGATGTATCGGGAATCGGTATGACCACATCAATATCGTGATCCGGCCACTCATTGAGAATACGGTCACCTAGCTTACGCCCCATCTGCATGCGGGTGCCATAAACGTAGGCGCCGTCCAACAGTGAATCTGGGCGGGCAAGATAAACATGCTCAAAAATGCACGAACGTAGCTGCGGACGGTCAGCGCACACCTGAGTGTGAATATTGCCTTCAATGTCGACAAAAATCGCCTCACCTGGCGACAGGTCCCGCTCAAGCTCAAAGCCGCCAACGTCCAGTGCCACGGATTCCGAGGCGATCATGACCGCTTGGCCATTCTCTTCTTCACGGGTACCAAACACCACGGGGCGGATACCGAAGGGGTCGCGGAAGGCCACCATGCCAAAGCCGTTAATAATCGCCACGGCGGCATAGCCACCTTTACAGCGACGGTGGACTCTGCGCACGGCATCAAAGATATCTTCCGCTTCCAGATGTAGCCCCTGTTTACCCAGCTCATGGGCAAACACATTCAGCAACACCTCAGAATCAGAGCTGGTATTGATGTGTCGTAGGTCGGTGGTAAACAGCTCCTGCTTCAACTGCTCGGAGTTGGTCAGGTTACCGTTATGCGCCAGGGCAATCCCGTAGGGAGAGTTAACATAAAACGGCTGCGATTCGGCTTCACTTGAAGAGCCTGCGGTTGGGTAACGTACGTGACCAATACCCAGGTTGCCTTTTAAACGGGCCATGTGGCGGGTATGAAAGACATCACGCACTAAGCCGTTACTCTTGCGCAGTAAAAAGCGTCCTTCGCTCCATGTCATCATGCCGGCAGCGTCCTGGCCACGATGCTGAAGTACGGTCAGGGCATCGTAGATTCCCTGATTTACCGCCTGCTTGCCCAGAAGGCCCACTATACCGCACATTCACGTTACCTCGCTTAATGCCATGGCTTGCCTCAGTCACTGACCTAAACAAGCCCGTACGTTCATAGAATCGTTTTCTGCAACAGGATCAATCGCCTGTTGGGATAACTTCGGGCTCCGCCGCGCCGGGTCGGCGCAGTTCGGGTAAAGAAATATCGCGCAATGAAGGGGGAGCTTCTGGCAGCTCTCGATCCCATTGGTCCAGTTGACTGATGGCCCAATCGCGCAGCTGAATAAATGTCGGGCGTAGTTCGGCCTCTTGCCAAGCCTGCAGCTCTGACAGCGGCGTCAGCGTAATCAGCACCGTTGCCACAAGCAGAATAACCGCTCCGCGGGCAACCCCAAAAGCAGCCCCTGCTACGCGGTTCAAAAGTCCCATGCCTACCCACTCAATGGCAGCATGAACCAAGCGAATCACGATGCCGCACAGCAAAATAACGGCAAAAATAACTAATATAAACGCCAGCACCAAGCGCGCATCGGCGCTTTGGATAAACCCGCTCATCAACTCAGCAACAGGCTCTGCGATGACCCGCGCCACCATCAGTGCGACCACCCAGGCGGCCAGTCCAAGCGCTTCGCGAACAAAACCTCTGACAAAACCAGCCAGCATGGATAGCGCCAGAACGGCTAAAAAGACCGCATCAATCCAGGTTAGCGCCATCATTTAGTCTCTAACTCGCACAAGTAGTCCCTGCACATTCGCCCGCTCTTTGATCGATGCCATGGCAGCTTCACCATCTTCAGACGTGGCATAAGGCCCAACAAACACGGTGGTCATATTGTTGTCGCGCTGGCGCTGGTAGACGCTAAAGCCTTCAGCAGAAAGCTGCTCACTCAATCGCCCAGCGTTAGCGGCTTCGCCAAAGCTACCTACCTGTATTGCCCACTCACCCTGAGCGCTTGAAGAGGGACTAGGCGCCGATTGCGTAGCACTATTGGAATTGCTACCGCTGCCCGTATTAGCAGAACCTGCACTGCCACTCTCATTAGCCGCCATGAGCTCAGCAATCGGGTCACTCCTCGGCGTCGCAGGAGACTCAGCTGGCTCACTGGACCCGGCAGCTTCAGGCGTTGTCGCCGGTTCGCTAGCTCCATCGAGCTGATCGGTTTGCGGTAAGCGCGGCGCGGCCTCTATCGCCGCTGAGGCATCAGTGTCACTGCTCGGCGTTGCAGACGGGGCTAGGTCATTAACAGATTCGGGTCTTTCCGGTGCGGCTACGTCACGACGCTCCACGGCAACCGGCTGTTCAATCACAAAGCTCGGCTGAGGGCGCTCTTCCCGGGGCGCAGGGTCACTCATTAGCCATGGCACAAAAATCGCCAGCAGCGCGAGTAAAATCACAATACCGCTAATGCGTTCCGTTTTACCGTATTTCATTTTCGTCTCCGTCAAGCGAAGCAACGCCTGTTGGCAGTGGCCGAGCTAACAATGCCGCTATGGTAAAAAACGACCCGGTTGCCAAAACACGATCATTGGGCGTTAGCACCTTGCTTAGCCAATCAACACCGGCATCCGGCGTATCAGCGCAAACGTGAACCCGCCCTCCCTGGGCACTAATAACTTGAGACAACTCCTTTGCCTGGCAGCCTCGTTCACCGGGCAACGTCACGCAGACCCAATCATCAATGCGCGGCGCCAATGCCTGTATGACACCGTCTACATCTTTATCATTCAACATGCCGATAAGACACCATTGGCGGCCACCGCTTGGCGGTGAACGCAAATGTTTCGCGACATAGTCAGCGGCATGGGGGTTATGCCCTACATCCAGGCACCATTGGCCAATCCACTGTAAACGCCCCGCCAACTGCACCGTGCTCAACGCTTTACGCACCTTGGATGTCTCTAATGCCAACCCCGTCAGCGCTACCGCCTGTAGTGCAGTGGCGGCATTATCAATCGGCAATCCAGGATCAGGCAGATGCTCAATGACCAGGCGGCTACCATCAGTGTGCTGCCCCCGCCATTGCCATTCAACAACCGTTTCAGACGTTTTGCTGTGCTGAAATTGCTCACCCAGTATAAAGGTAGGCGCCAACAGCGCATTGGCACATTCAGCGACACTATCAGGTAGCGATTGACTGCCTAAGACGGCGGGACGCCCAGCTCTAAAAATACCGGCCTTCTCGCGCCCAATCTGAGCAATGTCATTGCCTAAAAAGTTAGCATGATCCTGAGCAATGGTGGTCACTACCGCCACATCGGCATCGATAATATTGACAGCATCCAGTCGACCACCCAGCCCGACCTCAAGAACGGCAAGATCAAGGCCTGAGTTAGCCAGACACCACAGGCCGCAGAGCGTCCCCGCTTCAAAGTAGGTCAGGCTGATTTCAGGCGTCTGCAAGCGAGCGCTTTCAACGTGTTGAAAGCCATCGATTAACAGCTGATCGGAGGCTTCCTGACCATCAATTTTGACGCGTTCGTTGTAGCGCAACAAATGGGGAGAGGTATAAGTACCCACTCGCAGCTCATGAGCGCGAGCAATACTATCAATCATGGCAAGAGTAGACCCCTTGCCATTCGTACCCGCCACGGTGATGACACAAGGCGCGATGGGGCGTGAAAGCAGCCCCATCCGTCTAGCCACTTGCGAGACCCGCGCCAGCCCCATATCAATCCCGACCGGGTGCAACGTTTCCAAATGCTGGAGCCACTGTTGCAAAGAATAGAGCGGCAACGAAGGGGGCTGTAGAGAACCAGGTTCCAGAGAGTCAGGCATTGCGCGAATGGTCGTCACTCTTGACAGTGAAAGTGTCGCTGGTTGACGGTTCTACTTTATGGAACGTAGGGTCTGCAGCATCAGCTAACGTTGCCTCTTCCACGATGGGCTCGGCTACGTCAGCACTCTCTGCATCGGGTACATAGACCGGAACAGCGTCGTGATGGGTAAGCTTACGCAGCATGCTACCTATCCGGGCGCGCATTTCATGACGATGCACAATCATATCGACAGTGCCATGCTCGAGCAGAAACTCGCTGCGCTGAAAACCTTCGGGCAGTGTTTCACGAACGGTTTGTTCGATAACCCTTGGACCAGCGAAACCAATCAAGGCATTGGGTTCGGCGATATTCAAATCGCCCAGCATCGCTAGCGAAGCGGATACACCGCCAAACACAGGATCCGTCAGTACCGAAATATAAGGCACACCGGCTTGCTTGAGTTTTTCAAGCGCGGCGGATGTTTTAGCCATCTGCATAAGCGAGAAGAGCGCTTCCTGCATACGTGCGCCGCCTGAAGCAGCAAAGCAAACCAGCGGAATATTCTCTTCCAACGCCAGTGTCGCGGCACGTACAAATTTTTCGCCTACCACCGCCCCCATCGAGCCACCCATAAAGGTAAACTCAAAAGCAACAGCAACCACCGGCAGACCATCCAACTCACCGCGCATTGCGATCAGGGCATCTTTCTCGCCGGTCTCTTTCTGCGCTGCGGTCAGGCGGTCTTTGTACTTTTTAGAGTCGCGGAACTTCAACCGATCATTCGGTTCGATGTCTGCCGCGATCTCTTCGCGTCCGGCTTTATCCAAGAACCAGTCCAAGCGTTTACGTGCCGTTAAGCGCAGATGATGATCGCACTTAGGGCATACGCTATTGTGTTTCTCTAACTCAGGGAGATAGAGAACCGCTTCGCACTTGGGACATTTACGCCAGAGGCCGTCGGGCACGCTAGCGCGACGGTCCTTACGCTGGATACGACCCATTGAGGGAACGATCTTGTCTAACCAGCTCATATCAAAAAGGCTTCCGTTATACGTCAATGCCTGGTTGAACCAAGCTTGATGAGTGTCGTGAATCTATTCAGTACAGACGATGAAGCGTTCTACTCTAAGCATCCATCGCCGTGCGCATTTCTGCTAATACACTTTTCAACTGGCCTGCGATGGTTTCCGGCGCATCGACGCTTTCAGCAATGCGGTTAACCAAGGCACTGCCCACAATCACACCATCGGCAACTTTCGCCACTTCAGCGGCAGTCGCCCCGTCGCGAATGCCAAAACCTACGCAGAGCGGTAAATCGGTCATGCCCCGCAACGGAGCCAAATGTTCGGCCACATCCTCGGCGTTCAAGGTGGCAGCTCCAGTAACGCCTTTCAGCGATACGTAATAGAGGTAGCCTTCACCATGGGCGCATATTGTAGCTGCACGCTCATGGGAAGTGGTAGGCGCAACAAGAAAAATTGCGGCTAAATCACGGGATTTCAACAGCGGCCCAATTTCTTCGGCTTCTTCCGGTGGCATATCAACAATTAATACACCGTCGACGCCAACGCTGGCCGCTTGATCCGCAAAATTTTCGTAACCAATCCGCTCAATAGGGTTGAGATACCCCATTAACACCACTGGTGTGGTGGTATCGGTCTGGCGGAACTCTTTCACCATTTGGATGAGGTCGACTAACCGGGTGCCCTGCTTTAGCGCTCGCTCACAGGCCTTTTGAATCACCGGCCCGTCTGCCATGGGATCAGAAAAAGGCACGCCAAGCTCAATCACATCGGCCCCGGCCTCCACCAAGGCATGCATAAAGCCCACGGTGTACTGAGGCGCGGGATCCCCTGCGGTAATGTAGGGGATCAGAGCTTTGCGACCCTGCTGCTTAAGTTCACTGAAACGCTGATCAATACGGTTCATGCTTACCCTTAAAAAAGCTGACCTTAAAATTCAATGCCATCAATCTTGGCCACCGTCATGATGTCTTTATCGCCACGCCCAGAAAGGTTGACCACAATATGCTGGTCAGCCCGCATGGTCGGCGCTAAGACCTTGGCATGGGCCAGCGCGTGGGCCGACTCGAGGGCGGGCATAATGCCTTCCATCAGAGTCAGCTCACGAAAGGCTTCCAATACTTCCTTATCATTAGCCGCGACGTAATTTACCCGACCAACGTCTTTCCAAAGCGCGTGCTCTGGCCCCACGCCAGGATAGTCGAGACCGGCTGAAATCGAATGAGTATCGGACACTTGCCCAGCCTCATCGGACATTAAATAGGTGCGGTTGCCGTGCAGTACGCCTCGCGGGGCGTTGGATGCCAGCGGTGCCGCATGGCGGCCGGTTTCCACGCCATCACCTCCGGCTTCAACGCCATACATGGCAACATCGTCATCTTCCACAAACGGGTAGAAGAGGCCCAAGGCGTTAGAGCCACCACCTACACAGGCGATCAACGCATCCGGCAGGCGGCCGATCTGTTCCAGGGACTGACGACGCGCTTCGCGCCCTACCACCGCGTTAAAATCACGCACTAACAGCGGATAAGGGTGAGGCCCTGCGACGGTACCAATGATATAGAAAGTGTTATCAACGTTGGTCACCCAGTCGCGCAGGGCTTCGTTCATAGCATCTTTGAGGGTACGCGTACCGGACTCAACAGGAATTACGCGCGCGCCCAGCAAGCGCATACGGTAAACGTTCAGCTTCTGGCGCTGTACGTCTTCAGCGCCCATGTACACATCGCACTCAAGCCCAAGACGAGCGGCAACCGTGGCGGATGCAACACCATGCTGACCTGCCCCGGTTTCGGCGATAATACGCGGCTTACCGGTTTTTTTGGCCAGTAGTGCCTGGCCAATCGTGTTGTTTACCTTGTGAGCACCGGTGTGGTTCAGGTCTTCTCGTTTCAACCAAATCTGCGCGCCACCAAGACTCTCCGACCAGCGCTTAGCGTGATAGAGCGGCGACGGGCGACCCACGTAATGAGCAAGGTCGTAATCGAATTCAGCTTGGAAGTCGGGATCATCACGAAGGCTTAGGTAGGTTTTTTCCAGCTCTTCCAACGCAAAGCTAAGAGTCTCTGACACAAACCGGCCGCCGTAGGGGCCAAAATGACCGCGGGCATCCGGCATTCGAGTCAGGTCGCTGAACTTGGTTTTCGGAGCAGGCGTCGCAGAAACTGTCACAGAGATACCTCACAAGATCGCCAGAACAGGCAAACAATAAATGAACTAACTAAGACGCAGCATAATAAATAGCTAAGCTACGCGGCGTAATTTAACGGGCGTCGGCTAGCGCCACCTGGTGAACAAAAGATGTCATCTTGCCAGCATCTTTGCAGCCATGGGAAGCTTCGATACCGCCTGAAACATCAACCGCATAGGGCGCTACTTGGCGCACGGCGTCAGCAATGTTGTCAGCGCTCAACCCACCTGCCAGGATAACAGGTTTTGCAAGATTTGCGGGGATTCTCGACCAATCGAACGTCTCCCCCGTCCCGCCAGGCGTTCCTGGACGATAGGCATCTAACAGCAGCGCCTGAGCCTGATGGTAACGCTCTGCTTCCTTGGCCAGCTCTATTTCATCGCGCATGCGCAGCGCTTTCATCCAAGGCAACGAATACTGCTGACACTCGCCAGGCGCTTCATTACCGTGGAACTGAAGCATATCTAAATACGGCAGGCACTGCTCAATCAGCTCGGCAGGCTGATCCACAAATAGCCCCACCCGGGTAACAAAGGCAGGCACACGGGCGGAAAGCGCTGCCAGCTGCTCAATATCCACGCTGCGGGCGCTTTTTGGCCACATCACAAAACCCAGCGCATCCACGCCTAGCCTCACCGCGAGATCAACGTCATCTGCGCGGGTAAAACCACAGAACTTAATGCGGGTACGCGTTACTGGAACACCACTCATGTTGAGGCCTCCTGTTCTGCATTCGCCGACGTATTGCTCAGCGTCCGATTACGTCGATAGGCCACACGAGGGGTATCGGGAAGCTCACGCTCGCCCGTCCACTCGCCAGTGAATGAAAGCAAATGCGGACCCAGCGGCTCCCTAGGCAAGTCAAACCGCTCATCGTAGACCGAATCCACAAAATGCAGTCCACAAGCGGGAGCAGTGACATCACCTTTACGGCGGTTTTGAAGCGCCAGCAGCTCACCAATGTAGGCTTCACTCTGCGCACCGCGCCCAACGCTCACCAGCGCTCCGGCGATATTGCGAATCATATGGTGTAAAAACGCATTGCCCTGGATATCAATCATCACCAGCTGGCCGAAGCGCTTAACGTCGACAAAGTGCATATGACGCCAGGGGCTTTGAGATTGGCAGCCCGCCGCACGAAAACTGGAAAAATCGTGTTCGCCGACCAGCGCCTGAGCGGCGCGGTGCATAGCATCTGCATCGAGTGGATCGCGGCACCAGGTCACATTGGCCCGCTCCAAGACGGGGCGGCTGATTTGGTTCAGAAACACATAGCGGTAACGGCGGCCCAGCGCGCATAGGCGGGCATGAAAATCATCGCCCACCGGCTTTACCCAGCGCACGGCAATGTCTCTAGGCAAATAGGTATTGGCACCAAATATCCAGGCTTTCTCTGAACGCCCTACCGGCGGATCGAAATGCACTATTTGACGCGTCGCATGCACGCCAGAGTCGGTGCGCCCACTGGCGTTCACCTTTATGGGTTCATTGGCCACTTTGGTCAATGCATCTTCCAACGAGGCCTGAACCGATGCGGCATGGTTGAGGCGCTGAAAACCACAGTAGCGAGTACCGTCGTACTCGATACTCATTGCTAAGCGCCCAGCTAGCGGTATTTTCTCATCGAAGTGATAGAACAGCGTCATCAAGCCACATCATGTTGAAGATTTTGGAGGATCACCATTATCCCGGCCTAGCGGCTTGAATGCTACCTCTTCAATCTCCCAGCCATCCTCAATTGCCTGATGCGGGCTTTGCGACATTGCTTCTGGCGCCGTCTGTTTTTCAGTTAAGAGCTCCTCTGCAGGCTGCAACGGCGTTACCGTTGGCGGGTGGTAATCAATATCAGCGCCTGCTGTCTGCAAGCCCATTCGCCGCTGATGCCCCTGCATCGCCAGGCCTGCCGCTTGGCTTTTATGGTAACCAAGCGGGTCATCCTTGCTGGCGTCTGCGGGCTCATCATCGGCCAACCACGGGCTATTCGATAACGCAGGCTCTATTTTGGAGTCAGGTGCTGTTTTAAATTGAGGTGCTGGTTTGTGCACAGTATCTGGTTGATAAACAGCATCTGGAGACGACATTGGGTGTGAAGGGGGCGTCACCACAGGTCGCGGCACTGGCTCAGCAAAAGAGTGCGTTTCCCAGGCTTCTTCCCGACGCGTACGCCGCCACACCACCAGCCCAATTAACATCGCACTCAGAGCGATTAGCAAGGGCCATTGATAGCGGGCCATTAACGCCGTCACTGTCTGGTTAGACGCGCTATTGCTAGTCGCGACCTCTCCCACGCTGGCCACAAGCGGCGTTTGCGTTTGAGCGGTTAACGCATCATCAAGCGACGAGGTTAGCGATGCCACATTGCCACGCAGCTCATCCAGTTCAGCGCGCATTTGCTCACGCTCTGCGAGCACTTGCTCAAGGGTTTCTTGGCTTTGGCGAAATTGCTCAGCCAGCGCTGCACGGGAAATCGCTTCAGCCTGATCGCTTTCAGGCGCAACCGTGTCGGGGGTCTGCAGGGCTTGAGCGGCTGCGATGGCTGCGCTAGTAACAACCATGGCTTGCGCTATTGAAGCTCCCTCCTCCTCATTGACGCCCGCGCTATCATCCGCTGCAACGGAGGGTGGCACACCAGGAAGCGGCACTGGCTCAGGGGCGCCATCACGACGGGTGCCCCAAGCTTCGTTCATGGCCTGAATGGCGGCAGCGGCATCGGCTTTGGAGCGCGTTAGCACGCTTTGCGAATCAGGCACTTGTAGCCTAAGGCCTGCCCGCATGTCATGAATATTGCCCGAAGGAAATACGCTGGGGTTGGCTTCAAGCAGCGCCAGCATCATCTGCTGCACGCTCGCCTCAACGGGCTTGATACGTTCCGCGACGCTCCATAGCGTGTCACCGCTGCCCACGTTTTGAAACTGGCCTTCGGGCTGGCTGCGCGGCTGATTTTGACCATAATCCTGAGGATCAAACAGCAAGGTAATATCACGAAACTGCTCACCCCCTGGGAATTCAACCGCCAGCAGCAGGTCTAGCCAAGGCTCCTGAACCGCCTGATCGGAAGTTAAGCGCACCTGACGACGCCCCTGCTGCTCTATCACTTGAGCACGCACGCTGGCGGCGAGCGGTGTCCAGTCAAGCCCGGCAGCCTCAAAGTCAGGTGGGTCTGCAACGCTGATATGGATATCGTCAATCGCGTAGCCACTGCTCTCCAGCAATGGGACCGTGGCCTCGAGCGGCGCATCCAAATACGAGCTGACCGTCGCTTGACCAAGCCCTACAGCCAAGGCAACGGAGCTTGCTGTGCTTAACGACAGCCATGCGATCAATGTCACTGTTTTTTTCATTAACGTTGCCTAATTGCGTTGCGACCAGTCACGCGAACTCAGTGGTTAATTATTTTTAACATAAAGCAGCGAAATGCCAATGGTTTTTAGCAACGAACGCGCATAAAAAACGGGAAGCTGCGAACAGCTTCCCGTTTTTGACTGGCGTGCAACCGTAAAGACTTACTGTTCGCGCAAGATCTTCAACATGCGCTTAAGGGGTTCTGCCGCGCCCCACAGCAACTGGTCACCCACGCTAAAGGCAGAGAGGTATTCACCGCCCATGGCCAGCTTGCGCAGGCGGCCAACCGGCACTTGCAACGTGCCCGTGGCAGCCGCAGGCGTTAGACCGGCAACGGTGGCGTCTTTGTCATTTGGAATCAACTTGACCCACTCGTTGTGCTTGGCGATACGATCTTCGATCTCATCCAGCGGCACATCGTGCTTTAACTTGATCGTGAATGCCTGGCTGTGCGAGCGCATAGCACCAATCCGCACGCAGAGACCGTCGATGGGGATAGGGTTGTTATCGAGACCAAGAATCTTGTTGGTCTCAACGCTGCCCTTCCACTCTTCGCGGCTCTGGCCGTTCTCCAGCTTGGTATCGATCCACGGCAGCAGGCTACCTGCCAGCGGTGCGGCAAAGTTATCGGTCGGGAAGTCGCTGCTGCGCATGGCCGCGGTGACTTTACGATCAATATCCAGAATGGCACTGGAAGGATCTTTCAGCTCTTCCCCTACGCTGTCACGCAGTTGGCCCATTTGATTGAGCAGCTCGCGCATGTGCTTGGCACCCGAACCAGAAGCCGCCTGGTAGGTCATGGAGGTCATCCACTCGACCATATCGGCTTCGAACAGACCGCCCAAGCCCATTAGCATCAGGCTGACGGTGCAGTTGCCACCGACAAAGGTTTTGGCACCCTTGGCTAGCTGATCATCGATGACCTTGCGGTTAACCGGATCAAGCACGATGGTCGCTTCATCTTCCATACGCAGGGTACTGGCGGCATCGATCCAGTAGCCGTTCCAGCCAGCGCTGCGCAGGTCTTTGTAAACCGGCTTGGTGTAATCACCACCTTGGCAGGTGATGACCACGTCCAACGCTTTGAGCGCTTCAATATCGAAGGCATCTTTCAGCGGAGGTACATCAACACCGATGTCGGGGCCGGGCTGGCCAACCTGGGAGGTGGTGAAAAAAATCGGCTCGATGCCGTTGAAATCACCATCTTCCTGCATGCGCTGCATTAGCACTGAGCCAACCATGCCACGCCATCCCACGAAACCGACTTTCAACATATGAAGCCCTCCTGCAAAGAATGAGTCCTTATATTATACACACTTCTTTACGCTGATTTTGAAGCTGCATTGAACGGTTACCGATAATGGCTGAGCAAACAAGGGCGCCGGGGATAGGTCGTAGAGGGGGTCATTTGCCATGGATGGCAAATGTAGCGCCCAGGGAGGGGTTCACAGCGCCCCCTCGTAGACCTATCGCCGGAGTAGCCCGACAACTTCACTCACTGCTTAGCAAACGCCGCCAACACCGCATCACCCATGGCGTCGGTGCCGATGGTTTGCATCCCTTCTGACGCGATATCAGCAGTGCGCAGGCCGGCATCCAATACGCTGCCCACGGCGGCTTCAATACGCTCCGCCATGGCATTCTCGTTTAGCGAGTAGCGCAGCATCATGGCCACCGACAGCATCATCGCCAGCGGATTCGCCACGTTTTGACCGGCGATATCCGGCGCGCTGCCGTGGCATGGCTCGTACATGCCCTGCCCACTTTCATTCAAAGAAGCAGAAGGCAGCATACCGATAGAGCCGGTTAGCATCGCGGCGGCATCGGAAAGAATATCGCCAAACATATTGCCAGTGACCACTACATCAAACTGCTTGGGCGCTCGCACCAGTTGCATAGCGGCGTTATCCACGTACATATGGGAAAGCTCAACATCCGGGTACTCCGGCGCCAAGCGATCCATCACTTCCCGCCACAAAATAGTGACTTCGAGTACGTTAGCTTTATCTACCGAACAGAGCTTTTTACCGCGCTTTTGAGCCATTTCAAAAGCGACGCGACCAATGCGCTCAATTTCGCTTTCGGAATAAATATAGGTGTTAAAGCCTACCCGCTCCCCGTTGCGTACTTCAATGCCGCGGGGCTGGCCGAAGTAGATCCCGCCGGTGAGCTCGCGGACAATCATAATATCCAGCCCGGCGACTAGTTCAGGTTTCAAGCTTGAAGCGCTGGCCAGCTGCGGGTAGAGCATGGCCGGGCGCAAATTGCCGAACAGACCTAAATTTTTACGCAGTCCCAGCAGGCCTTTTTCAGGACGTTTTGAGAGGTCTTCGAGCTTGTCCCACTTGGGGCCACCTACCGCGCCAAGCAAAATAGCGCTAGCAGCCTTGGCTTTTTCCAGGGTTTCCGCGGGCAGAGGCTCACCGTGAACATCGTAGGCAGAGCCACCCACCAGCCCCTCTTCTACCTCAATATCCAAACCTGCTTCCTGGCACGCCTTCAACAAGCGCGCCGCCTGGGCAGCAATCTCGGGGCCAATACCATCACCCGGCAGCAGTAATACCTTGTGTGTCATGCTGAATCCTTAACGTGTTATCGAGCGGCTTT